>CAJLXC010000085.1 GCA_905210545.1 uncultured Eubacteriales bacterium | reverse complement strand
AAAATTAAAAAAAATGTGGAAATTTTTACAAAAAACTCGATAAATTTTTTAATTTTGTACAAAATTATAAAATTATTTATTAAATCCGCTTGCAATATTTTAACAAATAATGTAAAATAAAAACATATAAAAAGACTTTATGTCAAAGGAGAAAAAGTTGGACAAAAAGAGAGTTTTTATTTTGCAGGATACTTACGAATCTTGCAAAGAAGCGGAGAAAGTGTTTGAGGGGGATGACGAATTTTTCGTCGCAGGAAGTTTCACGGACGGAATAGCGGCGCTTTCCGCGGTGTTGGACAAAAAGCCGGATTTTCTTATTACGGGCTTGGTTGTGTCGGGTTACGACGGGCTGAGAATAATAGAAAAGATAAGGGACGCGGGATTGAAAACGTCCGTAATAGTTCTTTCGGCGTTGTGCAGAGAAGAAATCATTTCAAAGGCGGTGAATGCGGGCGCGGCATATTTTATGGCAAAACCCGTCAACGGCGCAATGCTTAAAAGCAGAATGAAGGAAATTGCCTGCGGTGCGACGGATAACGTTTCCGTTCAGTCGGTCGGCGCGGGGTTGCACACGACGTCTTTAGACGAAAAGATAAGCAAAATTTTCATCAACGTCGGTATCCCTCCGCATATCAAAGGGTATTCGTTTTTAAGGGAAGGCGTAAAAATGGCGGTAGAAGACTCCGCAATCATAAACAGCATAACCAAAAGACTGTATCCTATGATCGGCGAGAAATATGCTACTTCCGCAAGCAAGGTAGAACGCGCAATTCGCCACGCCATAGAAGTCGCGTGGAACAGGGGCAGGATAGACAGCATAAACGGAATATTAGGCGTTCGCGCTTACGTTGGCGCGGAAAAGCCGACCAACGGCGAGTTTATCGCGCTGGTTGCGGACAAAATGCTGTTAGAAAGATCCTGAATAAGATATTTAATTTGATAAAGGGAAAAGTGAAAAGCGAGCGTCGGTTGTATTCAATCGGCGCTCGCTCTGTTATTAAGGCGGAGCGCGGCGATTTGCGGCGTTATGGGGCTTACGACGATACTCGGCGGCATAATCAACGGTAAAATCGGCAGTAAAAACAGCGGTAGAATTTGCGCGAAATCGGATTTTACGCGGAGTTTTGGAAAAAAATAAAAGACTGTTTGCCCGATTTAACGGAAATTTTTGTCGTTTAGTTTTAAAATTTTATATTTTTTAAATAAAACCATAATAAAACAGTTTACAAAAAGCATTTATATATGTATAATTACTGCAAAGTTAAGTAGCATAATCGCTTAACGGCAAATATATATGTTATATGGAGATGAAATATGCCCGGTGAATACGTTAAATGCCCCAGATGCGAATTGAATTATATGAAAAAGGGCGAAGAGTACTGCGACGTGTGCAAAGCGGAGCTTAAAAAAGGTCCGCAGCTCGTGTTTGCGGTCGATGACGACGATATGGACGACGAGGCGGTGGATCTTTGCCCGCGTTGCCATCATAATTATATCAAGCAAGGCGAAACCATGTGCGAAGAATGTCTTAAAGAATTAGAGCGCGAGGAATCGCACGAAAGCGATGACGACGAGTCCTGGAAAGAGTATATGGACGACGCCGAAGAAGAGGAAGAAGACGAAGAAATGCTTTCTCTCGACAAACTCGCCAAGGAAGAAGGCGACGAACTTTTCGATGACGAAGAAGAGGAAGAAGACGAAGAGAAAGAAGAAACTTACGACGACGATGACGACTTCGACGTTCCCGAAATCGACGAAAAGGATTTTGGAGAAGAAGACGAGGAAGACGAAGAAGACGATGAGTATGACGACGATTACGAAGACGAGAAATAATTCGTAGAAATTATTTTCGGCTGCGGCGCGTATAAAAAGGCGGAGTAAGGGAATAATTCCGTTATGATAAAAAGCAACGGTTCTCTTTCGGAAGTGAAAAACATCATCGCCGCAATGCGCGAAAAAAGCGTAGACGTAACCTTAAATCTCGGCAGAAACAAATTCGTGAACTTTACGGGCAGACTATCGGGCGTGTATCCCGCGTTATTCACGGTCGCGCCGAACGACAAGAGTTTTAAGGGTAAAACCTCTTATTCGTATTCCGAATATATGTGCGGCAAAGTAAAGCTTAAAGAACGCACCGAATAATCGGGCGTTTCTTTTTTCGGGAAAGGCGCGGAATATAAAAGCGAACGCGGCGGGCGAAGTTTTTC
>CAJLXC010000084.1 GCA_905210545.1 uncultured Eubacteriales bacterium | reverse complement strand
TGCCAGCTTGGAAGGCTGGAATTCTACCATTGAATTACACCCGCGAACGCGGAAACCGCCTGTTCACGTACAACGCTTATAAATTGTATCAAAAACAAAATTTAATGTCAACTGTTTGATAAATAATTTTTCACAATTTTATTACAAATAAAACATTAAACGGATTTTTACTTCGTCGGGCGGTCGTTTTTTGCCCGCGCAGAGTATTTTTCTGTAATAAATATTTTTAAAAATTAAAAAAGCTTTGACATACGGCGTTTAATCACATATAATATTTAAGGAAGAAAAAACATATCGTCGGCGCGGTCGACAGAAAAGCCTTGTCGACGCGACTTTTTGTTTTTGCGTTTTTCGTTGCGCATAGAAGCGAAGAGTCTTTTCGCGGCGACTGCGGAAAACAGCGATTTTACGCTCGGCATATCCGCCGAACGTTTTCAGAGGATTATCAAAAATGTATAAAGATATATATAACGAATGGTTAAACGACAAAACGCTTACCGCGGAAGAAGCGGAAGAGCTTAACTCGATTAAAGACGACGAAAAGCAAATCGAATACAGATTCGGCAAAGATCTGGAATTCGGCACCGCGGGTATGCGCGGCATTATAGGACTCGGCACGAATATGATAAACGTGCATACGGTGAGAAGAGCTACGCAGGGACTTGCGGATTACGTTAAATCTCTCGGCAAAGAAGCGATTCATCGCGGAGTGGTTATTTCTTACGATACGCGCATAAAGTCTTATGACTTTGCTTATAACGCTGCCGTAGTGCTTGCGTCAAACGGCATAAAAACATATCTGTTCACTAAAGAACATCCCGTTCCTATGCTGTCTTATGCCACGCGCAGATTAAAAGCGTGTGCGGGTATAATGATTACCGCCAGCCATAACCCCAAAGAATATAACGGTTATAAGGTATACGGGGCAGACGGGGCGCAAATGGATCCCGCGGCAACCGCAAAGGTCGTTGAGTACATAAATGCGGTCGGCACGCCGCTTTCCGATAAAATCAGGTTCGACGAAAACGTGGCGAAGCGCATAGTTCTCGTTTCTAAAAAACTTGATAATTCTTATTATAAAACCATATTGAAGCTCGCGCTTTCTTCTAAAGAAGTAAAAAAAGTCGGCAAAACGATAAAGCTCGTTTATACTCCCGTTCACGGCAGCGGTTACGTTCCCGTAACAACCGTGCTTAAAAAAATGGGCATAAACGTTTTTACCGTTCCGGAACAGATAAACCCCGATCCCGAATTTTCTACGGTTGCCGTTCCTAATCCCGAATATAAAGAAACGCTTGCTCTCGCCATAAAGATGGCGGATCTTAAAGAAGCGGACGTGGTTTTCGGTACAGATCCCGATTGCGACAGGTTGGGCGTCGCTTTAAGAACGTCTAAAACCGAGTTTACCTCGCTCACGGGCAATCAGGCGGGCGCGCTTCTGCTCGATTACGTATTAAGACGCCTTAAAGAAACGGGAAAGCTCAATCCCAAAGGCTTTGTGGTAAAATCTTTCGTCACCACGAGTATGGCAAAGCTTATCGCGGACGATTACGGAGCGGAGTTGTTCGACGTTCCCGTCGGATTCAAATACATAGGCGAAAAAATCAGAGAGCTTGACGATACGGGCAAACGCAAATTCCTGTTCGGGTTCGAGGAATCCTGCGGGTATCTTCGCGGAACGCACGCGAGAGATAAAGACGCCGTAGTCGCAAGTATGATGTTTGCGGAAATGGTTTGCTATTATACCGCTCACGACACGAGCGTTTACGAACGTTTGCAGCAGCTATACGATAAATACGGTTTCGTGTTCGACGTTACGGAAAGTACCGTGTTCGAGGGGCTTAACGCAATGCGCGATATGAACGCCGTAGTGGATAATATAAAGACCGTTGCGGTAGAAGAGCTTGGCGGCTTGAAGGTGGTTGCTACGCGCGATTATTCTTCGCTCGTCCGTAAAACGGCAGAGGGCGAAGAGCAGAGTATAAATTGTTCGCCGTGCAACGCCGTTTATTTCGAGCTTGCGGGCGGCGGCTTCGTATGCGTTCGTCCGTCCGGCACAGAGCCTAAACTTAAGGTATATTATTCGCTCCCCGCGGAAAACGAGGTAAAAGCGAAAATGCTCTTTAAAAAAGTTAAATCCGATTTTGAAAAACTGATAAAATAATTTAAGTTGAATATGACTTTTAGGAAATTAAAAGTTAAATCCTAAAAGTTTTTTCTTTAAAATTGAAAAAATCTTTGTATA
>CAJLXC010000083.1 GCA_905210545.1 uncultured Eubacteriales bacterium | reverse complement strand
TTTTTAAGCAGCTCTTTTCAAATCCGCCCGATTGAAACAAAACGGTTATTTAATTTTTTCAAACAATTCTTTTATTTCGGGCAAAACCACGTCGTAAATCTTTCCTTCGTCGGAAGCCTTTGCGAATTCCGGATTTATAGGCAATTTCGCGACGGTTTTTATTCCGAATTTTTCCGCGGTTTCTTCCGCCTTGCTCTCGCCGAAAATTTCGAGCTTCTTTCCGCACCCGTCGCAAGTATAATACGACATATTTTCTACCAGCGCGAGAACGGGAACGTTCATCATCTCCGCCATTTTAACGGCTTTGCCGACTATCATAGACACAAGCTCCTGCGGAGAAGTCACCACGACTATTCCGTCTATCGGCAGACTCTGAAACACCGTGAGCGGAACGTCGCCCGTTCCCGGGGGCATATCCACGAACATATAGTCCACGTCGCCCCAGGCAACGTCGGTGTAAAACTGCTTGACCGTACCCGCTATTACCGGTCCGCGCCAAACGACGGGATCGTCTTCGCTGTTTAAAAGCAGATTCACGCTCATCACTTTAACGCCGTTTTCGCTTTCTACGGGCAGAAGAAATTTTCCGTCCGGCGAATACGCCCGCGTCTTTATCCCGAACAGCTTCGGCGCGGAAGGTCCTGTTATATCGGCGTCTAACACCGCCGAAGAACAGCCTTCTCTTTTCGCCTGCGAAGCGAGCAACGCGGTAACCAAAGACTTGCCCACGCCGCCCTTGCCGCTTACTACGGCGATTATCTTTTTGATTTTACTTTTTTCGTTCTGTTTTTCTTTTTCTATTCCTCTCTCTGCGCAGTTTTCTCCGCAGGAAGAACAGTCGTGAGTACATTCGCTCATAAAATCTCCTTATTTTTATACCGCTTGCGCGGTTTTATTTTTTATACAAACCGAAAACCGATAAGTCTCTTTTTTTCTTATTTTCTTAGTCCTTTTTTAAATATACGGTATACGTTTATAGTCGTTTATCCTATAAAATTTCGTTTTTTCAATCTCTTTTTTGCTTGCGCAGGCGACGGTAACGACGTATTTTTCGCCGCAGACTTCGCGCGTTTTTGTTGCGAAAAACGCCGATTTTATATCCGTTCCCGCTTTATACGCGCTTTCTTTTTTAGTCCATATCCGCGTAAGCTCTTCTGCGGAAAGCCGCGTTTCTTCTACGCCCGCGATTCGCGCTCCGAGCTTTAATATGCGCTCGGAAACGAGTTCCGCGTCCACGCCGACTTTTTCGCCGCGCGCGTTTGTTAAAATAGCGACCGCGACGGCATTTTTTGAGTGCGATAAGGAAAAATCGACTTCCGTCGGCGGATTTTTAATTTTCCACCGTCCGCTTTCGTCCGAAACGAATTCCTCCGCTTTTATGCGCAGAGCCTGCAAAGCTAAACCAAGCAGCCGCCTCGAGTAAAGACTCTGACGGCGGCGCGATTCGTCTTTTATCCCGCAAACGTATTTTTCCCATTCCGGCGGGAGCGGTTCAAAATTTCCGCAATCGTCCTTACGGTCCGGAATTTCTGCAAAGAAAACGTGTATCATTTTTATATTTTAACACATTAAATCAAAAAGAGCAATTTTTTAACGCGTTAAGAAGTCATTAAAGAGTTGAAAAAAAATATAAAATATGATATGATTAAAAAAAAAGAGGTTTTATATGAATATCTGGCACGACATAGAAAGCAGCAGAATCACTCCGGAAGATTTTATCGCGGTGGTAGAAATAAGCAAAGGTTCTAAACAAAAATACGAAATGGATAAAAAGACCGGTCTTTTGCGACTTGACAGGATTTTATATACTTCCACGCACTACCCCGCCAACTACGGTTTTATTCCGCACACGCTTGCGGACGACGGAGACCCTCTGGACGTGCTTATTCTCTGTTCGGAAAGTTTAGTGCCGATGTGTCTCGTAAAATGCTATCCGATAGGAGTTATCGTAATGAACGACAACGGCTCGGTAGACGAAAAAATAATCGCCATTCCCTACGCCGATCCCAACTACAACACTTATAAAAGCATTCACGACCTGCCCAAACATATTTTCGACGAAATGCAGCACTTTTTCTCCGTTTATAAACAGCTCGAAAACAAAAACACCAGCGTAGACGTGGTTGCCGATAAAGACGAAGCTGTTAAAATCATAGTCAAATCGATGGACAATTATAAAAAGCACTTATACGAACTTACGGCAAAATAAAATCGTTTTTTACATAACTTCACGTAAACTACGGGCGAACGCGCAAAATG
>CAJLXC010000082.1 GCA_905210545.1 uncultured Eubacteriales bacterium | reverse complement strand
AAAGGTTTTTCACAAATCGCGCGTTCCTGCCCCAGGCGATGCACGGAATATAATCCGACTTATTATAACTGCGGTTTACCGCAAGAAGAATATCCGCTATTTCTCTGTTGAACGGAGTTGTTCTGTAAACGGGCGGTTTGCAGATATACCCCGATAAAACTATCGTGTTGGGATTTTTTATCGGCGTATAGTCAAGCAGCTCGCGCACGAAAACGGTAAGCATCAGTTTGCTTTTGCCGTCTACAAGCTTGTTGTAGCTGCGGAACTGCCCTATCGCGTTTATCGTTACGCCCGGCTTTAAATCTTTATCCGAGATAAGCCTTTCCGAAACGGTTACCGGCAAAACATCACCCTGCCCCGACAGGCGTTTTACCGAAACGCTCATTTCGTAAAACCCCTCTCCGTAAACCTCGTGCGAAAACTCCGCTTCCGAAACGATTTCCCCGCTGATGAAAACCTTGTTGTTCTTTTCTGCCTGATTGTTCATATATTTATTTCCTCCAAAGAATTTCCTATGAATTTTTAATCTGCGCGCCGTCGGGAGCCATACGATAATTTTCCCTGTAAATAAGCTCGCCTATGGGTACGAACTCAAAGCCTTTGGCTTTTGCCCCTTTTATTATGTCCGGCAACGCTTCCGCCGTGTGCAGCCCCTGATTGTGACATAGAATAATGCTTCCGTTATCTATCCTTTTAAGAACCCTTTCCGTAATCTGCGTTGCGGAAAGATTTTTCCAGTCGAGACTGTCTACCGACCACTGTATGGTATAAAGCCCCGCGCCGCTCGCCGTTTCTATAAGCAAATCGTCGTAATCGCCGTAAGGCGGTCTGAAAAGCTCCACCTTTTTACCCGTTACGCGTTCTATCGCTTCGCACGAAGTCGCAAGTTCTTTTTTTATAGCCGCTTCGTCCAGCTTGCTCATATACGGGTGCGTGGCGGAATGCGTACCTGTTTCGTGTCCCGCGTCCGAAATCTTTTTAAGATAATCGGGATATTTCTCCGCCCAGAATTCCACCGCGAAAAACGTACAGCGCACTTTTTCTGCCTTCATTATCGCGAGAAGCTTGTCGGTGTAATCCACTCCCCAGGCGCAATCGAAAGAGATTGCTATTTTCTTTTCTTCGGTCTTTACGTAATACACGGGCAACTTTTTAAGCGTGCCGCCGTAAAACACCGCGGAAGCGCCCGTAAACGTCAACGCAAGAACCGCAATCGCGCCGGCGAGAATCGTAAAGATAAACGCGCAAGCCTTTTTTTTATTTATACAAGCAAAATACATTTTATACCTTTTATCACGGATATTTTTATCGTAAAAAGCCGCTCGCTGTCTTTTTATGCCGAAACCGCTTTTTAAGAATATTATTATCCGACCGTTCTTTATAACATATTCCGATTTAATAAATCTTATGACAAAAAACTCCGCGCCGTAAAAAACGGCACGGAGTTTTTCATCGTATATGTTTTTATTTTTTGCGTTAAGCTTTTCTGTAATTTTCACAACCGTTTCTCCGTATATATTTTAATGTAATGATACCACGCGTATAAAAAAAGGCAGCCGATTAAACGAACTCGCCGCAAACAACCGCGTAATTCAGGAGCTTTGCCTGAAATAAACGTTAAATTTTAAAAATGACTTGACATAAAGCCCGCGCGGTATTAAAATTATATCTCGATGAAAATCATAATTTGTCGAAAAAGGAGCTTTTATGAAAGAAAAAATCAATCTCGACAAACGCCTCGTTACGGCGGTTTTATACGTAGTCACGGGACTTTTGTTCATTATTTTCAGAAGCGGCGTGCTTAACTGGGTTATGACCGCGATAGGCATTTTGTTTATCGTTCAGGCGGTATTTTCCGCGGTCGCCAAAGACTGGACAAGCGCGGCGATTTACGGCGTTATAGGTCTTGTGACGATATTCGGCGGCTGGCTGTTTTTATCCGTCGTGCTTATAGTGTTCGGCGTGCTTCTGGTTATCTCGGGCGTGACGGCGTTTATACCCGAATTCAAAGCGAAAAATTACAGAGGTCTTATCTCTCCTTCCGTAACAGTTCTCATAGGCGTTTTGCTTATAATCAGCCACTGGGCGATGGTTGACTGGTTCTTTATCGTATTCGGCGCGATTTTCGTAATAAACGGCGTGCTGGAATTCGCGGAATATCTTAACACGAAGCCCGAAGAGAAAAAAGAAACCGAAGAAGCAAACAAACCCGAATAATTCGTTTTTGCCGCTCTCTCGGTCGAATATTTAAAGCGAGACACCCCTGCCGCAATGCAAAATTGCGGCAGGGGGTTTATTTTGTGATTTCCTTATACCCTGCATATTACGGGAGATTGCCACGGCTTTTTACAAAAGCCGCTTCTCCGCTATCGCTACGAAGGACTAAGCCCGTCAGGGCTGTCCGTCAAAGGCGTCCGCAATGGCAGTAAAAGACACCC
>CAJLXC010000081.1 GCA_905210545.1 uncultured Eubacteriales bacterium | reverse complement strand
GCGGACGCCTTTGACGGACTGCCCTGACGGGCTTAGTCCTTCGTAGCGATAGCGGGGAAGCGTCGATTGAAAATCCCGCGGCAATCTCCTTTCTATAACAACGTAACAGGGCGGGCGGTTTTGCGTTTTTTTGCGTATCGTTTAAAAAAAATTACGCATATATATAGTATATGGCAACGGTAATACTGACGGGCGGAGGAACGGCGGGACATTGCACCCCGAATATCGCCCTTATACCCTATCTTAAAAACGACTTCGATAAAATTTTTTATATCGGAAGCGAAAACGGAATAGAAAAAAACATCGTGCGGGACAACGGCATACCCTATTACGGGATTTCGACGGCAAAGCTCAAAAGAAGCTTTTCCCCTGCGAACTTCGCGATTCCGTTTAAGGTAATAAAAGGAATAAAGCAAGCGGGAAAAATTCTCGACGAATTAAAACCGGACGTAGTTTTTTCCAAGGGCGGATACGTGGCTGTGCCTGTGGTTATCGCTGCCAAAAAAAGGAAAATCCCCGTCGTCGCGCACGAAAGCGACTATACGGCGGGGCTTGCAAACAAAATCTCGGCAAGGTATTGTAAAAAGGTGCTTACGTCTTTTCCCGATACGGCAAAAACCGTTAAGCGCGGCGAATACGTAGGTTCGCCCATAAGGGAATCTTTATACGGCGTTTCTCAAAAAGACGCGCTGAAATTTTTCGGACTGACGGGCGAAAAACCCGTGTTGCTGGTTTTCGGCGGAAGTCTGGGAGCGCGCGCGATAAACGACGCTCTCTATAAAGCTCTGCCGGAACTGCTCCCGCGTTACGACGTTATCCACGTTTGCGGAAAAGGAAACCTCCCACAGGAAACCGACACGCAAAACGGTTATGCGCAAAGCAAGACCGGCTACAGGGTTTACGAATATCTCAACGAGATGGAAAAAGCTTTTGCCTGCGCGAGTTTATGCGTAACCCGCGCGGGCGCAAACTCCCTGTTTGAAATCATGAGTCTAAAGCTCCCATGCGTGCTGATACCGTTGCCCAAAGGCACGTCGCGCGGGGATCAGGTTCTTAACGCGGAATACTTTCAGAAGCTCGGGCTTGCGTACGTTCTCGACCAGAAAGCGTTGACCGCCGAATCTCTCGCGTATGCGATTAATTCGGTATACGCCAACAGGTACAACGTAAAACGCAGCTTCGATAAGCACCCCGTAACGGGCGCAAGCCGCGCCATTTCGCGAATTATCGCAGACTACAAGCGGTAAAGAGCAGCGAATAAATTCTGCCGCGCTCGTCCGGGTCTACCGCGCGGGATAAATTTTCCGCGGCGGTTTTCTCCCTGAGCGTGATTTCTTTTCTTTCATTTTCTCCCGAGCCTGACCGCAAAACGGTCAGGCAATTTTTTTTGCCGCCGCGAAGGGCGCGTTTTCCGTTAAAAATTTTAAATATTTTTTCCAACATTGTATTTACCCGTCCGATTTCTTTTACGCCTATATCATAACATTGCATTATGACATACGCTTGTCATATTAAAAATATTTTTCAAAAATAATTGACTTATTTTTTCTTATACATTACAATATGGTAAAGGAAAGGCAAATATTTATGAAAAACGAAGTAACGATAAACATTTTATTCGATTTATTGTCGAAAAAGACGGTCAAGGCAAGATACCTTGCGGAAAAATACGAAGTAAGCGTGAGAAGCGTATACCGTTATATTTCCGCTCTGGAAGAAGCGGGAGTGCCTCTTTATGCGGAGCGCGGGCGCGAAGGCGGATTTTCCATAGTAGACACCTACAGATTCCCCTCTACTTTTATGACGGTCAAAGAGTTTGAAAAGACGATAGACGCGCTAACGGCGATAGAAAACGGAATGCCGGACAAAGATCTTGCCGGCGCGATAGACAAACTTAAATCGGCGGTAAGAAACGAATACGCGGGTTTTGACGTTAAAGCGGGAAATCTTATTATAGACGCAGGTCCCTGGGGCGATACCGCGGGGTATAAAGACAAGCTTAAGCTGATACAAAAAAGCATAGAAGAGAACATAAAAATGTTCGTAAGGTATCACGACAGAAACGGAAGCGTAACCGAGCGAACCATAGAGCCGCACGTTATCGTGTTCAAGCAAGGATTATGGTACGTTTTTGCATATTGCGAACTGAGAAAAGAATTCCGCTTTTTTAAAACGGGAAGAATAGAAAAAGCCTTGCTTACAGACGAAAAATTCATAAGGCGCGATCTTTCTAAAATGGATCTGCCTCTCGATTTCTGGCATAACTCCGTCAAAGCGGAGCAGGTGGAAATAGAAGTCGAACCAAAGGTCGTTTCCGACGTAGAAGAATGGCTCGGGATAGAAAACGTAGAAAAATCGGGCGACAAATTCTACGCGCGGGCTTCTTTGCCTTTTGACGACGGACTCGTAAGCAAGCTGATGAGCTTCGGCAGCGACGTGCGGGTAATAAAGCCCAAGGAGCTGAAAGAGAAAATGATAAATACCGCGAGCGATATTTTAAAACGCTATAAATAAACGAAAAAAAATACCGCGTAAACGAAAAAAAACACCGCGTAAACGAAAAAAAACACCGCGCCCCGACGGAAAATTTTCCGTCGG
>CAJLXC010000080.1 GCA_905210545.1 uncultured Eubacteriales bacterium | reverse complement strand
ACGAATATGCGAGAACCATAGGTCTTTGCGGCAGTCACTTTACCTGCCCGGACGGTTACGACTATCCGGAAAACTACTCCACCTTGGAGGATATGGCTTTGATTGCCCGGCTGGCCTATGAAGATGAGATCATCCGGAAGTATTCCAACCTGCCCAGCGACAGGGTCACCTACTACAGCGGACACATTATGGAATGGAAAAACACCAACTGGTGCATTGATCCCTACACTTCCGAATATTATATTCCCGAAATGAACGGTCTGAAAACCGGCTCGGTCAGCAAAGACTACTACTGCTTCCTTGGTTCGGTGGAAATTGAGGGACAGTCCTTCATCTTCGGCTTTTTCGGAGAAGAAAAAATGACCGATCGGTTCTTGGATTCCAAAACAGCTGTGCAATGGCTGAAAACCTACATCGTCAAATAGGACAAAGACCGCTTCTTTTCCGTTTTAAACAAACAGGCAGTGCCCGATTCCCTTGAGGGTCGGCGGCACCGCCTGTTTTTTACTCTTATTTGTTTTCTTTGCTTTTATTTGCTTTCTTCGCCGGCGTCCTTTTTTGCGGTCTTTTTGGAAGGCCTCTTTCTGCCGTCCAGATAGTCCTTCATCCGATCCTTCAGATTGTACACACAGCAGAGCACCGCTCCTACCACGACACCCACCGCCGCCTGCAAAATCTGAAACGGAAGCTTCATTATCGCGTATTCGGGCGTGCTGTATATAAACGCCCTGCCGAGCGAATAGCCGACGACCATTATCACCGCCCCTGCGAAAACAGCGAGAATGCTCCTTAAAAGCTTGGGTTCTTCGGTTTTCTTTCCCACGATAAGAGAAATCGCAACCGCCTGCAATCCGTGTGTTACAAGCGACACGAACATCGGCGTGGGATAGAAGAATAAATCGCCTAAAAACGCGCCTACGCCGCCTACTATGAAGGCGGAAAGAGGATCGAGTACGAGCGCGGCGGTGCATATTATCACGTCGTTAAGATATAAATGTCCGCCCGGGACGGGTATTCCGAACGAACTCATTATCACGTTGAGCGCGGTAAACACTGCAACGAAACATAATTTTCTTGTGGAAAAATAATTATTCATATTGTTTTTTCTCCGTTGACTTTCTTTTTTTTCTATGATACAATAATTTTGATAATATTAAAATAACCAAAACTACAAAATATTATAAGACCAGATTGTGTTATTAAAGGAGAGATTCCCACGTCAAGGGGAAATTTGCAGGGGAAAGGGACTGTTTTCCGAGTCCGTCCCTATTCCCCCGCGCCCCCGTTACCCTGAAAACTCCTCAAAAAACCCCGCCCCCTTAATCTTTAAGGGGAGAATATAAGCGGATAGTAATAAAAAAGAGATTCCCACGTCAAGGCGTGCCGCCTTTCCTCGGAATGACAGCGCGGGGTGCGGTACTCAATATTGTCATTGCGGACGACTTTGGCGGACACCACATATTGTCATTGCGAGCGTAGCGCGGCAATCTCATATCGTTATTATGGGCAAAAGAAAGTTAATCGGTGAAAACTACTATGGAAAAAAAGTATTACGAAATCTACGACAGAATAAAAAAAGGCATTACGGAAGGCGTTTATCCTTACGGAACGAAGCTGCCGTCTAAACGCGTTACCGCGGAAAACAGCGGGTTCAGCGTAATCACCGTGGAACACGCCTACGAATTGCTTGTGAGCGAAGGGTATATCGAGTCGAAAAACAGAAGCGGCTATTACGTGTCTTACGTAAGCGGAGAAACGTTCGGCAGCGTTAAAGCGGCGGAAAAACCCGTAACGGAATTCGGCGGGTTGCGTAAATTCGTTCCCGCGGGCGAGCCGTTTCCGTTCAGCGTTTATGCGAGCGCGGTAAGATTCGTTTTGTCCGAATACGGAGAAAGACTTTACGAAAAATCTCCCAACAGCGGCACGGACGAGCTGCGTGAAGCGATACGGGAATATCTTGCGAGAAACAGGCGCATTTACGTTAAAAAAGAAAACATCGTCGTGGGGAGCGGCGCGGAATATCTTTACGGCATTATAACCGAGCTTTTGGGGCGCGATAAAGTTTACGGTATAGAAGATCCGTCTTACGAAAAAATCGAACGCGTTTACGAGGCTAACGGCGTGTCGTGCAGAAAACTTAAGCTCGGAGAAGAGGGGATTATCTCTTCCGAACTCGCGAACACGGACGCGCAGGTGCTGCACGTTACCCCGTTCCGCAGTTTTCCTACGGGCGTAACCGCTTCCGCTTCTAAAAAAAGAGAGTATCTCGAATGGGCGGCAAACGGAAACAGGTTTATCGTGGAAGACGATTACGAGTCGGAATTTTCGTTGTCGCCTAAAACGGTCGATACCATTTTTGCCGCCGACGGGTCGGGTCGGACGATTTATTTAAACACTTTTTCCAACACGCTGTCGCCCGCTCTCAGAGTGGGGTATATGCTTTTGTCGGACGAGCTTTCGGAAAAATTCGCGGAAGAACTCGGCTTTTATTCCTGTTCCGTTCCCGTTCTCGAACAGTACCTTATCGCAAGGTTGTTAAACGACGGGAGCTTCGAGCGGCACTTAAACCGCGTGCGCAGAAACAGAAAAAGGCTATAACGGGTTCTGACTGTTTCGGAATGCTTTTACGTCGTATTTTTTTTGATAAAA
>CAJLXC010000079.1 GCA_905210545.1 uncultured Eubacteriales bacterium | reverse complement strand
GCGGACGCCTTTGACGGACTGCCCTGACGGGCTTAGTCCTTCGTAGCGTCAGCGGGGAAGCGCGTAGCGCGGCAATCTCGCTTCTTTTCCGCGGAGTAAAACGCAGCCTTTTCGCCGTTAAAAACAAAAAACTAAAAAAATTTTTTAAAAATTAGCACTCAACGCTTGACAGTGCTAATTTTTTGCGTATAATATAAAGAAAATAAAAATTTAGCACTCACACGCGAAGAGTGCTAAAAATAAAACCAAGGGAGATGAGAATATGAATTTTGAAAAATTTACGCAAAAGTCGTTATACGCGCTGGAAGACGCAAAAAAGCTTGCCGTAGAAAACGGTAATCAGCAAATAACGGAACTGCATATATTATACGCGCTTTTAACGCAGGACGAAGGACTTATCAAAGAGTTGTTGTCAGGCGCGAAGCTGAATATGAAAACTGAAGAAATCGCAAGGGAAGTCGAAAAGCGCATAGGGTATTTACCTAAAATATCCAACGTGAGCGGGTTATATTTAAGTCCGGAACTCGATAAAGCGTTTACCGAAGCGGAAAAAATCGCAACCGATATGGGCGATTCGTTCGTTTCAGTAGAACATATAATGCTTGCGATGATAAAAAACCCCGATAAAGACGTAAAAGAAATTTTGTCGCGCGCGGGGTTAGACGAAAAAACGTTTTTAGAAGAGCTTAAAAAAGTCCGCGGAAATCAACGCGTGACCGATCAGAATCCCGAAGACACTTACAACGTGCTTAAAAAATACGGTTCCGATCTGGTGGAACGCGCCCGCGCCAACAAACTCGATCCGGTTATCGGCAGAGATAACGAAATAAGAAACGTTATAAGAATTCTGTCGAGAAAAACCAAAAACAACCCTGTTCTGATAGGCGAAGCGGGCGTGGGCAAAACCGCCATTGCGGAAGGACTTGCGCAAAGAATAGTCAGCGGCGACGTGCCGGAAGCGTTAAAACACAAAACCGTATTTTCGCTGGATATGGGCGCGCTCGTTGCGGGCGCAAAGTACCGCGGAGAGTTTGAAGAAAGACTTAAAGCCGTGCTTAACGAAGTAAAAAACAGCGACGGCAAAATAATTCTGTTTATAGACGAGCTGCACACGATAGTCGGCGCGGGCAAAACCGACGGCGCGATGGACGCGGGCAACTTGTTAAAGCCTATGCTGGCGCGCGGCGAACTGCATTGTATCGGCGCGACTACTCTCGACGAATACAGAAAATATATCGAAAAAGATCCCGCGCTTGAAAGAAGATTTCAACCCGTTCTCGTAAACGAGCCTTCCGTAGAAGACACGATTTCTATATTAAGGGGGCTTAAAGAAAGATACGAAGTATTCCACGGCGTAAAAATAAGCGACTCCGCGATAATCGCCGCGGCAACGCTTTCGGACAGATACATTACGGACAGATTTTTGCCCGATAAAGCGATAGATCTGATAGACGAAGCCTGCGCGATGGTAAGAACGGAAATCGATTCTATGCCGCAGGAAATGGACGAAATCAAACATAAGATAATTCAGCTCGAAATAGAACGTACTTCGCTTAAAAAAGAAACGGATAAACTCTCGGAAGAGCATCTTAAAGAAATAGAAAAAGAGCTTGCGGAATACCGCGACAAGTTTGCGGCTATGCAGGCAAAACTCGACAACGAAAAGCGTTCTATCGTCAAGGTTCGCGAAACCAAAGAACGTCTCGAAAAAGCCAAAGCCGATATGGAACGCGCGGAACGCGAATACGACCTGAATAAGGCGGCGGAATTGAAATATTCCACGATTCCGTCCTTGCAAAAGGAACTCGAAGAAGAAGAAAAGAACGAGAACGGCAAGACGGAAAGAATTATAAAGAGCCGCATTACCGACGAAGAAATAGCCAAAATCGTCGCGAGAATGACGGGTATTCCCGTAACCAAGCTCGTAGAAGGCGAGAGAGAAAAACTGATTCATCTCGAAGATATTCTGCATAAACGCGTAATCGGTCAGGAAGAAGCCGTAAAGCTTATTTCGGAAGCGGTTTTAAGATCCCGCGCGGGTATACAGGATCCTAACAGACCTATCGGTTCGTTTATGTTTTTAGGACCTACCGGCGTAGGTAAGACGGAACTTGCAAAAGCTCTCGCAAGCGCGTTGTTCGACGACGAAAATAATATAATCCGTATCGATATGAGCGAATATATGGAAAAATTCAGCGTGTCGCGACTTATCGGCGCGCCTCCGGGATACGTCGGGTTCGAAGACGGCGGACAGCTTACCGAAGCGGTGAGAAGAAGACCTTATTCCGTCGTATTGTTCGACGAAATAGAAAAGGCGCATCCTGACGTGTTCAATATACTTTTGCAGGTATTAGACGACGGCAGAATAACCGATTCGCAGGGCAGAACGGTGGACTTTAAAAACACGATCATCATAATGACGAGCAACATCGGCGCGCCCGCGCTTTTAGAAGGGTTGATGCCCGACGGAACGATAAAACAAAGCGCGCTGGACGAAGTGAATGCCGAATTGAAACGCCGCTTCCGTCCCGAATTCCTCAACCGTTTAGACGAGATAATAACGTTTAAACCGCTTACGGAAAAGGAAGTGGGAAAAATCGTAGACCTGCTTATCGATAAGGTCAGGGCAAGACTTGCCGATAAACGCCTTAAACTTACCGTAACCGATAAAGCCAAAGAATTTATCGTAAAAAACGGTTACGACGTGAATTACGGCGCAAGACCGCTGAAAAGGTTTATCGATCATACCGTAGAAACGATGATAGCCAAAGAAATCATAATAAAAGATATTGCGCCGGACAGCGAAATCGTAGTCGATTCCGACGGCGAAAAGCTGTTCGTTAAAGACTGAATTATTATATAAAGACCCCGCACGGGCGAAAATATCGCCCG
>CAJLXC010000078.1 GCA_905210545.1 uncultured Eubacteriales bacterium | reverse complement strand
CTTTTGTTTCCCATAAAAAGTTAGGCAAAACTAACAAAATGACGAAAAACGCACGTATTCCGAAACGCTTCTGCGCGGACTCGTCAAAGAAAAAATGCGCGTGAACAGAATGAAAGAAGAGCTGCGGCTTTTTTACGTTGCGACTACACGCGCGGCGTATTCGTTGCACCTTACTTTCGAGGGAAAAGAAGACAAGAGAAAAGCCGTGTTTACGGGCGCGGAGCGGTTTTTAGATTACGTTCCCGCCGATTTACCCGTTACCGAGTGGGACAAAGAGAGCTTCGGCGCGGCGGAATTGAAAAGAGAGCCGAGAAAAATTCTCGTGGGCAAAACCGATCCCGGGCTTGTTTCCGAAATGCGAAAGAATTTCGGCTATACCTATCCTTATTCGTCGGCTTGCTCGCTTCCGCTTAAAACCGCCGTGACCTCGCTTTTGAAAAAAGAAGAATACGGTGCGGCGGAAATCGAGAAAAACGGCGCGGATGCGGAGCGGGTTTACGGCTTGTCTCGCGGAACGGACGTTACGGATACGGAAAGGGGTACTACGGCGCACGCGGTTATGCAGTATATCGATTTTACACGGACGGAAGAGTTCGATTTGCAGCTTAAAACGATGACGGAAACGGGGCTTATATCCGCTGCCGCGCTTTCGGAAATCAATACGGAAAGAATAAAACGCGCGCTTTCCGCGAAAATATTCGGCGAATTGAAAAACAGAAAACTGTATCGCGAAAAAAGCTTTATCGTGGCGGCGGACGCCGCTTCGCTTTACGGCGACGACGGAACGCACGGCGAACAGGTGGTTATGCAGGGCGTAATCGATTTGCTCGCAACGGGCGAAGAAGACGCTTTTGTAGTGGATTACAAATATTCGCGGGCAAGTGCGGAAACGCTTAAACACAGATATAAAAAACAACTTGATTTATATGCGGAAACGGTAGAAAAGCTGCTCGGCAAAAAGGTCAGATCCAAAACGATCGTCAATCTGTATTCGGGCGAAACGATTGAAATAACCTGAAACTTGCGTTTTTTCGACAAACGTCGTCGCAATTTTCGGCGGCTTTCGTGTTTTAATGCTTAAAGAGGTATTCAAATGACGGAAGCATTAAACGCGTTTTTTTCAAAAATATCTGCCGAATACGCCGGCGCGGTATTCGCGGCTTCGCTCGCGATATCGCTTGTCGCCTGTGTTACGGAAACCGTTCTCGCAATCGTTTTATACGATTACGGAATAAGAAAGCGGTCGAGATATTTTTTGTTTTCGGGGGCGGCGGTTATCGTGTCGTTTGCTTTTTCGCAAAACGGGGCAAACAAAGTCTTGTCTTTGATTTCGCTCGCCTGGGCGATTCTTCTTGCCGCGCCGGTGCTGAGCGTTCCCGCGCGCAAAAACGAAACCGCCGATAAGCAAAGAGAGCTTGTCAGATACATAGACGGCAAAATAAAGTCGGCTGAATCCTACGCGCGAAACGATCGCCGCGCGGAAGTTATCGGAATGGAAGCCGCAAGAAGACCGCGCTGCGAACAGGTTTTAAAAGATGATAAACCCTGCGAGATAGAGGTTCTTAAAACGTCGGGCAAAACGTGCAAAGACCGCGCGGTCGCCTGCGATCTCGATTTGTCGCATATACGTTCGGTCATCGCAAGGCTCGATTATTACGCGCTTTCCGCCGCGGATAAACGCACGGTGAGCGACCTTAATTTTTCGCTTAACGAAGCAGAGCGCGGCGTTCCCGCAGAAGAAGTGAAAGAAAAAATAAACGACGGTTTGGGCGCGCTTCTTAAAATAATGTCTAAATATGGAGCTTAAATCGGCAAAAACGGCGTCAAAAAGCGCCGTTTTTAAAGTATTTTCTCAAAATCCTTGCAATTTTTTGTTGTTATAAGTTATACTATTAAAGAAATATATAAACACGAGAGAAAAACGGCGAACGCCTTTAGTTGTCGTTATTTTTCGGGGGGGGGTAATGAAAAAAATCTTTTTATTGCTGCTGACGTTCGTGCTTGCGGCGGCGTGCTTAGGCGCGGTTGCCTGCGGCAAGAGCTTTACGGTAACGTTCGACGGCAACGGCGGCACGCTGGTAAGCGGAGAAGAAATACAAGAAGTCAATTTCCTTTCCGAAATTGTAGAACCCGTTTATCAAAAAAACGGTTATGATTTTAAAGGCTGGGATAAAAATTTAGAAGAAATTAAACAAACCGCTACCGTTAAAGCCGTATGGGAGCCTAAGGAGTTTGCCTTGGTTTTTGTTTTAAGTGAAAATGAAAGGCTGTCATCATCGGTAAGAGTTAAATACGGCTCAAAAGTGGAGAATTTGCCAAAGCCGGAGAAAGATGGTTACGTGTTTGTCGGTTGGGTAATAAGCGGTCAAAAAGATACTTACCTGAACGAGGGGCAGGAATGGAGATTTTTAGAGGACGTAGTTGTTTTTGCCGAATACAGACAAAACGGTTATTCTATATCGTATGATTTTGGCGGCGCAAGCAGTTATACGGGCGAACTGATAACGTTTTATCCCGCAAACAGCACCGAAGTAATCGATTTGTCTTCTATTGTTCTTGTCAGAACGGGATATAAATTCGAAGGTTGGTCGATAGAGGGAGAATCCGGGAAAATTACCAAAATAAAGAATTTAACCAAATCTATAAAATTGATTGCAAACTGGACGGAAATCGTATATCATCTGACCTTTATGACCGAACCCAGATATGACAATAATTCGGCTCGTTCGGTTATTATAAACGGCGGCAGAACTGATTTTTGGGTGAAATACGGCAAAACGTTAGGCTCGACCGTAGACCTGCCGACAGCAAAAGCAAAGGACGAAGAAGAATATAAATTTAACGGCTGGTGTTTTTATGTCAGAGATAAGAAAATCAGTTTGACTGCGAACTTTGTGTTTAACGAAGAAACGCTCGCGGGACTTGAAGGAACAGAAATAAAAGTTTATCCCGTTATGCAAAAGCTGTGGATAGGACCTTATTAAAATTATTTATAAACGTAAAAAGCGTTCGGCTTTGATATGCACCCCAAAAGTTAGACAAACTTTTGGAGGTGCATATTTTTA
>CAJLXC010000077.1 GCA_905210545.1 uncultured Eubacteriales bacterium | reverse complement strand
TTCGAGCGCGGCGAGCGTTTCCGCGTTGCCGGAAAGCTCTGCGAAAGCGAGGTCGCGTTCTATACCGGAAAGCCTTTCGTAAATAGCGGCAAAACCGTCCGTTGCCATTGCTTTTTCTACGTTTTTCTGCGCTCTCGAAGCGGCTACGCTTCTTCTTCTCGCGTATTCTCTGTTATAGTCTTCCTGCGATATTTCGCCTTTCGCGCTTTTCGAAAGTTCTTCGGTCGGTGAAAATACTCCTTCGTTTTTCCATCTGGAGAGAACGCCGTTCATATACGCCACGGGCGAGTTTTTGCCGGAGGCGAGCTTTGCGGCTTCTAAAATCATTTCGTCGGAAAAGTTCCAACTCCTCCACATAGCGAGATTTTCTCTGTCCCACGGGGTGGGGCGGCGGTTAAGTCCGCAGGTAACGAGAAGCTTGCCGATAAATTCGTCCGCGGTTTTTTGCTGCTCGAAATAATCGTTGACCGCCGCGACGTCTATAAATCCGCGCGTCCTTAAATAATCCGTCAGCTCGTTCATATCGCGCAGAGTGTTTTTGCCCGCCCTGAAACAGTGATTCGCAACGATGAGCAAAGCCGATTCTTCAAAGCCGTAAGACAGCCACTTAGAGGTGTAATTTTCTATTTCGGTATCGATAACGTCTACGTAAACGGATAGCGCGCGATTGATTTTAAGCGTAAGTTCGTAAATGCCGCGCTTCTTTTCGGCGTAGTCGGCGATTTCTTTTTTAGAAAAGCATTTGCACGAATACAGCTCCATCATAAGCGCGTCGAGCTTTGCGGTCGTGCCTTTTTTTAAGAGTTTTGCCGCACAGACTATGCTTTCCGGCTCGAAAGAAAGCTCTTCCGTCCACTTTTTGAAATAATTCTGATCTTCCACGTCCGGCTTCTTGCGCGAAGAAAGCGCTTTTAAAATCTTTTCGAGTTCTGCGGTGTGCAAAGTATAGGAAGTAAGCTCTTTTTCTATTTTTTCCACCGTGGTGATTCCGCGGTTGCCGAAATCCTTTGCGACCGCCGAAATATAGCGATAGCCTATATCCGCGCCTTTCATATCCACGCAGTATTTTACTATCATAATCATCGCTTCCGGTTTTATCCCGAAGGTTTCCATAAGATTAAAATATTCCGTATATTCGCCCGTGGAGATCATTCGTTCGGTAATCATCGACTGCACGGCTTTGGTGAAGTCGGAATATTTTTCCGCGGTGTATTTTCTCGGCTTCGCGCGGTACGCGCTCTTTACCGGGAGATAAGAAACGGAAAGCGGATTTTCCGAAAGGACGGAAACGATACCGAATTCTTCCCAAAATTTAAATGAGCTTATCACTTCTTCTTCCGTAACGGAAAGGGCTTGGGCTATTTCCGCGGGACTTTTGTCTTCCTGCGGGTTGGCGCAAAGATATAACCCGTAAAGATAAACCTTTACGGACTCGCCCTTCGCGTATTGCATATAAACCGTGATGAACTCGTTTTCCACGCCCGTGAAAGACGAGGCGGAAAATTCTTTTGCAAAAGAACAGGTCATAAAATTTCTCCGTTGCGGGAACGGGCGATAATTTGGCTCGTACCCCTAAAACACTTGCGAATAAAACTAAAATACTGTATACTATAATAGAATGAGAATTTGCAAAAGCTTCGCGGATCAAGTTAATCCGTTATTGCTTTAAGTAACAGCTATTATATATCATCGCGGCACAAAAATCAACTAAAAACCGTTTTTTTCCGCGAGAACTTTCGGAGGAGTAAAAAGCCGTTTTCGGCCTTTAAGACTATGGCAGGTACTATTTTAACGCCCACGGCGGTCTGGAAAGACTTCCGCGTCGACGGCGAACTTACGTTTGAAGTGGCGGAAGAAGAAAAGAAAGGCGACCTTCAGATTACCAAGCTTTATTTAAGCGGCAGAAAAGTCGGCGAGGAACGCGTTAAGATTTACGGCGTGCTTGTGAGAAACATGAACGTCATTTCCGCTCCGGCGATTTTGTCCGTTCAGGATTTAAGGTCGGGCGCGGACGGGTTTTTTGCCGAACAACTCGCCAAAGAGGGTTACGCTTCTTTTACGGTGGACGTTGCGGGGAAATGCGCAGGGCGCGAAAGGTATACGGTTTATCCGTCCTCGCTTTCCTGCGCGGAGTTTAATCCCGAAAAGTTCCGCGACGCGCGGATAGAAGGCGAAATAACCGACACTTTCTGGTACGAGTGGGGTTGCGTCATAAAATACGCGTTTGCGTTTCTTAAAAATCAAAGATTCGTTTCTACGGTGGGTTTGTTCGGGATAAACGGTCCGGCAACGCCGTTGTGGTATCTTATGGCAACCGAAAAAGAAGTCGCCTGCGCGGTGATAATCGGCAACGCCGGCTGGCGCGGATACGACGGAATCTATAAATACGAAAACACCGCAGAACCGCAGTTCGACGAAGATAAATTCAAATTTCTGGCGGCGGCTGATCCGCAGGCATACGCAAGACACGTGGCTTGCCCGACTTATATAATCTCGCCCACAAACAGCGTTAAATACGAACTTGACAGGGCTTACGACACGATAACGAGAATAGGCGAAGGCTTTTATTCCGCAACCGATTATTCGGTAGGAGCAAGGGACGGCGTGGCTTACGACTGCTATAAATCCGCGCTTGTGTTTTTAAAGAAATTTCTCTACGGCGGGACGACCGCGCTGCCCGCGCCCGTTTCGGTCAAAGCGGAAATAGAGGACGGCGAAATTCTCGCGGAAGTCAGTCCGGATATGCAGGGGCTTAAAAAACTCGTTCTTTACGCCGCGGAAGGCGAAATAAAACCGCAATACCGCGCCTGGCGCACGGTAGAAACGAGAGTTTCCGCCGAGAACGGCACGTTCGCTTTTAAATACAGACCTTACGGCGGTTCGAAAATGGTTTCGTTTTTCGCGCGCGCGACTTACGCAAACGGCTTTTCGAGGACGTCTCCCGTTGTGTACAAGCGGTTTGACGAGAACGAAATCATTTCTTCGCAGAAGTTCAGAATACTTTATTCTTCGCGCATTCACGGCGCGGAAAACTCGTTTTATCCCGCAGCGGAAAATCTTTTGCCGCCTTACGGGGTAGAAACCGTTCCCACCGCCGGAGTAGAAACGGGAAAAGGTCCTATGGATATGGTCGGCATATGCTGTTCCCGCGGGCTATTAACTTTTAAGGTCAATATAGAAAAATATCGCCCCGCGGAAGGAATGCTTCTTATGATGGACGTTTACGGCAAAACCGAAAGTCTGTTTA
>CAJLXC010000076.1 GCA_905210545.1 uncultured Eubacteriales bacterium | reverse complement strand
TTGTTTAGTCGGAACGCTTTTACGATAATATATTTTAAAACGCTGATGATAAATCTCATTATTTTAAAATGTCGAGTACTTTTTTGCTTTCTTCTATTATAAGCTCTAAGATGAAGTTCGTTGTACTTTCTTGCCAAATGCATTTCTTCCGCCGTAGGTTTGTTTGAGGGTACTTTAATAATATGTTGGACGTATTTTATTCTGCTTACGTTGATATATTCGACTTTGTCGTATACCTGCAAGACAGCATCAAGAGCTTTTTCCGTCTCTCTTCTGAAAAATCCGGGCCAATTTTACCTCATAAAAACGAGCAAACATCTAAACTTAAACGTTTGCCCGCTTTATATCGTTTAATCAGTATCCGACTTTTTCCCAGCACTCGAACGGCGCGGCAATTTCGTCGCTTACCAAAACCTGAGTCTTCATAAGCTGAAGCATAGAACTCGGAATCAGCGGAGAAACAGGTCCGTGGAGAACGAGTCTCGAAGTCATTCTCTGCCACGAAGAGAAGGTGTTGTTCGTCAATAATGCGTGTACTTCTATTCTTTCTCTCGCATTCTTTACGTCAACGGGCCCGATAGTAGCGGCTTTCGGCGGAACGTCCTGAATATATCCGGATTGTCCGAATACGCCATGCAAAGAGTTCTGCGCAACGGTGAGCGGATGCAGAGTAACGATTCTCGCTTTCATAGATAAATATTCGTCCATATCTTTAGCGCAGGTAAATTCGCTTACGGGATCGATAAACGCCATATGTCCCGTCCATCCGGGAGAAGAACTGCAAATATCCGCGCCGCCTTCACCTGTTTCGGTAATCATATCGGAATAAGAGTTGATGTTTTTGTCGGTAGGATAATGAACCTGCGACAAAGGCATACGTAACTTTTCATCGATTTGATAAACGAGATATTTAAGCATAGAATGCGCAAAGCCCGCTTTATAAGTTTCGGGCGCGATATGCCCCTGATCGTCTGCCCATTCGTCCATAGCGAAAATATGAACGTTTCTGCAATCAACCTTAAAGTAATTGATAAGTTGTGCAAGCGGAATATACGTTTCAGGTTCGGGATTACCGAGAATCATAGTAAACTTCTTACCTTTTTCGGAAGCCTCTTTGATTCTTGCAAAAAGCGTAGCGATAAGTACGGGATGCGGATTCATCATAACTTTTACGTTGAATTCCGGATGTTGCCAGGACTCGTGTTTTTCAAGCTCCGTACCGCTCATTTTACGCAGTCTTTCGCAAACTTCTCTGTCTTTAAACGGAACGAAATCTGCGGGTTTGAATGCAAAATCTGTTGCGGGTTCAAAAATTTTGTTCATAATATATCTCCTTTAAAAATAACGTTTTTAACGTTAAAATTTTCGTCAACAAAAACAAGGTTTGCATAATTTCCTTCGCGAACAGAACCGTATTTGTTAAGCCCCAAAACCTTTGAAGGATTATAAGAAGCGAACTTAAATGCGTCGCAGACGGAACACCCGGTATGAATCATAAAATTCCTGCAAGCGATATCCAAAGTTAATCCCGATCCTGCGATTTCGCCGGCGAAATCGAAATGAATATCGTCGGATTCTTCATACCCTTTCGGAACAGGTCCGTCGGAAACGAACTGGTCGGATATAAGAATTATGCGGTCATCGCCTTTAATTTTTCTTACTAATCTTTGCATATACGGGTCGACGTGCAATCCCATTTTGTCGGATATAAGCTCAGCGTAAATATCGTCGTTATAATTTACGGCTTCGTCTACGCAAACGCCTCTGCATTCGGAATACTTGAAAATCGTTCCCGTCGCATTCGTGTGATGCGTTCCTATCTTCAAACCGTAAGGAATATATTTTTCAACCTGTTGGGGCGTCGCTTCGCTGTGCGCTACTGCAAAAACAACGTCGGGAATTACGGATTTAACGTCCTTTACAAAACCGTCGATTCCCTCCCTTTCGGGAGAAATACACCAAACTCTTACGTAATTTTTTACTCTTTCGATAAGAGGATCATAGTCGGCTTTTTGAATTGCGCCTTTCCAAGTGTTTTTCTCGCGGTCGCAGCCGAATTTCGGATTAAGGTAAGGACCTTCCATATAAAAGCCCAGAAAATTCCTGAATTCGTTTTTTTCATAAGACTCGACTATCGAATCGATAGCGCCGAGATACTGATCTTTATTCAAATTATAATATAGCGCAGGCAAAACGGAAGTAACGCCGTGCTTAAGCATATACTCCGAAGTTTCGTACGGCTGCTCGAATATCCATTTGTTATCGGCAGCGTGGGTATGAATATCGATAAGTCCGGGTCCTACGTAATAGCCTTTTGCGTCTAACTTTTCGGCGTCGGCAGGAACTTTAACTTCTTTTGCTTTGCCGAACGCAGCTATTTCACCCTTGTCTATCAGGATCACGCCGTCGTTTATATAGTGATCTCTCATAACGATTTTAGCGTTTACGATCGCTTTCATCTCTCATACTCCTAAACTTAACAAATTAAATTATTGTATATTTTTTTACCCTTAATAAAGTAAAATAATATCTTTTATGGTAATATTATACATAACAAAATAAATATTGTCAACGACTTACAGAAAATATTATTTTAAAAATTCTTTTCGTTCGTATCGTCGGTAATTATTTTTGTTATTTTGATAATTTTATAATTTTTATCGGTTTCTATGCATTTACAGCAATTGTCGCAAATTTTATTCGGATCTAAATCGCAAAAATCATCTTCCGTAGAATCATCTATTATACTTTTGTCGTATTCTTGTTTTTTCATCGTAAAAATCTCCTTACAACATTATTTTACCTTATTTGTATAAAATAATCAAGCGAATAATATAAATTTTGCAAACATTTGTTTGACATTTGTTCTTTTTAAGGTTATAATAACGGTATGAAGAAAAAAGAACTCTCTGATAAATTAAATTCCGTATATAAATTTACGTCGGATTATATCAATGACAACGGATTTCCGCCTTCGGTTCGCGAAATCTGTTCTAAACTTAACATAAAATCAACCGCTACGGCATACTCGTATATAGAAAAGCTCAGAAAAAAAGGACTTATAGATAAAAGCCCGATGAAAAAAAGAGCTTTAAAATTAAGCCGACCCGTCCTTTCAAACCAAGGTCAGATACCTTTGATCGGCACCGTACGCGCGGGTACTCCGATTTTCGCCGTAGAAAACCTTGACGGATATTATCCTCTGCCTCCTGACTTTATCGGTTTTAAAGATGATTTTTTTGCTCTGAGAGTAAGCGGCGACAGTATGATCAATGCAGGGATTTATGATAAAGACGTTATCATAGTAAAAAAACAAAACTACGCCGAGAACGGAGAAATCGTCGTTGCGCTGGTTGACGATTCCGCAACGGTAAAAAGATTCTATTTAGAAAAAGACAAAATAATTCTTCATCCCGAAAACGACGAGATGGAAGATTTGATATTCGACGACGCTAAAATTCTCGGAATCGTTAAAGGTCTTTACAGAAAGCTATAAAAAAAGCCGCGACGCGGCTTTTTTTATAGCTTTTTATTATAAA
>CAJLXC010000075.1 GCA_905210545.1 uncultured Eubacteriales bacterium | reverse complement strand
GCACCGATATCGGCATCGATACCGGCGATATTTTATTGCAGAAAAAGCTTTCTATAGGCGAGAAAGAAACGGCGGGCGAGCTGTTCGCCCGACTGTCCGTTTGCGGAGCGGAAGCGATTACGCAGGCGTTGCCGCTTATAGAAAACGGTACTGCGGTTTATAAAAAGCAGAACGACGCGGAAGCGTCTTTTACCAAAATCATAAAAAAAGAAGACGCCGAGATAGATTTTTCCGAAAGCTCGGAACGCGTGGTGAACAAAGTGAGGGCGTTCAATCCCGCGCCCGTCGCGTATACGTTTTTAAACGGAGAACCGTTTAAGGTATACGAAGCTCAAGCCGTTTGCGGTTCGGGACAGGCGGGTACGATTATCAGAGCGGATAAAGAACTCGTGGTCGCAACGGGCGACGGCGCGGTAAGGCTTTCGGTTGTGCAGAAATCGGGCGGCAAGGCGATGAAGGATTCGGACTTTCTGCGCGGCGCGAAGCTGTCCGTCGGAGAAAGGTTGGGTAAATAATGCTTAATCTTTTTTACGACTGCTATACCGTTCTCAATAAAGTCTACGGCGAAAAGGCTTTCATCAAGCAAGCTCTTTCCGATACGCCGATAGAAGAAAAGAATCGCGCGGCGACGACTAAAATCTGTTACGGCGTTCTCGATAAAGATACCGAGCTTTCGTATTATATTTCCGCGCTTGCGGAAAAAACGCCCAAGCTCCCCGTGAGAACGGTTCTTAAAATATCTATGTACGCGATAAAACATCTCGGCAAAAAGGATTACGCCGTGATAAAAAACGCCGTGGAGCTGATGAAAAAACTCGGCAAAGGCGGCGCGAGCGGCTTCGTGAACGCGTTTTTAAGGAAGTTTGCCGTTACCGATATTCCGTTGCCGGAAGGCGGCGCAAACGGGCTTTCCGTAAAATATTCTTTTCCGCTGTTCGCCGTAGAAGAGCTTATCAAAGCTTACGGAGAAGACCGGACCGAAAGGATTTTATCCGCTCCGCTGCCGGAAACCACGCTCGTTTTTTACGAAACTGACGGCAAGGAGTATCTCGAAAAGCTCGGCGCGGATTACGAAGAAATGCCGTTTGACAACGTGTTCAAAGTAAAACGCTTCGTGCGAAATGCCGATTACGACGCGGGCGCGTATACTTTTCAGGCGTTGGGCTCGGTCGCTATATGCGACGTCGTAAAACCGTGCGACAGCCTTCTCGATTGTTGCGCCGCGCCCGGGGGAAAGAGCGTAAGGCTTTCTTATAAATGCAAAGAAATAACCGCGTTCGACGTTCATTCTCACAGAGCGGAGCTTATAGAAAGCTATAAACGCCGTATGAAGCGCGACAATATAACCGTAAAAACGGCAGACGCCAAAGTGTTTGACGTGAGTCTTGCGGAAAAATTCGACGCCGTTCTCGCGGACGCGCCTTGCAGCGGGCTTGGCGTTACGGCGGAAAATCCCGATATAAAGCTAAATAGAACAGCCGAAGACGTGGAAAGTCTTAAAAAAGAACAGCTTTCTATACTTCTGACGGTCTGCGAATACGTAAAAAAGGGCGGGTATCTGTATTATTCTACCTGTTCGTTATTGCCGGAAGAAAACATCGGAACGGTGAAGCGGTTTTTAAGCGAGCGCAAGGATTTCGTTACAGAACCGATAAACAGTCCGCTTCCGCACGAAAATACGGACGGCGCAATCTCGTTTCTTCCCGATATTTCGGGCGGCGAGGGATTCTTCGTCGCAAAGCTTAAAAGATTATGAAAGACAAACTTTTGAATTATTCCTTATCGGAGTTGAAAGATATTATAACCGAAGCGGGAGAAAAACCGTTTCGCGCGGGGCAGATTTACAAGGCGTTGAATTCGGGACTTGAATTTTCCGAAATGACGGAGCTTTCAAAACCTTTAAGGGAGTTGTTGCAGGAAAAATATATTGCTCAACCCGTAAAGATCGTAAAAACCTACGTCAGTAAAGACGGTACGGAAAAATACCTTTTCGGACTTTTTGACGGCAACCTTATAGAAGGCGTGCTGATGAAATACAAATACGGCTATACGCTGTGCGTTTCCACGCAGGTCGGGTGCAGAATGAATTGCGCGTTCTGCGCGTCCGGGCTGTCGGGACTTATAAGAAATCTCGAGCCGTCTGAAATTCTCGGCGAAATAATCGCGGTAAACCGCGCGCAGGGCGGCGGACTCGGAGAAAAAAGAAAGGTTATAAACGTGGTGCTGATGGGCAGCGGCGAGCCTTTGGATAATTACGACAACACGGTAAAGTTCCTGCGGCTTTTATCCGACGCCGACGGCTTGAATATCAGTCCGAGAAACGTGAGCCTTTCTACCTCGGGACTCGTGCCGCAAATGTATAAGTTTGCCGAAGAGAATATTTCGGTTAATCTGACGGTGTCGTTGCATTCGCCGTTCGACGAGGAACGGCAAAAGATAATGCCGATTGCAAAAAGATATAAAATATCCGAGATACTTGCCGCCTGCGAAAACTATTTCGATAAAACGGGCAGAAGATATATTTTCGAATACGTGCTTATAAAGGGCGAAAACGACACGCCGCGCCATGCGGAAGGGCTTATACGGCTGCTTAAAGGCAAGCCGTGCCACGTAAATTTAATCCGCCTTAACGCGGTCAAAGAAAAAGGCTTGACCGCGGGGACTGAAAAAGAGGCCTACAGATTTTTAGGCGCGCTCGAAAAAGGCGGACTTTCCGCAACGCTTCGCCGCAAGATGGGCGAGGACGTAGAAGGCGCGTGCGGGCAATTAAGACGAAGGTTTATAGAAGAAACAAAAGGAACGGAAAACGCGGCGGAAAACGCCGAATAAACATAATACAAAAAGGAGACAAATAATATGGAAAAGCAAATAAAAATCGCGCCGTCTATGCTGTCGGCGAATTTCTCGAGATTCGGAGAAGAAGTCAAAGCCATCGTAAAAAACGGCGCGGACGTTCTGCACCTTGACGTTATGGACGGCAATTTCGTAAAGAACATATCGTTCGGACCGAAGTTTATCAAGGAAGCAAGACCTTATACCGACGCGACGTTCGACGCGCACCTTATGATTCTCAATCCGTGGAACTATATTGACAGATTCGCGGACGCTGGCGCGGACGTAATCACCGTGCATTACGAAGCGTGCAAAGAAAGGTTAAAAGACACGCTTAAAGCGATAAAATCGCTGGGCGTTAAATGCGGCGCGGTAATAAATCCCGATACGCCCGTTTCCGCGCTTAAACCCGTGATAGAAGATTGCGATATGGTACTTTTAATGAGCGTGTTCCCCGGGTTCGGCGGTCAGAAGTTTATAGAAGACGTTCTGCCCAAGATTGCGGAAGTGAAAAAGCTTGTTGAAGCTACGGGCAAAGATATCGATATAGAGATAGACGGGGGAATCACTCGCGACAACGTTAAAGCGGTTAAGCTTGCGGGCGCAAACGTGATCGTTGCGGGCAGCACGGTGTTTAACGAAAAAGACCGCGCCGCGGTTATAAAATACTTGAGAGAAGTATAATAGTCGTTTTTTATTTCGGCGAGGTGTGACAAATTTTTCTGTTATCGCGTATAATAAGAGTGAACGATAATGAGATAATAGGAGAGAAATCTA
>CAJLXC010000074.1 GCA_905210545.1 uncultured Eubacteriales bacterium | reverse complement strand
ACGGGGTGCAGGGGAATAGGGGCGGACTCGGAAAACAGCCCCTTTCCCTTGCAAAGAAAGGGATTTCAAGCGTGCCGCAGGGGAGATTGCCACGGCTTTTTCAAAGCCTCGCAATGACAATATGGGCAGTCCGTCAAAGGCGTCCGCAATGACAAAATAGGGAGAGAGATTGCCACGGCTTCTTACGAATCCTCGCAATGACAATGTAGGCTGTCCGTCAAAGGCGTTCGCAATGACAATATGGACAGTCCGTCAAAGTCGTCCGCAATGACAGTATGGGACGGCAATGACAAGGACGGGCGGCAATGACGGTATTTTTCTTCCGCACCTTATTTTCCTTTTTCACGTACTATATAGTATACGCCTTGCCGCGCGCGGAAAAATTTTCCGCAAAGTCGGCAACACCTAAGGCATAAAGGAGAAAACATGGTAAAACCCATTATAGTGAATTTGCCTTATCCGTCACTCGATTGCATAACGAGAGATACTTGTTCGGCGGAAATAATCGCGCCCGCTTATGCGGGAATGCACGGCGAACTTAACGCTGTTTTACAGTACGTATATCATAATTTTTATTTCGATAAAGAGGGTAATTCTCAAACGGCGGATACCCTTATCGGAATTTCCGTTGCGGAAATGAAGCATCTAGAGATTCTGGGAGATATGACGTTGCGGCTGGGGGCAGATCCCGTTTTCGCAAGAAGACCGCCTTATAAATGCGATTTTTATTCCGCGGGATTCGTTTCTTATTCTAAGACCGCAAAAAAAATGCTGATGGACGATATTTCGGGCGAGCTTATCGCGATAAGGAATTACGAAGAGATATTAAAGCGGCTTTGCAACGAAGACGTTGCGGCGGTTATTTCGAGAATAAAGATGGATGAAGAGTTACATATACGCGTTCTGAAAGCGGAGCTTGAAAGGCTTTGCTGAAAAAATATCTATGCCGACGCATAAAACGTCGGTTTTTTATTGCATTTAAGCATTTTTTATTGTATAATTACATTGTATAATAATATCCGAAACGCGTTTAACGTTTGATTCGCGGCTTTCGGGGAAAATACATTTCGGAGAAAACAATGTCGATTGCGTCTTTATTAAAAAGGAAAAAACAAAAGAAAGGTTTAAGCAAAATCATAGTCACTGAGAATTCGACTTCTACCCGTCTCGAAGGGTACAACAGACTCAGAGATAACGTTCTTTTTCTGAATGCGGCGGGCAACGCCAAAGTGTTGCAGATAGAATCTTCCGTCGCGAACGAATGTAAAACGACGGTTGCGTGCAACCTTGCCGTAAGTCTCGGTTATGCGGAGAAAAAAGTCGTTTTAGTAGAAACGGATTTTCGTCGTCCCACCGCGCACAGACTTTTCGGCGTGGACGGGGACAACGGAATCGCGGAATATATTATGGGCAAAGTTCGTAAAGAAGACGTTGCAAAAAAAACGGCTTATCCCAACGTGGATATCGTGACGCGCGGCGCGGAAATAGGTAATCCGTCGCTCGTGTTTATTTCGGACAAGTTCAAAGACCTTATAGAATACCTGCGCGAAAAATACGATTACGTTATTTTAGATTGCGCGCCCGTTTTGCAGGTTTCGGATTATATTCATATATCCAAAGTGTCGGCCGGGGTTATTCTTCTTGTGGCTTACGCTTCTACCTCGAGATACGCCGTCGCGGATACCGTTGCCGAATTAAAGAAAAACGACGTAAAACTTCTCGGCACGGTGTTCACTATGTATGACCGCAAAAAGGATTACGGAAATCTTGCATATAATTACAAATATTACAGTTACGAGGCTGAGGACAACGATAAGGCGGTCGATAAATAATCGATACGGCGGCAGGGTAAACTGTAAAAAGGGGGAAAGACGAGATGACAGACGTCCATACACACATTCTGCCTTGCGTGGACGACGGCAGTCCCTCCCTTGAAATATCTCTTGCTATGCTTAAAAAAGAGATAGAAAACGGCGCGGACAAGATTATTCTTACTCCGCATTTAAGGGGGGATTTCAAAAAGCCGATAAGCGGTATCGTCGCCGCGTTTGATCGGTTCAGATCGGAAGCGGAAGCCGCGGGGCTTTCCGCAAAGCTGTATTTGGGGCAGGAGCTTTATTACGACGCCGACCTGCTTTCCAAATTGAAAAACGGCGACGCGCTGACTCTCGCGGACAGCAGATACGTACTTTTGGAGCTGCCGTTTCGCGAGGGAACGGACGCGACGGAAGTCGTTTATAAGTTTATCAGAGAGGGATTTATTCCCGTAATCGCTCATATAGAAAGATACCCGTATATTTCTCTTGACGACGCTTACGACATAAGCGAGATGGGCGGACTTATTCAGATAAACGCCGATTCTCTTTGCGAAAAGTCTTTGGGGTTTATGCACAAAACCGCGATAAGGTTTTTTAAAGAAGGGCTTGCGGATCTGGTAGCAAGCGATATACACAGCTTCCGAAAAAACGATTTTGCCAGAGCGTATTCGTTTGTTAAAAAGAAATTCGGCGCAAGAGTTGCGGAAAAAGTTTTCGTTGCCAACGCGGAAAAAATTCTCAATGACGGACGAAACAACCAAAACGATAAATAAACGATAAAAGGTCGGAAAACTTCCGACCTTCGCATTTTTAACGGAGGAATTATGGATAAAATCATCGTCGCGACAGGCGGCGGAGAGATAAAAAACAAAACCACGCTTAAAATAGACGAATACGTGGCGAAGCTCGCCAAAGCGCACGCGGGCGAAAGAAGAGCGGTGGGGCTGTTTTTCGGTACGGCTTCTCACGATTCGATGCCATATTTCAACAGTTTCAGAAAGACTTATACTTCCGTATTCGATATCAAAGCGGAAGTGGCGCTTTCCGTTTACGGCGAGATGAATTACGAGCATATAGCGCAAAAAGTAAACGACGCGGATATGCTTTACGTCGGCGGCGGCGATACCGTTTTTATGCTTGATAAATGGAAAGAAAAGGGGCTTACCGAGCTTATTTTAAACGCTTATGAAAACGGTAAGATTATCTGCGGACTTTCCGCAGGCGCAATATGCTGGTTTGCCGATATGTACACCGATTACGAAATGATGCGCGGAGAAAGCGCGGAATACGTTATGAGAAAAGGACTCGGCGTTATCGAAGGCGCGATGTGTCCGCATTTTAACGAGCGGGAAAAAGATTTTACGGAAACGATGGCGAAGAAAGGTATTCCTTACGCTTATTGCGCGGAAAACGACGCCGCGCTTGTTTTCGTGAACGGAAAATTCTCGCACAGTCTGTCCTCCGGCGGCAACGCGTATCTCCTTAAAAACGAAAACGGGAAAATCGTGAAAGAGAAATTATGAACGCGATCAATTACAACAAAGAAACGGAAAAAATCATTGCGGAGATAAAGAGCAAAAAACTCCGCAAAAAGCTTTTTTTGCACGCGTGCTGCGCGCCGTGCGCTTCTGCCTGCATAGAAAGAGTGAAAGATTTTTTCGATCTGACGGTTTTCTTTTATAATCCTAATATGGACACCGCCGAAGAATACGCGCTCCGCGCGGAAGAAACGGCGCGGCTTTGCAAGGCGTTCGGCGTGAATTGCATTATCGCGGAACGCGAACAGGAAAAGTTTTACGCCGCGATAAGCGGATACGAAGACTGTCCGGAAGGCGGAAGCCGTTGCGAAAGGTGCTTTACGCTGCGGCTTAAAAAAACCGCGGAAACGGCGAAAGAGTCGGGCTATGATTATTTTACAACCACGCTTACTTTAAGCCCCTTAAAAAACGCGGAGCTTATAAACTCTATCGGCAAAAGCATAGGGGAAGAAGTCGGAATAAGTTTTCTGCCGAGCGACTTCAAGAAAAAAGGCGGGTATTTAAGGTCTATAGAGCTGTCCCGCGAATACGACCTGTACAGACAGAATTACTGCGGGTGCGAATTTTCCAAAAACAAAAACCCTTAAAAGGCAATATATGCGCATAAGAGATATAACGGGAAACGACGTGAAAACAACTGGAAAGACAAAAAAATAAAAAGTGCGGCTGTCGCGATTTTCGCG
>CAJLXC010000073.1 GCA_905210545.1 uncultured Eubacteriales bacterium | reverse complement strand
ACCGTCCTGCCCGTCGGCTTCCCGTGTTATCTCGTTTTGCGATACCTTCTTTTCATCGGGCTTGTCGCAATCCGCTCCGTCGTTCTCCGCTTCCGAAATTTCCGTTGCAATAAGTATAGCTGCCTGCTCGGCGGTATTGTCGTTTTTTTTCGGTTTAAACCTGAACATACTGATTACAATCGAAATTATCGTGATAGATTCGCCCAGCACGCCGGCATAAGATTTTACGAGAAGGTTATAAACAAACCAGCAGCTGCTCGTTATCAGAATCATCACGCGCATAAAGACAAGATTTTTGCTGCCGTAAGCAAACGTAGAAAGAACCTTCGCAAATCCGCTCAATACGCTCTTTACCCCCGCCCAGGTCAATGCGATAAAAATTATAAAAATCGCGCTGAACACAAAACGCATAGGCACGGTGTTCTTTTTTCTCTTCACCATTTCGGCAAACACAATATTTCTTATACTGCCGAAAACGTTCATCGCGCAACCCGTGTACGCGCCGAGAAAAACGTATTGCACGGCAAAAAGCATTTCGTTTGCCGTGCGAAAAATCATTATTGACTTGTGCTTTTTACACTGAAACGCCATCGCCGCGCAAATCACACCAACAACGCCTATTCCCTGTATAAAAATCGCAAACCAGATTCCGTCCATTCTTTACTTCCTTTTTTCCGTCTTTTTTCCGTTGCAAATCGCTCGCGTTTATGTTAAAATACAAGCGAAAAGAGTATCAAATCATATACGATTCGAATTGTTTTTATAACATAATACAACCAAAACGGGTTGTTGTCAACACAATTGCCGCGTGTTTGAAAATGTTAGAAATGTTTATAAACGAACATTCGGGCAAACTTGATTTTTTTGTAGTTTAAGCTAAAAAACCACGCGCTGTCATTCCGGGGAGAGGCGCGCTACTATAAAACCCCGCACTGTCATTTCGAGAGCGGGCGCGCTACTACAAAACCCCGCACTGTCATTCCGAGGAGAGGCGACAGCCTCGACGTGGGAATCTCATTGACGTTATTAAAAAGGGATTGCCGCGCCTCAAACGCAAAAACACGTATAAAAAAGAAAACTTAAATTTCGGAGAGAGAATTATGAAACTCAACGAACGACAAGAACAAATATTAGAGCTTTTAAAAAGCAAAAAAAGAGTTTCCGTAAAGGAGCTTTCTTCCCAACTGTTCGTTTGCGAAATGACGATAAGAAGAGACCTTTCCGAAATGGAAAAGTGCGGATACTTAAACCGCTATAACGGCGGCGCGGTGCTTTCTCAGTCCGAGGGGTTTCTTCCTATAGAAGCAAGAATGAAATTACACGACAAAGAAAAAAAACTTCTCTCCGACAGGATAGAGAAGCATCTTAAAGACGATATGACCGTTTACGTAGACAGTTCGTCCACATGCCTGCACGTTATACCCGTTCTCGCAAGGTTCAAAAACGTAAAAATGGTTACTAATTCCGTTCTTGCCGTGCTGACGGCGGCAAAATACCACGTACCGTGTACGGTTTGCGGAGGAAGATATTTCGAAAGAGATATGTGTCTTGTCGGCAGCATCGCAGAATCCGCGCTCAACGATATAAACGCAGACGCGGCGTTTTTCTCCGCAAGAGGAGTTTCTGCCGACGGACTTATAACCGATGACGACGAGGCTCAAACAGCCGTGAGAAAAGTGGTTTTAAAAAACTGTCCGATAAACGTTTTTCTGTTTGACGGCAGCAAGCTGAATAAAAAATACGTATACACCGTCTGCCGCGAGTCCGACGTTGCGGAAGTGATTATTATTTAGCGGCGTACGCGTTTTAGAATCTATATTTAAAAAAATAAGAAACTTTACGAAACAACAAAGGAGCGCATTATGTTTTTATATTTAAATGATTTTTTTCAGAAAAGTCTTTTTCATGTTTTGCTGATTATTTTCTGCAGTCTTTTGACGCTTAATTCGATTATGACTTTGGCTGATTTAAAAAACTACGAAGCGGTAATCGATTATTCGTCAAATCCAACTTATTATCACATCTTAAAATCAGACGGAAAAACACAGGTTACTTTTGATCGTCCTCTTGTGAAAGTCAAATATAAATACGCGAATATGCCGTATAAATTCACTTGGGCAAACGGACAATTGCTGGGCAAAAACTTAAACTTAAAAAGCTATACCGTAGAATACAAGGTTTATAGCGGCACGTCGCAAAGAGATTTATCGGATAGTTTCAAAATAACTTTTAAAACTTTCGGTTATTCGGATATCGCTCCTATCCAAAAAGAATACGCCCATTCCGTCACGGCGGTCTCTTTGAGCGTTGTCGATTACGATATAAAATTCAACGCCCGTGTTTATTTGCCACACGCTTTCGTAATCGCGGCAAGCCTGTTCTTTATTATTCCGTCTTCCGTAATGATTTTTAAAATTAAAAAAGAAGAAAAATAAACAAAAATACACGGTATATTATTTAAAACCCGACCTTTTCAGTTTACGTCGATAATCGCAACGCCTTTTGGCGAGACGGAATATTTTGATACGTCTACTCCCTCCAGCCTTAAAAGTTTGATTTTTTTATCGATACCGCCGGCATAACCCGTCAGACCGCCGTTTGTTCCCACGACCCTGTGACAAGGAATAACGAGCGATATGGAATTATGCCCGACCGCTCCGCCGACGGCTTGCCCCGAAACCTTCTTGCCCGTTTCTTCCGCGATTTGCTTTGCTATCTTCCCGTAAGTAGAAGTCTGCCCGAATGGTATTTCAAGCATTATTTCCCAAACGCGCTTACGAAACGGCGATATTCCGCCCATATCGAGCGGCGGCGTAAAATCAGGAGCTTTGCCTGAAAAATATATATCCAGCCACTTTTTGGTCTGTTCAAATACGGGCAAATCTTTTTCTTCGTAGTTTTCAAGCAAAGTATCGGCAAAATTTTTTTGCCCGTCGAACCACAAGCCCGTGAGCATCTCTCCGTTGCTCGCAATCGTGATTTCTCCAACGGGCGACTTATATTTGCTTATGAAAAACATATTTCCTCTTCCGTAAATTGTGTTTTACCTTAAACGGGATAAATCTTACCCGTTTTGGCGTTTCATAATTTCAAAACTTTTTTGTTTTTACCGCGAATTATAATCAACTATCAACTGTTTATTGTTGATAAAATAAAAATTAAGGTCTTTCAAAATTCTAATTTATCTCTGCTAAAATAGCCGTTTACAAACTGTAAATCGGCTCGTTACCGCCGCTTTTTTGTTTTTCTTCGCTTACGTAGTTTAAAACGGGCAATATTTATTTAAAACAGGCATTCCTTAAGTTTTAACAAATTAAATCTGATGTTTTTTCGGAAAACGGCAGCAAACGATAATTATCGGTATTTTTTGGATTTTAATTATAGTATACATAAACAAATAAAGAAAAAACACTTAACATTTATCTGTTAAGTGCTTTTTCTTTTGGATGCAGCAACGACCTATCTTCCCGAATCGTGTCCAATTAAGTATTTTCGGCGCAAGTGAGCTTAACTACTGTGTTCGGAATGGGAACAGGTGGGACCTCACCGCTAACGTCACCGCAATGGTATATATACGGGAAATGACTCCCGAACATATCAAATACAGTGGTATGACTTTATGCATACCTTCATATAGAACCGCCGCGTACGGCAGATTCACAACCGCATAGAAGAGACTAAAGAAAGAAAACAATACTCTTATGGCCCTTGGCCAAATCTCGTAATTTCATCAAGTTTTCGTATTCTTCGCAATTCGCTCTTTTCTCATTTTCATGAGATCAAGCCCTCGACCTATTAGTATCGGTTAGCTCAACGTATCGCTACGCTTACACCCCCGACCTATCAAACTCATTGTCTTTAAGTGGTCTTACTACCTTACGATATGGGATATCTTATCTTGAGGTAAGTTTCACGCTTAGATGCTTTCAGCGTTTATCTTATCCGCACTTCGCTATCCTGCCATGCCGCTGGCGCGACAACAGGTGCACAATCGGTGCGTTCATCCCGGTCCTCTCGTACTAGGGACAAATCCTCTCAAATATCCTACGCCCACGATGGATAGGGACCGAACTGTCTCACGACGTT
>CAJLXC010000072.1 GCA_905210545.1 uncultured Eubacteriales bacterium | reverse complement strand
GGTCGGAGCTATGCTCCGACCGCCCTTTTGACTTTAAGTTGTTTTTACAACGGTTAAAAACGTTGTATTATTTATTTTCGGGATTTTCCGATTCGGTTTCTTCGGGTTTTTCTTCGTTGGTTTCCGCATCGCCGAAATCCTGAACTTCGCCGTACACGTAAGAATCGAGATCCTGCTGTTCCGCGGGTTTGTCTTCCGCTTTCGTTTCGTCGGCGGTTGTTTCGGGCGTTTCTGCGGGAAGCTCTTTTTCTTCTTCCGTTTTGACTTTCTTGGCAACGCGTTTCTGATTTTCTTTATGAGAGTCGATACGGCTCTTTACTTTGTACTGCGTTTTAGCGTCGCTTCTGTTTGCGATGCGTTTGCGCCTTACGGTCTTAACCACGAGTGCGACAATCGCGAGAACGAGTACCACGCCGAGCAGTATAGAAGAGAACGACAGCCAGAATGTGGAAGGATCGGTTTCCGCCGCGCAACCGGATTTATCGTCATCGTCGGTTATGTTTGCATAGGGATCTTTTTCAACCGCGTCAAGCGTATTGTAAACCGCATATATCATCGTTTCGCTCTTTGCCCATACATAAGTGGGGCCGTAGGAAATCGCCTTATCGGGATATTCTTTGTTAAACTTCGTTTCCGTAGAGGTGAGGGGACGCTGATATGCCACGAGTTCGTCAAGATAAATCTTCTTCGCGTCGTAAAGCGGGTTGCCGGACGCGCTGAAAGCGTTTGCCCAGGAACTCGGTTCGGAGAAAGCGGAAGAGGTGCTTATCGTAATGTCTTTGACGAAAACGAAGCCTTTAGATTTGTTTTCGCCGTCTCTGCCGCCGTTCCATACTTCCACACGGAAATCTTTGGCGTTTGCGCCGGTTGCCACGTAGAACGTTACGGTTACCCAGCCGTCTTCGGTAGCGGAGTTTTTGTCTACCGTAAAGAACAATTCGTGTTCGCTGCCCTTGAACGCCGTGCCGTTTGCGGTATTGCCGACAGTTGTGTTTACGGTAAAGTTATCAAACGACATAACGGTTTTGTCTTTTCCGGAAGCGTTTACGAGATAGATATAAGCTTTTGCGTCGTCGGCTACTCTCACGGTAACGGAAACGCTTGCATACGCGCTTGCCGCAACGGTCTGAGTCGTGCCGATAAAGCCGTAATTATCCGCTGTTTTGTTGTAAATCATAAGCGGTTGAATATCGTCGTCACCGGCAGCAAAGCCGAGTTTGTCCGCAAGGTTTTCAAGTCCCGCAATGCTCGAGTAAGCGGAAAGGTATTTGGTATTTATAAGTCCGGCGTGGTTGCCGTTGCCGTCTCCCGTCTTGCCGGAGCGCGCGTTGGTTTTTTCTTCCGTGCCGTTTTCTTTAATGTAAACGTGATTGCTTACGATTCCGTAATATCCGCTCGCGTCCGTGGGTGCGGTTTGTATGCAACCGATATTGCCGGGTGCATAAGAGAGAGAATAGTTGTCTGAATCTTTATTGTTTTCCGAGAAGTCCGCCGCATTTCCCGCATAAAGCGCAACGGTCGCTTTTGCGGAAGAAGAGAGCAGGGAATTATAAAGTTTATATTCGGGATTGTCCGTTCCGTCTTTATACTCCGCGGTAACGTAATCTTCTTTATCGGTGCTGCCGGCAACGAACGCAAAGTCTTTTATCGATACCTTGCCGCTCGCGAAAGCAGAGTTGTATTTAACGCTTTTTACGTCCGTCGGTCCGAACACGAGATTTATCCCGAACGTTCTGTCGCCCGACTCGAAGTTGTTTTTAACGAGGACTTCGAACTTAGACCAGCCGTCTTCTTTGGTGACGGAAGTAAACGTTTTGAGCGGTTTCGTCGCGCCCGGCGCGTCTACCGTTACGACGGTCACGTCGGAAGAACCGAATTCGTTAAGCTCGTTCTTTACGTAGAAGGAAAGGTAGAAGAATTTTTTCGCTCCGACCGTAAAGCTTGCGTCGGAAATTTTAACCGTCGCGCTCGCCTGAACGAGATCGTAAGTATAAACGCCGTCCGCAACGGTTTTCGTAACGGAGCTTGCGTCGTTATAAGTTTTGCTGGTGATAAACTCGCCCTTGTCGTCTTTTGCGTTGGACTTGGTGAGTTCGGGGTCTCCGACGGTGGGGGCAAAGCTCGCGCCGACGGCGTAATTCATATCGTAAGCGCAGGTTTTAACTCCGTTCACGTCGGCAAGCGTCGCTTCTTTCTTATCGGTTTTGCCGTATACCAAAGCGGTAGCGGCAACGCCCGCGGGAATTGCTTCGTTTTCGTCTAATTTTTTGAATTCCACGTCGTCGAAGAAAACCGTGCCTTCCGAATAATTTTTACCTTCAGAAGAAGAGCCTTCGCCGTAGCCGAGACCTAAAACGAGCGTAACGGAGCAAGCGTAATCTTTATCGGCTTTTACGTAAATCGCGTATTGCGCCCATTCGCCATTCGTGACGATGTCGCTGACGCGGTAGTCGGACTGGCTCGAACCGCCGAAAGAATTGACGAGGCGAATGTTTGCGCCGTTCTTCTCTACGTTTTCGGTTTTAACCCAGACGGAAAGCTTATAGGTTTTGCCTTTTTCGAGAGATACCGAAGAGGAGGAAGTAAGCTTTTGAGCCGTGCCTCTGCCGAAATAGGAGTCCGAACGGATATTGTTGAGCATATACGCGTAATCGTCTACGTTCTCGCCGGAATGTTTTTCGGGAAGCTTAAAGAAGTTGTCCGCAACGTATTCGGCTCTGTCGTCCGCGGTAACGGTGTGATTTTCGCCTTTATCCGCTTTGATAGCCGAATCTATATCCGATTTGGATTTTCCGAATTTGTTTTTGATATAATTCTCGAAGTCGGAATCGGAATAAAGCGTTTTTACGGTTTTAACCCAGCTGTCTTTCGTGAGTTTGACTATGCCGGAGTTTACGGCGGAAGAAGCCGCGGAGTTATCCGTAGCTTTCGTCCAGCCGGACGCCGAAGTTATCGGGAAAGACGAATCGTCGGTTTTATCCGAACCGATAGCGAAGGTTGCGTTTTTGACGTCGCCTTTGTCTTCCGTCGTATCCGAATAAGAATACGAGGGATCGGCTACTTCCGCCTTGTCTTTGCAGGCGGCAAAACCGAACAGACAGGAAACGAGCAGGCACGCGACCGTAAAAACAAGAATCAACTTTGTTTTAAGATTTTTTGAGCAGCCGTTGTTTGTCATACATTTCACCTTTTTTATAAGTTGCTTTTTTTGTTTCTCTATAATTATATTTAAACTATAATAAGAGTTTGAAACCATTATATAGCATTTCGGCTTAAAAATCAACTTTAATAAATAACTTTATCGCGTTTTGCGGAATTTTTTCTTTAAAAATTTTGCGATTGCGTAAAATAATCGGGTATGAAAGATAAAAAGTCGAAAAAAAAGAAAAGCTCTCCCGACAATAAGTCGGTGAGAACGGGAAAAGAAAACGTATACGCCGTGATTACGGGAACGCTCGCGGGTCTTTGCAACGGGCTGTTCGGCGGGGGCGGCGGAATGATAGTCGTGCCGATGCTCGTGTTCCTTTTAAAGCTGCCTCCGAAGAACGCGCACGCCACAGCCATACTTATCATTTTGCCGTTGTCTGTATTGAGCGGCTTGTTTTACGCGGCGTTCGGCTCGTTCCGCTGGCAGGTGGGTCTGCCCGTAACCGCGGGCGTTATTGCGGGCGGAATACTCGGCGCGTTGCTTTTAAAGAAAATGTCGTCCGAATGGGTTATAATCGTTTTTTCCGTCGTTATGGCTGCCGCGGGCGTTAAAATGTTGTTTTTTTGAGAGGTGATTATGGAGTATTTATGGTACGCCGTCGCGGGAATAGCGGGCGGAATTTTAGGCGGAATGGGTATGGGCGGCGGAACGGTGCTTATACCGCTCCTTTCGATATTTTACGACGTGGGTCAGCATACCGCGCAGGCGGTTAATCTTATTGCCTTTATTCCTATGGCGGTCGTTTCTTTAATTATTCATTTCAAAAACGGTCTGATTAAATTCGGATACGTTCTTGCGGTGATTCTGCCGGGGCTTTTCTCGTGCGTTCTCGGCGTATATCTCGCGAGAAATATGAGCGGCGAACTTTTAAGGAAATGTTTCGGCGGATTTTTGTTTGCGTTGTCGATTTTTCAGATTGTCTGCGGATTAAAAAATCGAAAAAATAAAAAATAATTTTGGAGAATTGGTAAATGGAATTAATTTTATAAA
>CAJLXC010000071.1 GCA_905210545.1 uncultured Eubacteriales bacterium | reverse complement strand
CGGTCGGGGGATATTATTCTTTTTCTTCGATCGGGTTTATCGTTACTTTAACCTGCAATATACGTTTTACGGTAGACTTCATTATTTCGAAGTCAAGGTTAAGGTAGCTGATTTTTCTGCCGACGTGCGGGATTTCTCCGAGAAATTCTATAAGCCAGCCCGACAGGGTAGACGCTTCGAAATTCTCTTTCTCGTCTTTTATTCCGAACAGTTCGAACGCGTCCGAAAGCGGAGTGTTGCCGTCTACTAAATAGCTGTTTTCGGAAAGGCGTTTGAAATAATCTATTTCCTCGTCGTGTTCGTCCCAGATTTCGCCGACAAGCTCTTCTAAAATATCTTCCAACGTGACAAGACCCAAAGTTCCGCCGTATTCGTCTAAAACCACGGCGATGTGGATTTTTTTCTTTTGCAACTGTTTAAGAAGCTTGGATATTTTAACGTGTTCCGTAGTATAAAACGCGTTCTGCATAATATCGTTCACGTCTTTTTTCCCCGCGAGAAACGCGTTGTAAAAGTCTTTTTCGTGAATAGTTCCTATTACCGTGTCGATAGAATTTTTATAAACAGGCAGACGAGAATAGCCTTCTTTTTCAAAAATCTTTTTGATTTCTTCCATAGAAGAACCGACGTCCGCCGCGACTATGTTCACGCGCGGAACGAGTATATCGCCCACTTCTAAATCGTCGAATTCTATAACGGAGCGGATAAGCTTCGTTTCGTCGTCGCGGAGAGTGCCGTCTTCTTCCGCTTCTTCTACGACGGTAAGGATTTCGTCTTCCGTTATTTTGTCGTCGGGCGCGGCGCGGAACATTTTGGATATAATCCATCTGAGCCCGCCGAACGCGAAATGAAACGGATATAACAGGTAATAAAAGAAAATTACCGCGGGATAAAACGACATTGCAAGTTTTTCGGCAAAAGTTTTGGCTAAGTATTTAGGAATTATTTCGCCGAAAATAAGCACGACCACGGTGATGGCTATCGTAGAAACGAGCGAGTAGTTAGAGCCGTCTTTGAGAACTTTCTGAAAAAGCAGCACGGACAGCGTGGAGGCGGTAAGGTTGACTATGTTGTTGCCGACGAGCAGAACGCTTATCAGTTTGTCGAATTTATTTTCGGCAAGATTCAGCGTAAGTTTGGCTCGTTTATTGCCGTTGCCGGCAAGAGAGCGGAGTTTTATTCTGTTCGCGCTCGTATACGCCGTTTCCGTTGCGGAGAAAAATCCCGACAACAAGACCAGAACGATAAGAGCGATAAAAATACCGATCGGGAAAGACGAGTTTTTCGGCAAGTCTGCCGAAGGAGTCAATAAGAGTGAATAATACGGTAAAGGAATAGGGGCGTCGCCCGACATAAAAAACCTCCGATAAGCTCGCTTTTGATATTATATGCGAGTAATAGATATAGTATATATGTTTTTTTATAAAAAATCAAGCGATTTAATAAAGTGTAACTTATGTTTGCTCACGATAATCGGCTTCTTCCGCGCGGTTTATTGAAACCGTATATTTTTTGATTGAAGTTTTTTTTGTTTTGTGGTATCATTAAACAGATTACAAGGAGATAAAGATGTCAAAAACGGTAGTCGTCGGTTTGTCCGGCGGGGTAGACAGCTCGGTCGCCGCGCTCCTCTTAAAAGAACAGGGGTATAACGTTATCGGGCTTTATATGAACAACTGGGAAGAAACCGACTCGTGCGGCAACTGTACGGGCGAGCAGGATTTCGCGGACGTGCGGCGCGTCGCCAACAAAATCGGCATTCCGTATTATTCCGTTAATTTCGCCAAAGAATACATGGATCGGGTTTTCTCGTATTTTCTTTCCGAGTACAAGGCGGGCAGAACGCCTAATCCCGACGTGTTGTGCAATCGCGAAATAAAATTTAAGGACTTTAAGGAAAAGGCCAAAGAACTCGGCGCGGATTATATCGCCACGGGGCATTATTGCGACATTCTGCACGAAAACGGGATTCATTATCTTCTCAAAGCCAGAGATCAGAGCAAGGACCAGACGTATTTCCTGAATCAGCTCTCTCAATCGCAATTAGACGGCGTTTTGTTTCCGCTCGGCAAACTCCTGAAATCGGAAGTCCGCAAAATCGCGGAGGAAAACGGGCTTGCTACAGCCGACAAAAAGGATTCCACGGGAATTTGCTTTATCGGAGAACGCAATTTCAGAAACTTTTTGCTTCGATACATTCCCGCAAGGAAAGGCAAAATAATGACTTACGACGGAAAAGTTCTTGGAGAACATCTCGGTCTTATGTATTATACGATAGGTCAAAGGCGCGGGCTTAATATCGGCGGACAAAAAGGCGATGACGGAACGCGCTGGTTCGTTATCGAAAAAGATCTTAAAAACAACATTCTTTACGTCGCGCACGGAGAAGAAGACAGACTGTACAGCAAAGGTCTTCTGATGAATTCGTGCAATTTCATTCCGTTTCCGCCGGAGCAAAAAAGCTTCGAATGTACGGCAAAATTCCGCTACCGTCAGCCTGAACAGCGATGCACGGTGAACATTACGGAAAACGGTCTGCGCGTGGATTTCGGAGAAAAACAGCGAGCCATAACCGAAGGGCAGTTCGCGGTGTTCTATTCGGGCGATAAATGCATCGGCGGCGGCGTTATAGAAAAAGCGTTGTTTTAACCGTCGTTGCCGTAAGCGGGCGAATCGTGCGGTTTTTAAAACATTATATATAAAGAAAAGGACCCGGGAATACCGGAGAGAGGAAAGCAATGCGTATATTATTGATAAGACACGGTCAGAGCGAAGGAAACATCAAAAAAGTTTTCTGCGGTAAAATAGATTTTCCGCTAACGGAAAAAGGAAAGGAACAAGGCGCGGTCGCCTGCGAGTATATATACGCAAACTACAAGGCTTGCGCTATTTACGCAAGCGAATTGACCCGCGCTCGGCAAACGGTAAAAAGATTGTCCGAGCTTACCGGAATTCCCGTGTCGATTAAGCCGCAGTTCAACGAGTTGTTCGGCGGAAAGTGGGAGAACGAAACCGTTCCTTATATAGCCGAGCATTACCCCGAAGACTTTAAAGTGTGGGAAGAAAACGTCGGAGAAGCAAGACCTACCGGCGGAGAGAGTTTTAAGGAACTTGCAGACCGCGCTTTTAAAGGACTCCGCGCCGTTGTAGAAGAATGCGGAGAAAAAGACGGCGTCGCGGTCGTCGCTACTCACGGCGGAGTTATAAGGACTATTCAGTGCCTGCTGTCGGGATTGCCGCTTTCGGAAATGAAAAACGTTCCTTGGGTAAACAACTCTTCTATAACGGAGATAAAATACGCGGACGGAAAATTCGTTCTCGGCAAAATCGGCTACGACGAATTCCTCGGCGATAAAAGAACCGCGATGTTTATGGGATTATAATAAAACGAACGGATAAAAACCGCGTGCGAATAAAGCGGGAGATTGCGAGGCTTCCGACAAAACCTCGCGATAACATTGATTGCCGTCAACCCCGCGCTCTCGTTCCGAGGAAAGGCGGAACGCCCTGACGCTTCTTTATAACGACTTGTTCTTCAAAACAAGTCGTTTTTCGCTAAAATAAAACAATTTTATAAAAGTTTAAAAAACTTATGAAAAACGCTTGACTTTAATCCGCGTTTACTATATAATCACTCTTGCTTTCACCGAAAGGCGAAAGCGCCGTAAGCTTAATCGGTAGATAAATACTTGCGATTTGCGGTTTAGACCAAACTGAATCTTGTGTTCCGGAAACGGATAATACACAACATTTTGTGGTCGGTAAAGAGTTTTGAAAAAAATGTAAAAATCTTTCGAAAAACGCTTGACTTTAATCGCCGATTACTATATAATCACAAGTACTTTCACGGAAACGCGAAAGAACCGTCGGCAAAACGCGCGGACAAACGTTCGCGGGCGAGCGGTCAGGCAGAACTTAAAACGACTTGCGCGGAGTAAGCAAAAATCGACTGAAAGTTCGGAAAAAACAAGTTTGAAAAAATTTGAAAAAAATTAAAAAACTTATGAAAAACGCTTGACTTAGTAAATTGCTTATGGTATTATAAGTAGGCTGTCGCGGAAAAAGACAGCAGCGTCAACCGATGTTGACGGGAGTTGCTTAAAAATTGAATAGAAGGAAATATGACAAAATAATAGTTATTTTGAAAGTTTCTGTCAAAATCTTTGAAGTATAAAATATGTACTTTGAAAACAGTCATTAAAATGACAATACGCTAAACAAGCGAAATTCGTTAGAGCAGTTGAGAAGTTGATTCTCGGCTTTAAATCATTAAACTTAAGAGTTTGATTCTGGCTCAGGACGAACGCTGGCGGTGTGCTTAATACATGCAAGTCGAGCGGACTTATGGGGGCTTGCTCCTATAAGTTAGCGGCGGACGGGTGAGTAACGCGTGAGCAACCTGCCT
>CAJLXC010000070.1 GCA_905210545.1 uncultured Eubacteriales bacterium | reverse complement strand
CTACGCACAAGCATTATAATTTATTAAAACATACGCAATCACATAAGAGTAAGCGCAAATATTATATAAAATATAATTTAAATCAACGTAAAAAAAATTTGACAAAGTCCGGTTTTCTTATTACAATTAAACTAACGAATGTTAGTTAGCATAAAAACACAAAGGCATAAACTCACCAAAGGACAAAACGAATGAAACAGGAAGACACGAAAAAAATTATTCTAAAAAAGGCTTTGGAATTGTTTTCCGAACGCGGATACGATTCCGTGAGCGTGGGAGAAATCGCTCAAAAAGTCGGGATAAAAGCTCCTTCGCTTTATAATCATTATAAAAGCAAAGAAGAGATATTTCAAGCGATAGTGAGCGAAACGGCGGAGCATTATGAAAAAGGAACGGATAAAATAGATATACACGTAGAAAACGTGTCGCGGGATATTCCTTCTTTCAAGAAAATCGCGGCGGAAAGCCTTACGGAAAAGGTAAAACAGATTTTTTTATACTCTCTGCACGACGAAACGGTCAGCCGTTTCAGAAAAATGATGACGATAGAGCAATTTCGATCCGAAAAGCTTGCAAAATTATATTCGGAACGTTACGTAGACCGCATGATCGCGTATCACGCAGACATTTTCCGCTCGCTCATCGCCGCGGGAGAAATAGTGAACGAAGACCCGATTACTCTCGCAACGTCTTACGTTTCTCCTATCATAACGCTTCTCGGCGTATGCGACAGACAGCCCGAAAGGGAAGCAGAATGCCTTGACAAATTAGAAAAACACGTAAAACTGTTTTTCGATACGTATAACGTTTCGGCAAGGGAAAATAGAAAATGAAAAAATCTTTAATCCAAAAATTCGGTTTACTCGGCGTAATAAGCTTTTTATCGTATGCCGCGGCAGTAATATTCTCTCCGCCGGCTTACCCCGGATATAACAGGCTGGCGCAAGCGGTAAGCGACCTCAGCGCGGCAAACGCGCCGTCACTCGCGCTATGGAATCGTCTGACGGCTTTCTAAAACGTATGCAAAACGCTTTGCATAACGGTCGTTTGCATAGGGCTGCAATGCAAAAAAACAAGGTTGATGCGCGTAGGAGTGTACCTTTTCGCCGCGATGGAAGCGGTTTCCGCAATCGGTTTTCGAGCGTTTCCTTTAAGCGACAGCGGATACGCGGGAACGTTTCAGGACGTAATGCACATGATAACGACGGCAATAGTCGTGCTGCTTTCGATCGGCTCGCTTGTCGTCATAATAGCGGCGGAAATAAAAAGCAAAAGCTGCCGCTCTTACGGAATATGCGCGGCTATCGCGCTCGGTATGATGCTCGTGGGCGCGTTGGGAATGAAAATCGTTCCCGCGGCATATTTCGGCGTGGTGGAACGTTTCAGCGTTTTTGCCGCGACGGGTTTTAACGCGGCGTTGGGAATTCATCTGTTTTGCGACAAGGATTTTGACGAAAAGCTGCCAAAACAAGACGAAAACGGCGCAAATCAAGACAAAATCAGCAATAATTAAAAGAAAAGAATTAAAAATGGAATTATATAAAATGGAAAACACCAAAGAAAACGATATAATAATTCGGCAGGAAGAAGAAAAAGACTATAAAACGACGGAAAACCTCGTAAGAGAATCTTTCTGGAACGTATATTGCCCCGGGTGCAAGGAGCATTACGTTCTGCATCGATACAGAAACGACCCCGCGTTTGTTAAAGAACTCGATTTCGTGATGGAAAAAGACGGCAAAATGATAGGGCAGATAATATACGTCCGCTCGGAGCTGATTTGCGACGACGGCAAAAAACTACCCGTAATGACTTTCGGTCCTATAAGCATCGCACCCGACTATAAACGCAAAGGGTACGGAAAAATGCTTCTCGATTTTTCTATTGAAAGAGCTAAAAAAGCAGGCGCGGACGCGCTTATCATCACGGGCAACATAGATTTTTACGGCAAATCGGGTTTCATACCCGCAAAAACCGTCGGAATAACCTACTTTGACGATCCCGACGCCGACTATCTGTTAATAAAAGAACTCAAAAGCGGATTTTTAAACGGCGTAAAGGGCAGTTATAAAGACCCGTCGGGTTATTTCGTCTGCGAAGAAAACCCCGAAGCATTTGAACGATTCGAAGCGGCTTTTCCCGAAAAACAAAAGCTCAAGCTTCCCGATCAATTGTTTTAACCCGCGCGGCGAAAAACTCCGCCGCAATAAACGCTAAAGAACCCGCCCACGTTCGGAAAAATTCCGAACGTGGGCGGGTATCTTTTTAAAATTTTCGCCCGATTATAAAAAATCGTTATAAATTAGAAGCAACACCTATAATCGCGCTGCCGACGATTATCCAAATTATTCCCCAGATAACAAGACTGATTATACCGATAACAAGCCCCGCAACGGCAAGACCGTTGCATTTTCCGCATACTTCGCTTTTGCTCATTCCTATAATGCTCAACACGAGCCCGACTATAGAAGCGATGCAATAAAAAGAACCCAACCACAAAGAAACCAGCGAAACCACGAACCCCGCTATGCCGAACCCGTTTGTTTTTTCCTTTTCTTCACACTCCGCCTTGGTCGGCACGCCGCAATAAACGCAAATCGCCGCTTTATCGTCGATTTCCTTTCCGCAATTTTTGCAAAACATTTTCTTCTTCTCCTTTTGTTTGATAGCATACCGCTATATTATCGACAATATAATATAGCAAAAGGCTATAATTGTCAAGCAATAAGGAGAAAAAAATGAAATTTTTTCAGAAAAACCTGATCGAACAACGCAAAATAAACAATCTTACGCAACGACAGGTTGCGGCGTATCTCGGCATTTCGCAGCCGTCGTATATCCGTTACGAAAACGGGCAGGCGGAACCAACCCTGGAAAATCTGGTTAAGCTTGCGGATCTTTTCGACGTTTCCGTCGATTATCTGCTTGGAAGAAAGGAAATATAAATTTTTAGGGGAAATCGGGGGTCTTTCCGTCACAAACAAATCGGTTTCGCAATAAATACCCGCCCGCGCGGCAGGGAATAGCACGCGGCAAGCCGAAAAATTTTTAAAATTACTGCGGGGCAATCGGACGATTGCCCCGCAGGTTTTTAAGAAGCTCTATAAGCCGAGTTCTGTCGTGTACGGTCATTTATCTACGAATAACGTTACCGTTATCCCCCAGCGATATTTTAATAAGACGTTTCGGCGAAACTCCCAAAGAAACGCCCTGTCAATCTTGCGTCGGGTGGGGTTTACACAGCCCCGTCCGTTACCGGACGGGCGGTGAGCTCTTACCTCGCCTTTTCATCCTTACCAAGGCTTTTGCCAAGGCGGTAATTTTCTGTTGCACTTTCCTTAAAGTCGCCTCCACCGGGATTTCTCCGGCACCCTGTTTCTGAAACGCTCGGACTTTCCTCATAAACGGTTTCTCTCCGTTTCCGCGACCGTATAAGCTTCTTAAAAACGTAATAAGTATAGTATATTTTGCGGCGTTTGTCAAGGCAACGGGATAAAAACGCCCTTTTATCTTGCCGAAAAACGACAATAAGCCTTAATAAGCCTTGCGTACTTAAGCGTTTATGCAAAAACTATTTTTCTAATCCCGCGAGATAGTCTACCGAAACGCCGAAAAACTTTGCCATCGCAACGAGATTTCCTAAAGTAGGCTCGCATTTATTCTGCTCCCAAAGACTTATAACCGACTTGCCTACGCCAAGACTTTTTGCTAAAGCTATTTGACCTAAACCTTTTTCCGTTCTTAAACTTTTTAATCTTTCACCGAAATTATCTTCCATACATACATTTTTCCCATAAAAATGGGAAAATTACTTGACTTCCCATTATAATGGGAATATAATACTTATAAGATTATTTACGGAGGAAAAATATGCAAAAAAAATCGTTAGGCTTTCTTCTCGGATTCTTTTTCGGGATTATGGGGCTTTTGGGGCTGCTTGCCTGCGCGGAGCAAGCGGATAAGGACGAATTTATGTCGGGTTGGTGGAAGGCATTTATTATAAACATTGTAATAGCCGTTATATTAGTTTCCTTGATTATGTGCGTATCGGCACAAGTATTAAGATAACGTAAAAACCATACGACAAGAAAGAAGACCGTTAATAAAAACGGTCTTCTTTCTGTAATTCAGGATTTAATTGTAAGTGATATCACAAATCGTCCGCGTCCTGGACGGGTTTTTCAAACTCGTCATCGAGTTCCACACCCGTATAAGATCCGAAAACGTCAAATTTACTTTGCATTTCAGCCGTTTTGCGGCTTTTTATTTGCAGTTTTTTACGCCCTTGCATCCCTTAGTACCGCAAGACTTGGTTTTCTTTTTATCTCTCATTCTTAACTCCTTCGTCGGTATATCTTTACCCGACGATATTATTATGTTCCGTATTCCGCAAATTATTCTTTTTATTTTCCGTCCATATTATGGTAATTTTTTATAAATCTCCGCCCGCGGACTATTGTCCGC
>CAJLXC010000069.1 GCA_905210545.1 uncultured Eubacteriales bacterium | reverse complement strand
AAACCGTTAAGGAGTGACTCTGTTTATATCTCTCGGGAACATAGTCGCTTCTCTTACGTTTTTAAAGCCCAAAAGGTGCATGGTCAGGCGTTCTAACCCGATACCGAGTCCGCCGTGCGGGGGCGCGCCGTATTTGTGCAGCATAAGATACGTTTCGAACTGTTCGGGATCCATACCGCACTTTTTCATTTTTTCTACCTGCGCGTTGTAATCGTGAATGCGCTGTCCGCCGGAAGTAATTTCGAGTCCTCTGAACAACAGGTCGAACGAAAGAGTGAATTCCGGATCTTCGGGGTCGTCCATCGTGTAGAACGGACGTTTTTTGGACGGATAATGCGTTACGAAAATAAAGTCCGAATTAAGCTCTTTTTTTGCGTATTTGCCGATAAGCTCTTCTTCCGTCGGATCGAAGTCTTTCATATCCGTCGGCTGATATTTGAATTTTTTGATAATAAGCTCTTTGGCGTCCATAAACTTTATGCAGGGGATAGACTCTATTTCGGGAATATCCGCTTTTAAAAGCGCGACTTCTTTCGCGTAGTCTGTTTTTAACAGCTGCATAATGTATTTAAGCGCGCCCGTTTCCATATTCATAATATCTTCGAACCCGTCGATAAAGCCCATTTCGAGGTCCATAGAAGTATATTCGTTCAAGTGCCGCGAAGTGTCGTGATGTTCCGCACGGAAGACCGGCGCGATTTCAAACACCCTCTGAAACACGCCGACCAGCGCCTGTTTGTAAAGCTGCGGACTTTGCGCGAGATATACCGTTTTGCCGAAGTAGTCGAGTTTGAATACGTTCGTGCCGCCTTCCGCGCCCGCAAAGTTGATTTTGGGCGAACGGATTTCGGTAAAGTTCTGTTTCATCAAAAACTCGCGGAATCCTCTCGCGATGCCTTCCTGAATTTTGAATATGGCGCGTTCTTTGGGATTGCGCATAGACACGGGGCGAAGATCCAAAATCGTGTTGAGGTTTATTCCGTCAAGCTGTTTTTTGTTGATGACGATGGGCAAAGGCGCGGCGGGAAGCGAAAGGATTTCTATATCGTGAATCTGAAGCTCGAATCTGTCGTTTCCTTGCGCGTCTTTGCTCGAAACGATTTTGCCCGTTACTTTAACGGCGGCCTCTTCGCAAAGCTTTTCGTTCCAGCGATAGTCGGAAAAATCGGGCGAATACACGCATTGAATCGTGTCGCGTTCGGTACGGATAATGACGAACGAAAATCCCGTCATTTCGCGTATTCTGTGGATATAGCCTTTAACGGCGACGACTTCTCCGTCGTGATCTTTAAAATCGTCGTAATTTACGGTAGCGGGAATAATTACCCCGTCTATATGTTCCATAAAAATCTCCTTATAAAGTAGATAATATATAATATATTATCACTTAACGCGGCAATAAATCAAGCAAAATCGCCCGCCGCGCGGAAATTTCGGGCAGAAGCCGGAAACAACGCGCGAATATTCGATTGACAAAGCGCGTATACTACGATAAAATTAGTTTATCGCGCCGCCTTTTTCGGTCGGTACGCAATTATACAGAGGTTAATAAAAATTATTCTTATGAAAAAAAGTAAAAAGAATTTTTTTAAATTCATATCCGAGCAGCGGGTTACCACCGTTGCGGCGGCGTGGGTGTATTATTTTCTTACCGCGCTTTTGCCGCTCGCGTTTCTGCTCATCACGGCGTTCGGCGTTTTTAAAGTGGATCTCACCGCCGAGCTTATAAGAAAGCTCCCCGAAGAATTCCGTCAGGCGGGCGAGGTCATCGTGAACACCGCCAAAAACGCTTCGGGCGGGATTACGGTTTTCTTTATCATAACCGTGTTCTTTTCGGGTTCTGCGCTTTTAAATCAGATGATTAAAGACGGCGAGCATTTTTACGGGCTTATCGCGAAAAGACGCGGCGGAATATTAAGGCGGCTGCTGTCTGTAGGCGCGCTGGGCGTGTTGTTTTGCGCCTTTCTCGCGGCGGCTCTTTTAATAACGTTCGGCAGCAAAGTTTCGGAGCTGATAGGGCTTGCCTCAAAAAACAATTTATTTGCCGAAATTTTAAGTTTCTTGTTTGTTATTCTGTTTATATATGGTATAATCATTTTGCTGAACGCGCTGATAAGTCCCGTAAAGCTTAAATTTTCTAATCTGCTTACGGGAGCGTTCGTGGCTCTCGCGATAACCGTAATAGGTTCGCTTGCGTTTATGCTTTACCTGAGGTTTTTTGCGAATTACAACAAGTTTTACGGGAGTCTTGCCGCAATAATCGTTTTTTTGTTATGGGCGTATATAGTAATGCTCGGCATTTCCGTCGGCGCGGCGACAAGCACTTATCTGTATAAAAAAGAAAATCCGTCAAAGGAGAAAGAAAATGCTTGAAATAAAGAATTTTTCCAAAAGCTACGGCGATTTCAAAGCCGTGGATAATCTTAATCTTACCGTTAAAGACGGCGAGATATACGGCTTTATAGGGCATAACGGCGCGGGCAAGTCCACGACGATAAAAGCGGTCGTCGGCGCGATGGGCTTTACCGAAGGCGAGATTTACATAGACGGAAAATCGGTTAAAAGAGATCCGCTCGGCTGTAAAAGCGTTACCGCTTACGTGCCTGATAACCCCGATATATACGACCACCTTTCGGGTATACAGTATCTGAATTTTATCTGCGATATTTTCCGCGTGAGCGAGAGCGACCGCAACGAAAGAATAAAAAAATACGCGGAATTGTTTGAAATAAGCTCTAATCTCGGCGATCTCATATCCTCGTATTCTCACGGAATGAAACAAAAGCTCGTTCTTATTTCCGCGCTCGTACATAATCCAAGGTTTATGGTGCTTGACGAACCGTTCGTCGGATTAGATCCCGTCGCTTCGCACAAGCTTAAAGAAATTATGCGCGAAAAATGCAACGAGGGCGGCGCGATTTTCTTCTCTACGCACGTTCTCGAGGTTGCGGAAAAGCTTTGCGACAGGATAGGCATTATAAAGCGCGGCAGGCTCGTTGCCGAAGGAAGCGTGCAGGAAGTTGTCGGCGATAAGAGCTTAGAGTCGTTCTTTCTGGAGATAGAAGAAAATGCGTAACCTTATTTCTCTTTTCAAGGTTCAGTTTCTTGCGTTTAACGGACTTAACGGTTCGGGAAAGAAAAGAAAGCAAGCCAACACTCTCGGAATGATGCTTTTAACCGTGCTTTTAATGGCGGCGGCGTTTGCGTTTTTCGGTTATACTTATGCCAAAATGTTCGGGGTATCGCTTTCTCACGTCGACGGTGCGAACAGACTTCTTCCCGTGATGCTGGCTTTAAGCGTGTTCGTAAACTTTTTCTTTTCGTTTTATTCGGCGACTAATTCTTTGTTCGGGTTTAAAGATTACGAACTGCTCGCATCTTTACCCGTAAAAACGAGGGAAGTCGTTTTTGCCAAATTCGTCAATATGTACGTTGCGGACCTGTTTTTTACCGCGGCGATTATGATTCCTTCTATCGTTGTGAGCGCGGATTTCGGCGAACCCTGCAACGCGGCTTTCGTTTTAAAATACGTTCTGATAATATTGTTTTCGCCCGGGTTTGCGATTGCGGCTTCCGTAATAGTCGGAGTTATTCTTTCCGCGATATCGTCGCTGTTCCGTCGCAAAAATCTCATAAATATTATTCTGCTTCTGATTTTTATGCTTGCGGTGCTCGGCGGTTCGTTTATGTCGGGATTCAACTCTGCGGGCGATTCGGGCGCGTCTGCCGCGATGATAGAGAAAATCTATTTTTTTGTCCCGTGGCTCGTTAAAGCGAAAAGCGATTTTGCTTACGCGGTTTATTTCGCGCTCGTAAATCTCGGTTGTTTCGTGTTTGTCTACGCGGCGATAACGCTTTCTTATAAAAAGCTCAACGCGATTTTTACCGCGAAAAAGAAGGTTAAAAACTTTAAGCTCAAAAATTACGAGGGGAAAAGCGTGCGTTCCGCGCTGTTCCGCAAAGAAATGAGCAGAATATTTTCTTGCCCCGCTTATGCGGTGAACTGCATTATGGGGCTTGTGATAAGCGTGATTATGGGCGTCGTGCTTATCGTGGTATGTATAACTTCCGGCGCGGAGTTCGGTTTTTCGGACGGGTTCGGCGATTATATCGCGGCGTTTGCGCCGGCGGCTCTCGCGTTTACGTATTTGCTTGCGCCGACAACGGCGTGTTCCGTTTCTCTCGAAGGTCAGTCGTTCTGGATTATAACCACTTCGCCCGTAGAAATGAAAACGCTTTTTAACGTTAAACTTCTCGCAAACGCCGTGTTTTACGTTCCCGGGGCGATAATCGTTTCCGTGCCGGTGGCGATACTGCTTAAAACGTCTTTTGCGGTTGGCGCGCTGTGCGTTTTGTCGGCGGTGCTTCTCGCGTTTCTCGGCGGCTCGCTGGGGCTGGTGTTCAATCTGCTGTTTCCCAAATTAAAATGGGATAACGAAACGCAGGCGGTAAAACAAAGCCTTCCCGTGTTTCTCACTATGATATGCGCTTTTGCGGTGTGCGCGTTGTTTGCCGTAG
>CAJLXC010000068.1 GCA_905210545.1 uncultured Eubacteriales bacterium | reverse complement strand
CCCGCGGACTATTGTCCGCGGGCGGAGAAATTTTTTTATTTTCAGAGAAGAGATAAAGAGAAATCTATTCGTTTAAGCGTTTCTTCTTTACCGATAAGTTCGGCGATTTCCGTCGCGCCGCCCGCGGTCGCGGATTTGCCCGTTATGGCGATTCTCGCTATCCACAAAACGGCTTGTTTTTTGATTCCCGAATCCGAAGAGAATTTAACGAGCGCGTCAAACAACGCGGAGTTGTTCCATTCTCCCGTTTTTTCGAGCGCGGCTTTTATCTGCGGCAAAAGCGTTTTGGCGGTATCTAAAGATGATTTCTGCTTTTCGTTGACGAAAAGCTCCGTATCGTACTTGCCGAACTCTTCTAAAAAGTCGAGCTTTTCGGGAATTTCTCCGAAAGTCTGAATTCTCGTTCTCACGAGCGCGAGCAGCTTATCCGTATCGTATTTGCCGAAAGCCTTGCTCTTTTTGAGAAATTTAAGCGCGTGCGCCTTGAATTCTTCTTCGTTCATTTCCTTTATATATTCGCCGGAAAGCCATTTCATCTTGGTTTCGTCGAAAATAGCGGGGGATTTGTTGATGCCTTCTAAAGAGAAGTTTTCCACCAGCTCCTTAAGCGTCATTTTTTCCACGTTGGTTTTGGGATTCCAGCCGAGCAACGCGATATAATTTACGATAGCTTCCTTAACGAATCCCTTATTCACGAAATCCTCGTAAGAAGCGTCTCCGTTTCTCTTGGAAAGCTTGTGTTGCGCGTCCTTCATAATGGGGGGCAGGTGAATATACACGGGGCGTTCCCAGCCGAACGCGTCGTACATCAGGTTATACTTGGGCGTGGAAGAAAGATATTCCGTACCCCTTATAACGTGGGTTATACCCATAAGGTGATCGTCTATAACGTTTGCGAAGTTATAAGTGGGCATACCGTCGGATTTGATGAGAATGCCGTCTTCTATATCTTTATAATCCACCGAAATATCGCCGTACACGAGATCGTGATAGCTGCCCGCGCCGGAAGTCGGAACGTTCTGCCGTATCACGTAAGGCTCGCCCGCGGCTAATTTTTTGTCGACTTCTTCTTTGGAAAGCTTAAGGCAATGCTTGTCGTATCTCACGTTGCCCTCTTCGTCTTTTAAAGAAGCCACGCGTTCGGGCGTGCAGAAACAATAATACGCGCCGCCGAGTTCCACGAGTTTTTTGGCGTATTCGGTATAAATAGCCTTTCTCTCGCTCTGAACGTAAGGTCCGTAATCGCCGCCGACGTCCGGTCCTTCGTCGTACATAATGCCGGAATCGCGCAACGTGTCGTAAATAATCCGTACCGAGCCGTCCACGTAACGGGTGGTATCCGTATCTTCTATACGAAGAATAAAATCGCCGCCGTTTTTCTTGGCGAAAAGGTAACCGTAAAGAGCGGTTCTAAGTCCGCCTATATGCAAATATCCGGTAGGACTCGGCGCAAAACGCGTTCTCACCTTTTTATTTATCATCTTTCATATTCTCCTCGATATTTTTAGCTATTTTATTGAAATCGCAGGTGCGTTTCAGAATTTCAAATCGTTCCGACGGATCGTTGCGATAACTGTAAATTTCGTCTTTACAGACGATAAGGTGGTCTAAAAGCTCCACTCCGAACGTTTCGCACAAAGTAAGCAACTTGCCCGTGGTCACGTCGTCCTGCAAACTCGGATTCGTCAGATTGCTCGGGTGATTGTGCGCGATGATAACGTATTTAGGTCGTAGCGCGCAAACCGCAGCCTGAAAATCGCCGATATTTGCCTGTATCGCGTGAAAGCTGTCGCTTTCGTATTCTATCTTGTTAAGAACCGCAAATTTTTTGTCGAGCAGAACGATAAGAAGCCCTTCTCTCTCAAAATCCTTAAAGTAGCCCGACAAATAAGCTTTGACCTTTTCCGGAGTGCTCCATTTTTCGGGAGCGGATTTCTCTTCGGCGCGGCTTTTTTCTATTCTCCTTAAAATTTCGCCCTGCGCGACTATATACGCCGCCGCTTTCGCGCCTATGCCGTCAACGCTCGCAAGTTCTTCCGTACCGGCGGAAAACACCCTGCCTAACGAACCGAATTTTCTTAAAAGCGCGTGCGCCGTCGCGTTGGTATCTGCTCTCGGAATAACGTTATATAAAAAGGCTTCCAGCAATTCGTGATCGGCAAGCCCGTTCACGTTTTCTGATATTTTCTTACACATTCTCGCTCTGTGTCCGCAGTGTATATTTTCATTACACATAAAGTTATTTTATCATAATTCGATAAATAAATAAATTGTTTTTAGCTTTTTGTTGCAAAAAAATCGAATTTATAATACAATATTTATTGACAATCGAATAACTATTCGTAAAAGCGAGGTTTTTTATGAAAAATTACGACGAATTTTACCGCGACCTTAAAACGCTGGTATCCTTCAACAGCGAACAGAGCGAACCTCTCGACGGAATGCCTTTCGGAAAGGGCGTTGCGGATACGATGAACGCTTTCGTTGCGATAGCAAAACGCATGGGGTTTGAAGTAAAGACTTATGACGGTTACGCCGCGGAAGTGATTTACGGCAACGGCGAAGAAATAGGTATTATGGGGCATCTCGACGTAGTACCCGCGGGCAAGGGCTGGAATACTCCTCCTTTCGAGCTTACGGAAAAAGACGGCGTGCTTTACGGCAGAGGAGTCTGCGACGACAAAGGTCCTACTCTCGCGACCTTATACGCGCTGAAAGAACTCAAAGATTCGGGGCTTCCCTGCAACAAAAAATTCAGATTTTTCGCCGGCGGAAACGAAGAAACCGGCTGGCAGGACGTGGCGTATTTAAAAACCAAAACCAAGCTCCCTGAATACGGCTTTTCTCCCGACGGAAACTTTCCCGTTTCGTATTCGGAAAAAGGCGTGTTCTGGCTCTTTTTCCCGCTGCCGGAATTTAAAAACTTTTACGACCTTAACGGCGGCACGGTGATAAACGCCGTCTGCGCGGAAGCTTCCGTAAAAACAAAGATCGCGCCCGACGCGGCTCTTCTCAAAAAATACGGACTTACGGAAAAAGACGGGGTTATTTACAGCAAAGGCAAATCCGCGCACGGCTCCGTTCCGCAGAACGGCGTAAACGCTTTCAAGGCGTTGTTCGCGTATATGAACGACTGCGGAGAAAAGCTTTCCGACTTCTGCAAATACCTGTTTAACGACGAAACGGGCATAATGCGGCACGAAAACGAACAGGGCAACCTGACCTTCTCGCCGGACGTATTAAAGGAAAAAGACGGCAAAATCTGCCTTACGTGCGACTGCCGCGTTCCCGCGCCGATGAATTTCGAAAAGGACGTAAAACCGCTGTTCGACAAGCTCGGCATGGAATGGTATTATTCCGAAAAACACGAGCCGTTCCTCGTTCCCAAGGACTGCGAATTCGTGCGCACTCTCGCGGACTCTTACAATCAGGCGACCGGCGAACACGCAGAACCCGTTAAAATGAACGGAAGCACTTTCGCGCGGGCGTTCGAGCAGGGTTGTTCTTTCGGCTTCGAGTTCCCCGGCGTAGACACGCACATTCACGAACCGAACGAAGAAATAAGGGTAGAAAACCTGCTTAAAGCATACGACATTATAAAGGTCGCGATTTTCAACCTCGCGAAATAATTTCGCGACAGCCGTTTCGGGGCAAAACCGCGAAAACGCGCGGCAAAAACTTAAAAAAAGGAGAAAGATATACTTATGACTTTCGATTACGAGCTGGTCGGCAAAATCGGCTCAATGGCTCTTATTGACAAACAAAGCCAGATGCTGGATTACACGCTTATCGCGCGGATTTCTTCGGAGCTTCGCCCGGGATATATATGGGTAACTTCCGGCGCGGCGGAAACGGGCAGACTTGATTATATAAGAAGAACGGGCAAAGAACTCGGCGGCAGCGAAGAAGACAACAAAACCGACTATTCCGCGCAGGGGCAGACGATTCTTATGTCTACTTACAGAGATTTCGTGGACGGAAAATACTCTCTCCGTCAGGTTCTCGTAGAACATCAGCATTTTAACGACGAAGTAAAGCGCGAACACTTAAAATCGCTTCTTTTAAGATGCAAGGATCAGAAAGCCATACCGATAATCAATTACAACGACGCGGTGTCTGCCGAAGAATCGAGAAAATTCGAGATTCAGTCGCTTAAAAACAAAAATAAAAAGCCGGTGGAATGCGTGGACAACGACGAAACCGCCGCCCAGATAGCCTGCCTCGTGAAAGCGAAAAATCTGCTTATTTTAACCAGCGCGGACGGAATATACAAAGAACCGGGCAAACCCGAAACTCTTATTCCCGAAATAAGCGGCAAAGACGTTTACGAAGTGCTTGAAAACGTTACCGAATGCGAAAATTTTTGCAGCGGCGCGTCGAGAAAAGGCGCGAACGGCGCGAAAGCCAAACTCGAATACGTCAAAGCCGCGATAAAAATCGGCACTAAAGTAACTATCGCTTCCGCAAGGTATTCTATATGCGACCTGCTGTCCGGCAAAGCCCCCGCAACGCGCATCGGCGTGAGATAGCATTTTTTTAAAAATAAAAATTTCCCCGCGCCCTTAAACAGGG
>CAJLXC010000067.1 GCA_905210545.1 uncultured Eubacteriales bacterium | reverse complement strand
AAGCTTAAATCCGGCTTGGCGGAGAGGAAAAGAGGCTAAGGAAAAGGTTTTCAGTTGCCCCTTATTCCGTCCGCGGGAGGTTTGTTCGCCGCCTGCGATACGGGGAATACCGTGGATATAAAAGATACCGCAAGCGTTATTATAAATAATATTGTCACGTTTAGCGCGTTATAATCGAGAATCGTTATCATCAGCTCGTTTTTCAGCGAATACGCGTTGAGAAGAGAACAGATTAAACCGCCCGCCACTGCGGAAAAGATAAAGCAGACTATCGTTATTAAAAGGGTTTCCGTAAAGAATATTTTCATTACGTCCGTTTTGTTTGCGCCGACGGCGCGCAGAATGCCTATTTCCCGTCTTTTAACGGTTATAGAGGAGCTGATAAAATTAAACAGCATCAGCGCGGCAAAAAGCCCCATTACTGCTCCCGCGACGTAAAAAATCTTTTTCATTTGCGATATAACGGACGCGGTGCGGACGGTTATTTCGTAAATCGCGTTGCTCATGACGTAAGTCGCGCCGTTTTGCCCGGCGTTCAGCGCGTATTTCGTTTTTTCCCGCGAATGGTCGGAGAGCGTTATTACCTTTCCGTATTTTTCCGTTTCCGGCGAAAGCTCGTATTCGGTTTTATAAACGGTTTTTACGCTGCCGCCGCTCGTATAATTTTTTAAGCAATATTTGTCGCGGAACTCGTCTGAAACTAAATAATTATAACGATTATCCGTGCTTTTGCCCGTAAAAGAGTAAACGCCTTTTACGTTGAGCGTCGTTTCTTTTCCCTGATAGGTTTTGGCGTATATCTTCGTCGGCAAAGGGAAATCTTTTTTATAATACGCCTTATAAACGGAAAAGATTTTTTCCGTAAGTTCGGTGATTTCTTTGCTTGAAAGGCTGTATAAAGAGCTTTGTTTTACGTTGCCGAGAATTTCTTTGATTCGCGTAAAATCCGCATTGTCATAGCCTGCTTTTTCCAGCTCGTCGCATAACTCTACGGCTTCCTGACATACGCATAAAGAGGACAGATAAACGTCGTTTTCGCTTAATACGGGGTTGTTTAAAGTGTTGCCTTTCGCGTCGTAAAAATTAACCAGCTCGTCGTATTTCCAGACGGAGGAGGGCGTAAATATCGACGCGGAGTCGCTCTCGTAAACGGTTTTATTTATAGGATTTTCGCTTAATCTGATTCCGTAAGCGTCGGCGGAGAGGAATATGACGTTATCGTATTTGTGAGCCTCGTAAAAATCTTCCGAAACGAAAGCCAGAGAATGAAAGCTGTTTTTTAATACGTCGGTCAGCTCTTCCGTCATTTTTCTTCTGGTCAGAAAATCGAGTTCGCTTTTCTTGTTCAGCAATTCGCGAAACTTTTCGGGGATTTTTCCCACGTCGTAAATGCCGCATATGGTCAGAGGCATTCCGCCGAGTACTAATTCTTCTCCGAAAATATCTTCGTAAGAAACGGACTTTATATAATCATTTTCAGGTTCGCTCAGTATCGACTGCGTCATTGCGTCGAACATATAAAGAGATATCGCGATTTCGTTTTTATTCGTCGGGTATCTGCCTGCAACGCGCGTGAATCCGTTGTCCGTTAAAAATTTTTCTCCGCAATCGGAAAAGCCCGTAAAGTAAGTAACGCCGTAATAGCTCCGAAGCTCAAGGGGGATTCGGAAGCCTTCTATCGCAAAGTTGTTGCTTCTGTATCCGGAAACCCCGTCCGCGTCGAAATTGTATGCGCCCAGATCGATTATTCCCGCAAATTTAAGACCGAGCTTGTTGGAATTGAGATTTTTAAGGTCGTTTTCCGTGAACGCCGTTTTTAGTCGGGTGTTTTTTTCGGATCTTTCGTATTCGTTACCCCGTAACGTGATTTGCGTGTAGTGCGCGTCGTATTCTTTAAGCAGAACCGCGCTGTCGTAAGACGAGCTTTTCATCGCGTTGGAAACGGAATACGCCGGGTCGTAAAGCATCAGAGCCGTGGAAATTCCGAACAGCGTAAACGCGATAACCGATAAAAGAACGGTAAACGCAAGGCGTATCGGCTTTCTCTTTATGCTGTCCGCCGCAAGTCTCAGGGCGTGTTTCATCGGCAAATCCGATTTGGCGAATATCGCTTTTTTGTCGTGCTTTGCGCGGGGTGCGGCGTTTGTCGTTTGTTCGCCGTCCTTTGCGGGCGCGGTTTTAGCCGTCTGCTCGTCTTTTGCAACGGGCGCGGGCGCGACTTCCGCTTTCGGCGCGGCGGCTTTTTCGGCGGGCGGGGTGATCAGAATCGTTTTTTCGTTCCGCTCGCGCATCTCGGATATCAGTTCTTTGAATTCGTTTTCCGTAATTTTGCGCCAGTCTTTTATGATTACCGAGCCGTCGCTTATGATTTCGTAATTTTTAGAAACGGCGTTTTCGCCGCGAGATTCTTCGTCGGACAAAATCTTCCCGTCCGCAAGCTCTATGATCCTGTCGCCGTACCGTTCGGCAAAGCCTCTGTCGTGAGATACGACTAACACGGGTCTGTCTTTAGAAAGCGTTTTTAAAACGGAAAATATCTGCTCGCCCGTTTTTGAGTCGAGCGCGCCCGTCGGTTCGTCCGCCATTATGATTTTAGGGTTCTTTATGAGCGCGCGGGCAATCGCCACGCGCTGTCTTTGCCCTCCTGACAGAGTGCTTGGTTTGCGCCTGTTCAGTCCCGTCAGCTCCATTTTTTCGAGAACGTCGTTTATCGCGCGTTTGTCGTTGGGTTTGTCCTGCAGCTGAAGCGCAAGCGCGACGTTTTGTTCTACCGTCAGCTCGTCGAGAATGTTGTATTCCTGAAAAACAAATCCCACGTAGGAATTTCTGTATCCGTCGTAGTCGCGCGGCGCAAAATCCTTGCTGCTTTTTCCGTCGATTATTATTTCGCCGTCCGTGGGAAAGTCGAGACCGCCGATTAAGTTAAGCAGCGTCGATTTGCCTGAGCCGCTTTTGCCGAGAATAAAGATCATACCCGTTTCCGGAATGTCGAGAGATATTCCGTCCAGCGCGCAAACGGGATTTTTCTTTTTCTCGTTGTATATTTTAACAACGTTTTTTAAGGTCAGCATTTTTATTTCTCCTTATCGATCATAAAAATCGTCGATAAAAACTTATTCATTTTAAACATTATATATTATATAAAGCAGCGTTGTCAATTGCCCGCGGATATTCTCTATGCGCCTTTTGCGTTCGCAAAACGCCCCGCGCAAAAAATTCTTAAAAAATTTAAAAAACTCTTAAAAACTTTTATTTTTCGCTTGACTTAAAAAAGCATAAATGCTAATATATATAGGCTATCGATTGAAAGATAGTCGTTGGCGCATAGGGCGTCGGCGTAAAACCGACCGTCGTCGGTTACAGTAGATTGACAACTGCATAGAGAAAGGAAGATGATTAGTAAATAATTATCTAACGAGTAAAGACTTAAAGAAAAGAAAATAGTACATTAAGGCAAAGAGCAAATAGACTATAGAAAAATGAAAGGTTAATACGAAGAAAATAAACGTAGGAACGAATCACTGGAAGTAGTCGAGTAATAAAGTCAAGGAAATGTAGAAAGTAAATTCGACGGATTGCGAAAGTGCAATCTGAAAAGAGAAAGATCAAGCTACAAAGAGCATACAGGAGGATGCCTTGGTACATGGCGCCGAAGAAGGACGTGACAAGCTGCGAAAAGCTGCGGGGAGCTGCAAATGAGCCGAGATCCGCAGATGTCCGAATGAGGGAACTCACCGTAAGTAATGTTACGGTATCGTATACTGAATAAATAGGTATAGCGAAGGGAACCCGGGGAACTGAAACATCTAATTACCCGGAGGAAAAGAAAGTAAAAACGATTCCGAAAGTAGTGGCGAGCGAAATCGGAAGAGCCCAAACCTGAAGTAGTAATATTTCAGGGGTGAAGGACTCCAAAATCCATTGAGAACGATAATAGAAGAGGGTTGGAAAGCCCGGCCGAAGACGGTAAAAGCCCGGTATATGAAATTGTTCGAGAGGAGGGAGAATCCGGAGTACGACGGGACACGAGGAATCCAGTCGGAATAAGCGAGGACCATCTCGTAAGGCTAAATACGACCATGTGACCGATAGAGTAAAGTACCGTGAGGGAACGGTGAAAAGAACCCCGGGAGGGGAGTGAAAAAGAACCTGAAACCGTATGCTTACAAGCAGACAAAGCACCACACGAGTGTGATGTCGTACTTTTTGTAGAACGGGCCGGCGAGTTACGATGCGTTGCGAGGTTAAGCGGTACAGCCGCGGAGCCGAAGCGAGAGCGAGTTTGAAACGAGCGTAAAGTAGCGTGTCGTAGACCCGAAACCTGATGACCTATCCATGAGCAGGATGAAGCAGAGGTAAAACTCTGTGGAGGTCCGAACACACGCCTGTTGAAATAGTCGGTGATGACTTGTGGATAGCGGAGAAATTCCAATCGAATCAGGATATAGCTGGTTCTCCTCGAAATAGCTTTAGGGCTAGCCTGTTAAGAAAGAATCGTCGGGGTAGAGCACTGATTTGTCTAGGGGGTTTCACGACCTACCGAAACATCTCAAACTACGAATACGACAGATTTGATATAACGGAGTCAGACGGCGACAGATAAGTGCCGTCGTCAAAAGGGAAACAGCCCAGATCCACAGCTAAGGTCCCAAAGTATAGGTTAAGTGGTTAAGGATGTGTCATTGTATAGACAACCAGGATGTTGGCTTAGAAGCAGCCACACATTAAAAGAGTGCGTAATAGCTCACTGGTCGAGTGAAGATGCGCCGAAGATTCACGGGGCTAAAACCTAACACCGAAGCATGGGGATACGAGTAATCGTATCGGTAGAGGAGCAATGTATACGAGCAGAAGTCATACCGGAAGGGGTGATGGATTGTATACAAGAGAGAATGCCGGCATAAGTAGCGAGAGAGGAGCGAGAAACTCCTCCGTCGAAAGTCTAAGGATTCCTGGGGAAGGTTCGTCCGCCCAGGGTAAGTCGGGACCTAAGTCGAGGCAGAGATGCGTAGATGATGGACAATCGGTAGAGATTCCGATACCACCGAGAATCGCTTAAATGAAGCGGTGACACAGGAGGATAGTCAGAGCGCGGCAGTGGATACGCCGCGTCCAAGGCGAGGTAGCGGCAGATAGTGAAGTACGTCTGCTGGGAGCTATTGCGCTTACGGGGAGTGAAAAGAGTAACGAAGCTGATGAATCCACACTGGCGAGAAAAGCCGCTAAATATGGTTTAAGGTGCCCGTACCGCAAACCGACACAGGTAGACGAGAAGAAAATTCCAAGACGAACGGGAGAACCCTTGTTAAGGAACTCGGCAAAATGACCCCGTAACTTC
>CAJLXC010000066.1 GCA_905210545.1 uncultured Eubacteriales bacterium | reverse complement strand
CGAGAACGCCTGCCATAAACGACTCGAACGCGCCGTCTTTTTCGCAATTGACGGAAACGTTCACGTGCATTCCGCTGCCGCTTTTATCGGCAATGGGTTTCGGAGCGAAAGACGCCCAGAACCCGTTTTTGCGCGCAATCGTTTCGGTTGCGTTTCTGAAGATAACTGCATGATCCGCAGAAGACAAAGCGTCGGAATACTTAAAGTCGATTTCATTCTGCCCCGGTCCTTCCTCGTGGTGCGAACATTCGGGCGAAAGCCCCATTTCTTCTATCGTAAGACATATTTCTCGTCTTACGTTTTCGCCTTTATCGTACGGAGCAACGTCCATATATCCCGCCTCGTCGCAAGGGATAAACGTCTTTTCGCCGTTCTCGTCAAGTTTGAATAAATAAAATTCGAATTCCGCGCCGAAGTTACACGATACACCGTAATCCGACGCGTATTTTATAGCGTTTTTCAGAACTTTTCTGGAATCGAGTTCAAACGGCGTGCCGTCGGGATATCCGACGTCGCAAAAAAGCCTTATAACCCTGCCGTGAGAAGGTCTCCAGGGTAACACGGTAAGAGTGTCGGGGTCGGGAAAAAGAAACAAATCGGATTGTTCGATTTTACCGAAACCTACAGCGGAAGCATCGAAAGATACGCCGTATTTAAATGCGTTTTCAAGCTCGCCGGGCATTACGGAAGCGTTTCTTATCTTTCCTTTCGCATCGCAAAAAGCAAGACGTATAAACTTAACGTCTTCTTCTTTAATGTAATCCATCACGTCGCTTATAGTGTTTTTCATATACCCTCTTTTATGTTTTTTAATCGATAACGTACAATCGTTTATACGGATTTGCGGAATTAGGCGTCAACAGGTAAAAAGACGAATCGGCAACGGTCTTTAAGTCTTTATGAAAAATATCGCAATATTCTTTGATATATTTAAATTCCGGCAAAACCCTCACGTCGATTTTATCGCACTTTACCTGAAAAGGAAGATCTTTAGGGGCAAAATCTGTTCTTACTATAATTTTTCCGCCGTGCATTCCCGTTCCGCAAAAATCGCCGAAAGGTTTTTCCCCTCCGTATAAATTAAGAACGACGATAACTCCGCCCGCCTGATATTCTCCCAAAAAACAACCCGCCGAACCGCCGATGACGATTACAGGCACTTTGTCTTTATACTCTTTGATATGAATTCCCGCACGATATCCCGCGTTTTTTTCGACGAATATTTTTCCGCCGCGCATAGCGTAACCGACGGCGTCGCCGACAGAACCTCTTATTATTATACTACCGTCGTTCATCGTATCGCCTACGGCATCCTGAGCGTTGCCGTAAACGTCTATTTCGCTGCCGTTAAGATACGCACCGAGAGCGTTGCCGGGAATTCCTTTTTTTATAGTTATCTTTTTACCTTCCGTTCCTGCGGCAATAAATCTCTGACCTTCGCAGCCTTCGATAAAAACCTTATCGGTTTTGTTTATTTCATCGTTTATTACGGTATAATCTTTATTCTTTGCATCGATAATCAAATTATATCACACTCCGTTCCGTATTTATTTGTTTTTTATAAAAAAATTTTTTATATTTCGTCAAAATTTTTAACCGCAAAGCTATTCGCCCGCGTGAAGAAGACCTAATACTTCGAGTTCTTTTTCGTTAAGCCCGATTCCGCGCAACATCAGCCTGTTCCCTTTTAAAGCTTCTATGGAGTTAATCCCCATGCCGCCCATCATCTCTTTGATTTCGTTGTTCCACGAATTCAAAAGATTGCATAATCGGTCAGCCCCTTCTTTTACGTCAAGTCTTTGAACAAGTTCGGGAATCTGAGTCGCGATACCCCAGTTGCACTTGCCTTGCTGACAGCTTCTGCAAAGATGACAGCCGAGAGCAATCAATGCCGCAGTGGCAATATATACCGCATCCGCACCCAGAGCAATGGCTTTTACCACGTCCGCACTGTTTCTTATCGCGCCGCCGACCACAACGGAAACGTTGTCCCTGATACCTTCTTCTCTCAGCCTTTTATCCACCGAAGCAAGAGCAAGCTCTATAGGTATACCGACGTTGTCGCGAATTCTCGTAGGCGCGGCTCCCGTTCCTCCGCGAAATCCGTCTATCGCTATAATATCCGCTCCGCTTCTCGCTATACCGCTGGCAATAGCCGCGATATTATGAACCGCCGCCACCTTTACGATTACGGGCTTCTTTCGCCCGGAAGCTTCTTTCAACGAACAAACAAGCTGCCGCAAATCTTCTATCGAATAAATATCGTGATGAGGCGCGGGAGAGATTGCGTCCGAACCTTCCGGAATCATACGGGTTTTGCTTACGTCCGCGGTAATTTTCGCCCCGGGAAGATGTCCGCCGATCCCCGGTTTTGCGCCCTGACCTATTTTTATTTCGATCGCCGCGCCCGCCTCGAGATAATCTTTATATACGCCGAATCTGCCCGAAGCGACCTGAACTATAGTGTTTTTTCCGTATTTATAAAAATCTTCGTGCAGACCTCCCTCTCCCGTATTATAATAAACGCCAAGGCGTTCCGCCGCTTCTGCCAGACATTTATGAGCATTGTAACTAATCGAACCGTAACTCATTGCCGAAAACATAATCGGCATCGAAAGTTCGAGTCTGGGCGGTTTTTCGGTTATAATATTTCCGTTATTATCTCGCCTTATCTCTCCCGTTCTTTTGCCGAGAGACACTCTCGTTTCCATAGGCTCTCTTAAAGGATCTATCGACGGATTTGTTACCTGAGAAGCGTTTACGAGAATCTTATCGAAATATACGGGATAATCCTGCGGGTTACCCATAGAAGACAATAAAACCCCTCCCGATTCCGCCTGTTTGAAAATCTGTTTTACGGAAGCCTCGCTCCAGCCTTTGTTTTCTTTAAAAGCAAGGTCGGATTTTATGATTTTTATCGCTCTCGTCGGACAATACTCAACGCAGCGATGACAATTTACGCATTTAGTTTCGTCCGCAAGTAAAATTTTCCCTTTTTCCGTTTCTTTATAAAAATGAACGAGATTTGCGCATTCTCTGACGCATTTCCCGCAGGAAATACATCTATCCGCGTCTCTTTTTACTTCGTAATCAGCATATTTATACATAATTCACCTCTTAAGTCTTACGATAACGGGTTCGCCGCCTGCCGGAGAATAAATCGTTTTAATATTCGGCTCCATTTTTCTTATAGCGCATTCTTCGCTCGCGAAAAATGTTTTATCGTTATATTTGCCGACAACCATCGATCTTAATTTCAATCTGTCGTTTAACGCCATCATTCCGCCGTCAAACCCCACGAGAACGGAAAACGGACCGGTAATAAGCAAACCGGAAAACTCATCTCTTAAATACGAATATAATCTTTTCTTGTTTTCGGGCATCTTTTCTATTGTTTGCCAGAACGGCGCAGCAATTACCGCCGCCGTTTCTTCGAGCGTAAGTTTCTTTTTTCTTACGAGAAAATCAATAATATACGTAATTACTTCCGTGTCGGTTAAAAGAGAACATTTATAACCGAACATTTCTATATATCTGCGATTTGCGTCGTAAGAAGATATTTCTCCGTTATGCACTACGGAATAGTCGAGAAGCGAAAACGGATGCGCTCCGCCCCACCAGCCCGGCGTATTAGTGGGATATCTTCCGTGCGCGGTCCAGGAATAACCTTCGTATTCGTCCAGCCGATAAAATTCTCCGACGTCTTCGGGATAACCCACGGCTTTAAAACAGCCCATATTCTTTCCGCAGGAAAAAACGTACGCTCCTTTCATCTCGTTATTTATTTTGATGACGCTTCTTACGGTGTATTCTTTTTCATCCAGATGGCTGTCTCTTAATTTATTGTGATCGGGCGTAACGAAATATCTCCATATCAAAGGGACGTCCGTAATTTTGGGAGTTTTTCTTATCGGGATTTTAGATAAGTTGATAATTTCGAAATTCTCGTCGAGATAACGTTCGCAATTTTCTTTGGCCGATTTACCGTCGTAAAAAACGTGAAAAGCGTAGAAGTCCTTGTATTCGGGATATATGCCGTAGCCCGCGAATCCGCCGCCCAAGCCGTTTGACCTGTCGTGCATTGTAGACATAGAATCGGTTATTAGTTTTCCGCATATTTCAGCGCCTGTTTCGGAAAACACTCCTGCGATAGCGCAGCCTGACGGAATCCTTATTTCGCCTTCTTTTTTCATAAAAGAACCTCCGCAAACAAAAAGAAAGGGGCAACGGAGAAAGCCGCATTATCGGCTTATCGGACCCCATTGCCCCTTTAATTTATTCGATTTATTAACGCCTTAAAACGTCGGCGTTTTTTTAATGGTTAAATAATAGCACTCAAAAAACGACCTGTCAAACGTTTTTTCGATAAAAAACAAAAAATTTAAAAAACTTATAAAAAACCGTTGACTTTTTGAAAAACGGGGTTTATAATAGCGCCATAATAAGTTTTTGGCAAAGGCGTCAAAGAGAATTCTTTGGCGTCTTTGCCTTTTTTTATATCACCTATAAGGAGAAATTAAATTATGGAAACCATCGGTAACATTTTCGGGAAGAACGTTTTTAACGATTCCGTCATGAAAGCAAGACTTCCCAAAGAAACGTATAAAGAAGTCCGTCGCGCAATAGATGACGGAAAAAGATTAGATATAGAAACAGCCAACGTAGTTGCAAACGCAATGAAAGACTGGGCTGTAGAAAACGGAGCGACTCATTTCACCCACTGGTTTCAGCCGATGACCGGCGTTACCGCGGAAAAGCACGACAGTTTTATCTCTCCCGAAAAAAACGGTTCGGTTATAATGGAATTCTCGGGCAAAGAACTCGTCCGCGGCGAACCGGACGCGTCGAGCTTTCCTTCCGGCGGCTTGCGCGCAACGTTCGAAGCCCGCGGATATACCGCATGGGATCCCACCTCTTACGCATTCTTAAAGGACGGCGTTTTATGCATTCCTACGGCGTTTTGTTCTTACGGCGGCGAAGCTCTCGATAAAAAGACTCCTCTCCTGCGTTCAATGCAGGCTCTTAACAAGACCGCAGTGCGTTTCCTGAAGCTTTTTGGGAACGAAAAGGTAACTCACGTTACCTCGACCGTCGGCGCTGAGCAGGAATACTTCATTATTGACAAGAAGATGTTCGACCAGCGTGAGGATCTCATTCTTACAGGCAGAACTCTCTTTGGGGCAAAGCCGCCAAAGGGTCAGGAGCTTGACGACCAGTATTTTGCAAATATCAGACCGAGAATTGCTTCATACATGGCTGACCTTGACGAGGAGCTTTGGAAACTTGGCATTTACTCGAAAACCAAGCACAATGAGGTAGCTCCTGCACAGCACGAAATGGCGCCTATTTTTACAACTTCCAACCTCGGCACTGACCAGAACGAGCTTGCAATGGAAGTAATGGAAAAGGTAGCTCTTCGTCACGGACTTGTCTGCCT
>CAJLXC010000065.1 GCA_905210545.1 uncultured Eubacteriales bacterium | reverse complement strand
TTCTCATATCGATTATATTATATATAAAATATTTTTAAAAATCAAACTTATGCATTGACAAAAAAGCGTTGTTTTGCTAAAATTAAAGACGAATGAAATGCAGGAGGGCATCGACTTGCCCGTATATAAAATAGCGGACGTGATTTTTGAAACCAACCATATCTATTCTTACACGCCCCGGCTTTGCGAAAAATACGTTTATTCCGGCACGGAAAAACCCGCTTTTATCGTTAATATCAAAGAAGAGGATATTCTTGCCGAAAAAAGCAACGAAGGCGGCGAGAATTTTCCCGATGCGTATCTCGAAAGTCTTGCGCTGTTTCGCAAGCTCGGAGAATACGTTTTAATGAATGCGAACGGATTGATTTTTCATTCCAGCGCGGTTGCGGTCGACGGAAACGCATATTTGTTTACCGCCCCGAGCGGAACGGGTAAATCCACTCACGCAAGACTGTGGAAAGAAATGCTCGGCGACAGAATGGTTTATATCAACGACGATAAGCCGATAATAAGACTCGTCGACGGGGAATTTTACGTTTACGGCACGCCTTGGAACGGCAAGCACAGACTCGATACCGATACCAAAGCCAAAATCAAGGCGATTTGTAAAATAAGTCAGGCGAAAGAAAATTGCATAAAAGAGATTTCCGCGGGCGAAATGCTTATGGTGATTCTCAATCAGACGGTAAGACCGACCGAAGCAGAAGAAGCGGACAAGTTCTTTTCGCTTGTGGATAAGCTTTTAAAAAGCGTAAAGCTGTATAGTCTCGGTTGCGATATTTCGAGAGAAGCCGCGGAGCTTTCTTTCGGCACGATGAGTAAATAGACGAAAACAATAATCGGGGGTTTAATTATGAAAATTAAAGAAGGATTTATATTAAGAGAAGTGGCTGGCAGTTATCTGGTCGTTGCGGTCGGCAAAGCCGTTAAAGAATTCAACGGCGTGGTAAATCTCAACGAAACGGGCGCGTTTTTGTGGAAACTCCTGGAAAAATCCGCTACGGAAGAAGAAATGGTGAACGCTCTTCTCGAAGAATACGACGTTGACCGCGCCACCGCGGAAGCAGACGTGAAAAGCTTCGTCGATAAACTTTTGGAGGCAAAACTCGCGGACTGAGCGGGCGAAAGGTACTAATGATGCAAACGGGTTTCGATAACGCAAAATATCTTGAAATGCAATCGGCTAAAATTCTCGACAGAATTTCTATGTTCGGGGATAAACTGTATCTCGAATTCGGCGGCAAGCTGTTCGACGACTATCACGCGTCGAGAGTTCTTCCCGGTTTCGAACCGGACAGCAAACTGAAAATGCTGTCGCAACTAAAAGACCATGCTGAGATTCTTATCGTAATAAACGCGGACGATATAGTCAAAAACAAAACGAGAAGCGATCTCGGCATTACTTACGAAGTGGACGTTTTAAGGCTTATCGATATTTTCAGAACGCGCGGTTTTTACGTCGGCAGCGTGGTGCTTACCCGTTTTGCGGAACAGCCTTCCGCGGTTGCTTTTCAGAAACGTCTGGAAATGCTCGGAATCAAAGTTTATCGTCATTATCCGATAGAGGGTTATCCCACAGAAGTGGAAAAGATAGTCAGCGACGAGGGTTACGGCAAAAACGAATACGTCGTTACCACCCGTCCGCTCGTCGTGGTAACCGCTCCGGGTCCCGGCAGCGGCAAAATGGCGACCTGTCTTTCGCAGTTATATCACGAAAACAAACGCGGGGTTAAAGCGGGTTACGCCAAATACGAAACGTTTCCTATATGGAACATTCCGCTCAATCACCCCGTCAACGTCGCTTACGAGGCGGCTACTGCCGATCTTAACGACGTTAATATGATAGATCCGTTCCACCTGGACGCTTACGGCACGATGGCGGTAAATTATAACAGAGACGTGGAGATTTTTCCCGTTCTTTCCGCAATGCTTACCAAAATTATGGGCAGCTCGCCCTATAAATCGCCTACCGACATGGGCGTAAATATGGCGGGATATTGCATAGTGGACGACGAAGTTTGCAGAAAAGCTTCCGAACAGGAAATTATCCGTCGTTACTACGCCGCGCTTAACGAAGCGAGAAAAGGTCTCGTAGGCAAAGAAGTTGTTTCTAAAATAGAAATTCTTATGCAGAAAATGCATATAACCATAAACGACAGGGCAGTAGTGGGCAGAGCGCTCGAAAAAGAACTGGTCACCGGTTGTCCCTGCGCGGCGATGCAGCTGCCGGACGGCAGGATCGTTACCGGCAAAACGGGAACGCTTCTCGGCGCGGCGGCGGCTACGCTTCTTAACGCGCTTAAAGTGCTTGGCGACGTAGACGATTCAATAGACCTTATTTCTTCCGCGCTTATAGAACCCATTCAGAAATTAAAAGTGGGGCATATGGGCAGCGTTAATCCGCGCCTTCATACGGACGAAATATTGTTGTGCCTTGCCGTCAGCGCGGTTACCAACCCCATGGCGCAGCACGCTTTGGATCAGCTGTCAAAACTTAAAGGCGCGCAGGTCCATTCTTCCGTAAGGCTTTCTCACGTAGACAACAAAACGCTTAAAACGCTCGGAATAGACGTTACGTGCGAACCTAAACGCAAAGAAGACGCCGTTTATTTTGCAAACTAAAGAAAAAATTTATAAAAAGGAGTTTATTTATGTCTACCTTTTTTAAGATATTGTTAATTGCAGACGCCGTTCTGGCAGGAGTGGCTTTAATTCTTCTCATCGTAAAGCTCGGCAAATCGTTTTACCGTAAAGACGAAAAGAAGTCCGCTCGCAAAGAGGTTAAATACCTGAGTAAACCCGCTCTTCCCGTAAAAGAAGAAGCGATTCCTCTCGCGGGCAAAACGGAGGAGTCTTCCGCCGAAGAGAGCGAAGAAACCGCCGAAGAACTTGCGGCGTCGGAAATTACTATCGGAGACGTGGATAACGACGAGACGGATGAGACGTTCAGCTTCGGCGATTTACCGATAAAACGTCGCCCGTTTGCGGAAAAGCTTTTAAGCCTTCCGCTCGAATTTCGCGAATACTTCGATAAAATCGACAACGAAATGCGTTCTTATAAGAGAATTTCCGCAAGAATTTCCGAGCCGTGCGTTTCGTACAGAGCAGGGAGAAAACTCGTGGCTAAACTTACCGTTCGCGGCAGAACACTCACTTTTTATCTCGCGCTCGGCATAGACGATTTCAAAAAGACCGTATTTTTCCAGAAAGACAGTTCTGAAATAAAAGCTTATGCGGAAGTTCCGTTTACCGTAAAAGTAAGAAGCGACAGGGGACTTAAAAACGCGTTGAAGCTCGCAGAAGCTCTTGCCTCTAAAGAAGGACTCGAAAAAAATCCGCGCTACGAAAAAATAAACAGCGTAAAGCTTTTAAAAGAAAAGCTCGGCTCAAAGGAATAATCTCAAAGTTTATCCGCTTTCGTGTTTTATACGGGAGCGGTTTTCTTTTAAAACATTTTTTATTTTTTTTGGAAAAAACCGCCGTAATCCGTTGACAATTTTATTTTACCGTATATAATATAATTAGCACTTGAAAGTAAAGAGTGCTAAAAACGAAAAACGGAGGCAATCAAAATGAAAGTAAGACCTTTATTTGACAAAGTTGTCGTAGAAAGTCTTGAAACAGAAGAAAAAACCGGCAGCGGATTTATACTTCCTTCCGCATCGCAGGAAAAACAGCAGATGGCGAGAGTCGTCGCGGTAGGTCCCGGCGGAATAGTTGACGGTAAAGAAATAGTTATGCAGGTCAAGGTAGGGGATAAAGTTCTCTACTCTAAATATTCCGGAAACGAATTCAAAGTTGACGGCAAAGAACTGGTCATAATTCGTCAGAGCGATATTCTGGCGGTAGTAGAATAAGAGAAAGGGAGGCAAATATATTATGGCTAAACAGTTAAAACACGGCGAAGAAGCGAGAAAAGCTCTTCAGAAAGGCGTAGACACGCTTGCGGATACCGTAAAAATTACGTTGGGACCCAAGGGCAGAAACGTAGTTCTCGATAAAAAATTCGGCGCGCCGCTCATCACCAACGACGGCGTTACTATAGCTAAAGAAATCGAACTCGAAGATCCGTTCGAGAATATGGGCGCGGGACTCGTTAAAGAAGTTTCCACCAAAACCAACGACGTAGCGGGCGACGGAACGACCACGGCGGTTATTCTCGCTCAGGCTATGATTAAAGAAGGATTAAAGAACGTTGCCGCCGGCGCAAACCCCGTTATACTTAAAAAAGGTATTTCCGGCGCGGTCGAAGTGGCGGTAGATGAGCTTAAAAAGATCAGCAAACCCGTAAAGGATAAAAACGCTATCGGTCAGGTGGCTTCTATTTCCGCAGGCGACGACAATATAGGCGCGCTTATTTCCGACGCGATGGAAAAAGTCGGCAAAGACGGCGTAATCACCATAGAAGAAAGCAAGACGATGAAGACCGAACTTACCACGGTAGAAGGTATGCAGTTCGACAGAGGCTACGCTTCCGCTTATATGGTTACCAACACGGATAAAATGGAAGCGGTGCTCGATTCTCCGCTTATCCTTATCACCGATAAAAAGATTTCAAACATACAGGAAATTCTTCCCGTTATAGAACCGCTCGCTCAGCAGGGGCAAAGACTTCTTATTATAGCGGAAGAGGTAGAGGGCGACGCGCTTGCGGCTCTCGTCGTAAACAAGCTCAAAGGCGTGTTCAACTGCGTTGCGGTTAAAGCCCCCGGCTTCGGCGACAGAAGAAAAGCTATGCTCGAAGATATCGCTATACTGACGGGCGGCACGGTTATTTCTTCCGAACTCGGTTACGAGTTTAAAGACGTTACCACGGCTATGCTCGGTAAAGCGGCTTCCGTCAAGGTAGATAAAGACAATACCACCATCGTAGGCGGCGCGGGCGATCCCAAAGCCATCGAAGCGAGAAAACAGGCTATCAAATCGCAGATAGACGTTACGACTTCCGATTACGACAAAGAAAAACTTCAGGAACGTCTTGCAAAACTCGCGGGCGGCGTTGCGGTTATCAACGTAGGCGCGGCTACCGAAGTGGAAATGAAAGAAAAGAAGCTTCGTATAGAAGACGCTCTCAATGCAACGAAAGCTGCCGTACAGGAGGGTATCGTTCCCGGCGGCGGAATCGCTCTTATCTCCACGATAAAGGCTATAGAAAAATATGCTGACGGCTTGACGGGAGACGTTAAGACCGGCGCGAGAATCGTTCTCAAAGCGGTAGAAGCTCCGCTTAAACAGATAGCGTTGAACGCGGGACTTGACGGCTCGGTTATTCTGAACGAAATTCTAAAAGCCGGTAAACCCAACTTCGGTTTCAATGCGTTGAACAACGAATATACCGATATGGTTGAAAGCGGAATAATCGATCCGACGAAAGTTACTCGTTCCGCTCTCGAAAACGCGGCTTCCGTAGCGGGCGTATTCCTTACCACCGAGGCTGTTGTAGCCGACGTGAAAGAACCCGAAGTTCCGCAGATGCCCGCAGGCGGCGGAATGGGCGGTATGTATTGATAAACCGTTCACGGCTAAAATTAAATTTTACGGCAGTCGGCTTTTAGCC
>CAJLXC010000064.1 GCA_905210545.1 uncultured Eubacteriales bacterium | reverse complement strand
CGTTCTTTTGCTCTTCCGCAAGTACTAAGGCACTCAGTTTTTTTAGGTATTCTATCTCCATTCTAAGTCGTTGATTTTCTGCTATTAAATCTTCTTCCACTTGTTTATCCAACTTGAGTGGACGACCTCGTTTTTTACCATTTACAGTAGGGCGACCGCGATTTTCTTTTGCCAATCCTTCTATACCTTCTTCTAAATATTTGCGTTCCCACTTTAATAAAAAACTAAAATTTTTTGAATCAGCCAAATGCGGAAAATATTTTCGCATTGTTTCGTGATAACTCAACTTGTGTTCTCGCATATCTAGTATAACAGATAATTTGAACTCTGGCGAGTATTTTTTGAATGTTTGTCCCTTTTTTGCCATAAAAATATGCACCTCCAAAAGTTTGTCTAACTTTTGGGGTGCATATCAAAATGGCACTCTTTTTTGTTTATACGAACAGTATGAAAATATAAATTTTGCCCCCTGCAAGGGCGAACGGGATACAAAACCGCGTTTTGTATCTTAGTGAGATATGGATATGCCCAAATCCAAAATAAACGACCACAGGTCAAAGGAGGTGAGAAAAATCAGTTATCAGGTAATCAGAGTGGAAAAGTTTACGAAAGGTTCGCTCGTAAAAATCGGGGCGGAAACGGAAAGGACTGCGAAAAACAGCCGAAACAAAGACATTGACGAAACAAGAACGTCGAATAATATTTATTTCAAAAAATCAGACGGCGGACTAAACGCGGAGTGGAAAAAAATAGTCGCACAAACTAACGCAAGCTTTAAAGACACCAAAAAATCCGTCGCATTTGAAGGAATAATTATAACTTCGGACAAGGCGTTTTTTGAAAGTCTCGGATATATACAGGGCGAACAGCCGCCGAGTAAAGTTTTGGAATTTTTTGAACGGTCGTATAAATTCGTATTGAAAGAAATCGGTTATCACGGCACGGACGAAAATATTTTATCCGCCGTTATTCATTTGGACGAAACAACGCCGCACTTGCAACTGTACTACGTCCCTATCGTAGATTACGGCAAGAAAAAGGTTTACGCGAAAGGCAATGACGGAAAAGTTTTAAGAAACGAAAAAGGCTCGCCCGTTCAGGCAAAAGACATTAACGGAAAAGGCAAATTCGAGTACAAGTCTTTGCCGCAACCTAAAATATGTTCTTCGGACTTTTGGGAACAGCGCGGCGGGCAAATTTCTTTCGGCAATCTTCAAGACGATTTTTACGAACAAGTAGCCCTTCGATACGGATTAAAACGCGGTGAAATCGGGAGTAATAAAAAGCACACTACAAAATACGAGTGGGAAATGCAAAAACTCGAAGAGAAAAAACAAAACCTTTCCGACGCGTTAAAGCCTATGGAAGAATATCTTAAAGCATTTGACGACGCAATAAAAGGTAAAAAGCCGTTCTTTAAGGGGCAACTTGAAAAACAGGTCGTCGGGTTAATCGCTAAATACAAACTGCTTGAAGAAGAAAAGAAAATTTCGGAGAAAGACAGCGAGCATTTGTTTAATGAACTTAAAAAATACGAACAACAAATCCCCGAACTCAAAAAACATGAAAACTTTTTGACATTTTTATGTAAGTACGCGCCCGACGAACTTGAAGAAACAAGAAAGACCGCTCACGAACGGGAAAGACTTGCAAACAAGCCCACGAAAAATTATTTTAATTATTTTTCAAAATAATTATCAAAATCGCTTGCTTTATTGCGAAAAAAAGGGTAGGATACAAAACCAAAATCCTTATTTAGCTGATAAAGCAAGCCACAAATTTAAAAAATTATAAGGAGGAAAATTGTGGTTTATGGTAAGAGAACATAGTAGCCATCAGGAAAGAGAACATTGTATCCGCACAAATAAAAAAATAAGGAGAATTGAAACGACAAAATTTACAAGAAACAAACAGAGTGGAAATTGATTTTTCCGCAAATAAAACGGTGTTTTCGCCGTTTGAAGAAAACAACCGAATAATAAACACCGCCGCCGAAATACTTACAAATAAATTTTTGGATTTTGTAAAATCAGGCGGCAACGTAAAAAATTTAACGCCGGATAAAGTCTTCGGCAAAAAGGAGATATTATGAAAAAGACCGCAGTAATTTACGCAAGATTCAGTTCGCACGCGCAAATGGAACAGTCTATCGAAGGACAACTTCGGGAATGCTACGATTATGCAAAAAGAAACGATTTAACCATTGTTTCCGAGTACATAGACAGAGCTCTAACCGGAACGACGGACAAACGTCCGCAGTTTCTTAAAATGATAGACGACAGCAAAAAGAAACATTTCGAGTACGTTTTGGTTTATCAATTAGACCGTTTCGCGCGAAACCGTTACGACAGCGCAAACTATAAGGCAAAACTGAAAAAGAACGGCGTTCGTGTGCTTTCCGCAAAGGAAAACATTTCAGATGACGCAAGCGGTATTTTAATCGAAGGCGTTTTGGAAAGTATGGCGGAGTATTACTCCGCCGAACTTTCTCAAAAGACAAAGCGCGGCGTTAAAGAAAGTTTACTTAAAGGCAATTTTATAGGCGGATATACAATTTTAGGCTATGATATCGTAAATAAAAAGTGGCAAATAAATTCTGTCGAAGCGGAAATCGTCCGCGACATATTTGAAAGATATAAAAACGGCGAAAAAGCCAAAAATATAGCTCAAAGATTAAACAATATGGGCATTAAGCCTAAAAACGGAACAAAGTTTACCGTCAATCAACTTTCCCGAATTATCCGAAACGAAAAATATATAGGCAGAATAACGATTGGTGACACCGTTTATCCGGATGTTATTCCACCCATTATTGACGAACGATTATTTAAAGAGTGCAATATAAAAATGGACGAACACAAACACCGCCAGCGCGAAACCAAAAGCGAAAAACCGTATATATTAAGCGGAAAAATGTTCTGCGGGTATTGCGGCTCTGCTATGACGTCAGAAACGGGAACGAGTCATAACGGACAGGTGTATCATTATTATAAATGCTACGGCAAAAAAGCCGATAACAAAAGTTGCAAGAAGAAAAACGTCAAGCAAGGCGAAATCGAAGACATTGTTTTTAATGCAACCGTAGATTACGTTTTAACTCCGACGGTTATAGACAAAATTTCAAAAATCGTAGTGGAAAAATTTAATGCGGAAATTGAAAAACCTACTGCGCTTATCGCCTACGAAAACGAACTTAAAACGGTTAAAAAATCCATAAACAAAATAATGGCGGCGATAGAAGACGGTGTTTACACCAAAACGACAAAAAACAGATTATTGTCTCTCGAAGCGGCGCAGGAAAACTTGGAAGCGAAAATCGCCGTAGAAAAAGCAAAACAGATTAAACCGTTAGAACTTTGCGACGTAAAAACTTTCTTAAACTATTTCGCCCACAAAAAATACAACAGCGACCAAGAGAAAAACGAGTTTTTTAATTCATTTATAAACCGCGTAATTCTTTTTGACGACAGAGTTGTTATTCTATACAACACTAATAAAAGGGAAACTAAACGGCTTACCAAAAAGGAAATATCCGATATAACAAACGGCAAAAACGTAGATAACGTAAAAGAAAACTCGCTTGAAACCAAAAGGTTCAAACGAGTTTCGTGTGGTTGCGGGGGTGGGATTTGAACCTCACGGCCTCCGGGTTATGAGCCCGACGAGCTACCAGGCTGCTCTACCCCGCGATATTTGCGCTTTTTCGTTGAAAGCCTTACTATGATATAACATTTTTCATAATTTGTCAACCGATATCGGCTATCAAAAATAATTTTTACCCGGTTTTTTTTCGTTCGACAAAAATATGTTGCTTTTTCGCGATTATTCGGCATTTATCGCTTGAAATTTTTCTTCGCCTTTGTTACAATATACGTATGTTGGTCGATTTATCGAAAATTAAGCCTAACTCAACCGTAGCGGTCGCCGTTTCCGGCGGATGCGATTCTATGGTTTTGTTGCATTATTTAAATAAAGCCTCGGCAAAAAAGGGTTTTTCGGTAATCGCCATAAACGTAGAACACGGCATTCGCGGCAAGGAGTCGGAAAAGGATTCCGAATTCGTCGCCGATTATTGCAAAAAAAACTCTATCCCCGTTTTATTCTATAAAATAAACTGTCCCGAAAAAGCGGCAAAAGAAAAGCTTTCGTTAGAAGAAGCGGCGAGATTATTGCGTTACGATTGTTTTAAGAAAGCTTTAAAAGACGGCAAGTGCGACTACGTTGCCACCGCCCACCACCTGCGGGATAACGCGGAATCGGTTTTATTTAACCTGTTCAGAGGCACGGGCGTTAAAGGACTTTCCGGCATACGCGATACCGACGACGGAAAAATTATCCGTCCGCTCGTTAAAACGCCCAAAGAAGACATAGAAGCTTACGCCGAGGAAAACGATTTGCCGTTCGTTACCGACTCCTCCAACCTGTCGGAAGAATTTACCCGCAACTATATACGTCTTAATATTTTGCCTAAGATAAAAAAGGTCTTCCCGGAAGCCGAAAAAAACGTGGCAAGGCTATCGGACATTGCTTATGAGCAATCCGAGTATCTCCGTAAACAGGCGGCGAAAATTCTCGCCGTAACAGACGACGGCGCGGAAATTTCTTTACCCGCGGACAAAACGGTTTTGAGAGAAGCGGTTATTCTCGCACTTAAAAGTTGCGGAATAGAAAAGGACTGGGAGAAGGTTCACACGGACGACGTTATTTCTTTAACGAAAAAGCAGACCGGCAAACGGATAACTCTTCCGCAAGGCGTTGCGGCAAAGCGGATATACGACAAAATCGTGTTTATGAAAAAACGCGATACCCTGTCCGCGCCCGAAACAGAGCGGTTCGGTAAACAGCTTAAATTTTCGGAAGGAGAATTCGAGTTTTGCGGAAATAAGCTGACCATCGCGCACGCAGAGCCTACGGCGGATCTAAAAAGCGGATTATATCTCGACGCGGACAAACTGCCCCGCGACGCCGTTGTAAGAACGCCCGAAACCGGCGACGTTTTCGTTAAGTTCGGCGGAGGAACGAAAAGGCTGAAAGAATATCTTACCGATAAAAAAATCTCTGCGGACGAACGGAAAACCACGCCTGTTATTGCGAAAGGCAACGTGATATACGCGATATTCGGCGTAGCCGTATCGGAAGACGTAAAAGCGGACGAAACGACCGAAAGGTTGATAAAAATAACGAAAGTATAAAGGATTTTTATGAAAAACTACAAGATTTTGCTGACCGAAGAACAAATTTCAAAAAGAGTTAAAGAACTCGGCGCGCAGATAACCGCGGACTACGCGGGTAAAGAGCCTGTCATAATATGTATGCTTAAGGGCGCGGTATATTTTTTCGCGGATCTGATAAAGAGCGTAAAAACACCTATAATGATAGACTTCGCCAGACTTTCGAGTTATAAGAACGGAACGGTCGGCGGCGAAATGGAGCTTATTTCCAACATTACCGCAGAAATAAAAGACAGAGACGTTCTTATTGTAGAAGACATAGTAGACAGCGGAAAAACCCTTTCTTATTTTATCAACCTGCTTAAAAACAGGCAACCGAGAAGCGTTAAGATCTGCGCTTTTCTCGACAAGAAAGAACGCCGCGAAGTCGATATAACCTCCGATTACGTAGGCTTCGATATTCCCTGCGGCTTCGTTATCGGATACGGACTCGATTATGCGGAAAAATTCAGAGAGCTACCCTTCCTCGCGGAAGTAATAGACCCCGCAAAAGAAATTATTATTTAAATCGTCAAAATAAGACTATGATAAACCCTAAGCGGCTGACCTTTTCGGTCA
>CAJLXC010000063.1 GCA_905210545.1 uncultured Eubacteriales bacterium | reverse complement strand
TTTTTGCCTTTATTTCTCTTTGATTTTTATATCATACATTTTAATCCATTAAATTCAAATATTATCCATACCGTTATTTTTGCGGCGGTGTTATAATATATTAAAATCAGGAAATTGTCGCGGCTATATAAGCGCCCGATATAAAACACTATTATAAGGTTTATACGACACGAGAATTTTCATCGGGATTTGCTTTTTCACGATAGAGTTATAAATATTAAACGGAAGAACACTATGAATACTCAGATAATTTATTCTTATTACCCCGCCGAATGGCATAAAAATCTCTGGAGAGAAGGCTTTTGCGCAGGCAACGGAAAAACCGGCATAAATACGATCGGTGCGATATGCAACGATTTTTTCGTTATCACGCGCACAGACTTATGGTACGGACTTAAAAAAGCCGAATTACCCGACGTTTCGTATAAACTGAAAGAAATGCGGGTTTTGCGCAAAAACAACGAGTTTAAAAAAGCCGACGGATTGATTTGCGACGAATTGAAGGCAAAAGGGTATGACGGAAGCTGTTCCGTCCCGATGCCGCTGTGCCAACTCAACGTTACCGCGGAAAACGGCGGATATTTTACTGATTACGTCAGAAAACTCGACACGTCCGTCGGCGAGATAAGTTCTTCCTGGATTAAAAACGGCGTAAAGTATCAAAAGAAAGCTTTCGTTTCTCAGTTGAACGACGTTGCTTATTTGCAAATCACTTGCGAAAAAGCCGATAATTTTTCTTTTTCATTATCGAAAAGAGACGATACCGACAGCAGATTCCCCTGCCCGGAAGAAATCAACCCGGGCATAAATTCCGCGGCGGAAAACGATCATATAGCGTTTTCGGGCAAAAATTCGGACGATAAATATTTCGGTTGCGTCGCCTTGATTAAAACCGACGGCGAACGTATTACGCTTCACGACGCGATAAGCGTAAAAAATGCGAAAACCATCACCGTCTTATTAAAAGCGGTTGCAAACGAAAAAAAATTCGACGGAAACGCCTTATTAAGCGTTCTTCGTTCTTCCCGCGGATACGAAGCAGAATTCTCTCTCCATTCAAAGGCGTTTGCAAAACTTTACAACGGCACCGACCTGAACTTATACCGAGGCAAACCGCATTCCAACGAGGAATTGCTTTTATCCGTTCAGAAAGACGAAGTTTCCGCGGAATTGATAGAAAAGCTGTATCGATTCGGAAGATACTTGTTTATAAGCGGCACGGCGGAAAAGGGGCTTCCTTTTTCTCAATACGGAATATGGTGCGGAGACTATTCCGCGGTGTGGGCGCAAAACGTTCTTAACGAAAACCTCGAACTTATTTACGAACACGTTTTCAACGGAAATTTAATAAACTCTCTGCTGCCCGTGTTCGATTATTTCGAAAATTCCATAGAAGAATACAGAATAGCCGCAAAAAGGCTTTTCGGGTGCAGAGGCATTGCGATACACGCATACAGTTGCCCCGGTATGGGTTCGGTTGCGGTAAACGTGCCGGTAATCGTCAACTGGACGGGCGCGGGCGCGTGGATTGCGAGCTTTTATTGCAAATATTACGATTACACCCGCGACGAAAAATTCCTTAAAACAAGAGCCTTGCCGTTCCTGAAAGAAGTATGCCTTTTTTATTCCGATTTTATATATTTTAACGGAAACAAAGCGGAAGTCTACCCTTCGGTTTCCCCCGAAAACTCGCCCGCAAACTTCATAAACGAAGGAGATACTCTCTCTCATCCTATGCCTTCCGCAATTAACGCCGCTATGGACGTTGCCCTTATAAAAGAAGTCATAAATAATTATATTCGTTTAAGCAAGATTGCCGAAATCCCCGTCGAGGAAAAGGAAAAACTCGAAAAAATTCTGAACGGATTACCCGATTACGAAACGGAAGACGGAGCGTTGAAAGAATGGTGTTATAAGAATTTTAAGGAAAACCATGACCACAGGCATTTTTCGCATTTATATCCGCTGTGGCCGGGCGACGAAATAACAGAAGAAAACCCGTTTTACGACGCTTGCGCCACGGCTATTGAAAAGAGAACCGCTAACGGTCTTCAGCATCAGAGCGGGTGGTCGCTGACGCATCTTTCGAGCCTGTATTGCAGACTTAAAGACGGAAACAAAGCTTTTAACTGTCTTAAATTTTTAATTAAGGGCGATTTGATGAAAAACTTTTTTACCGTTCACAACGACTGGAGAGGAATGGGTTTAAGTATGCACGTAGGCGACGCGTGTACCGTCCAGTTAGACGCGAATATGGGCTTTCTGTCAGCCGTTCAGGAAATGTTGATACACTGCACCAACGGCAAAACGGAGATTTTACCCGCCCTGCCCGACCGTTTTATCCGCGGCAATGTTAAAAATTTAAGGGTAATCGACGGAACGGTATCTATCGACTGGAACAGAACCAAAGGCGTTCTTAAAGTAAAAACGTCTTCTTCCCTGCCGATTGACTTACCCTGCGGATTTTCGGACGTCACGGTTATAAGACAAGGCGTAAAGAAACGCTATTCTTTCCCGGGCAAGGCTTGCGGCAGCCGAACTTTGATCTGACGAATTGCATACGACTTCATCAACGATAAAAAAACATTCTGCCGTTTTCCGTTGTATCATAACCCGATTGCAGGTATGCCGAATATCATCGGTGCGTTCATAACGATTAACCCGCCGAAAGCTATAATCGTCCCTGCGACAGACTTTACCGAAGGCTTTTCTTTATAACACCACGCGATAACCGTCGATAAAATGAGTGCAAGCCCCGACCTTAACGGCGACAAAACGGACGGCGAAAGCAATCCGCTCGCAATGGTCGTCAGGTAACTGTTAAAAAATAAGCAGACCGCCATAAGCGCGATAAAAACGAATACCTTTTTAAGCACGCCCGCTTCTGCAGCAAGCTGTTCGCCGAAAGAAACAAGATACTTTTTGTCTTCGCCACGTTTCCTGAAAAAGGTTAAAACAGTATAAATCCCCGCAAGGCATACGGCGGTAAAAATAAACGTATAAAAATTAAAAGCCGCGTTAGAGCCCGTCGCGCCGCTGCGCTTAAAAACTTGCATACAAAAATCCATAAATCCTTGAGCAAGAAAATTGAGTAATAATAAAGCGGTCGTTTTAAGCGAAAAACTGCCTTTTAGTTTTGCATTATAACTTGCAAGCAATAATGCCGCAACTATTAAAACCGCAAAACCCGCAAGTTCGAAAAAGGTACTTTTCGTCGAATACATAATACGGCAACCGACAGTCGGTATGATTGCGGAAAGGAGCGCAAAAACGTCCAGCATAACGTAAGAAACATTTTTTACCGCCATTATCCATACGCATACGAACACGGCTTGCAAAACGCCGTTTAAAATGGCTAAGCTTATCGTAAGTCCGTCGACTTTAAATCCGCCCGCGCCACTCAAAACCACCATAACCGCGCCGCACGCAACGCATAAAAACATTCTTATAAAGTTAAAAAACAGCGAATCGAGCGCGTTTTTCACATAAAAACTGACTTTTTTGCCAAACGCACCCTTCATCGCACCGAGCGCAACCGCGCCTGCCAGACATAAGTAACCCACTTTATACGTTCCTTTTCCTATATTCTCTCGGCGATACACCGTATTTTTTTACGAACAGTCTATAAAAGTACACTTCGTTATCATACCCGACCGATTTAGCAACCCGCTTTACGGGTTTATCGGTATACTTTAAAAGCTGTTCTGCCGCTTTAAGCCTTATTTTGATGTAATATTCTTTCGGCGCAACCCCTAATTCTTTTTTAAACAAATGGTTAAACCCGCTTACGCTTACGTTAAGCATTTTCGCAAATTTGGCGGCGGAATACGGAGCGCCGTAATTATGCTCCATATAATCGGTTACTATAAAAAGATTAGTCGCTTTCCTTTTATCATCTTCGAAGCTTTCTGCGATTACGGAAACAAGTTCGTTCACGTACCGTTCGCTTTTAAGTACGGAAAACGCGTCGTTCAACCCGTAAATTGACAGAAGTTTTAAAAATAACGCTTTTATCGCTTCCCCGCGCACGCTATATACGGTTTTTTCTATAACGTTCAGTTCTCGCAACACGGTTTTTAAATCCGCGCCGGTAAAATGAAGATAATAATAAGAAAAATTATCCTGCACAAACGTTTCGTAATACTGCGGCGTAAACGCGTCGTATAAAAAAACTTGATTCTTTTCGACTTTCGTTTTTTTATCGAAATACACAACGCCGTTTTCAACAAAGTACAGCGAATAGTCGTGCCTGCCGTTAGGACGAATGGTCGTTGCATCTCCGATAACGTCGTAACGCACCTGCCCCACGGAAACGACCGAAAAAGTGCGTTTAGTAGGTTTTGCGATTTTATCGTGTTTATCGTTATATATTTTCATATGAGTATTTTACTATCCTTAAAAACAATTATCAACTAAAATTAATTTTTTTTAAAAACTCTTGCAAATCAGGTGTCGATTTTTGCTCATTATTACAAAACACGTGATTGTTGTCGCGCAAATTAAGTGTTATATTTAGAATATATCTTTTCTGAAAAACGTTATAAAACGGTTTTGGCGATACGTCTGCTATTGTTTTGCCGCTATCGATTTTAAACTTCTTAAAGAAGGATTATAACATAAAAACAGACCGAACGTCGTTTTTCGGTCTGTTTTGTCGATTTTTAACTGATTTCGGGCAAACAATCTTTTCCCGCTCCGCAAGTGGCGGCAGGTTCTGCTTTTGCTTCCGTTAATATTTATCTGCTTAATAATTTTCCGCACGCAGCTCGAAATAACTTTGCGGATGATTGCACGTCGGGCAAACCTCCGGTGCTTTTTCGCCTACGGCGATATGTCCGCAGTTGCGACATTCCCAAACTTTAACGGAAGATTTTTCAAACACCTGTGCCGTCTCGATATTTTTAAGAAGCGCGCGGTATCTTTCCTCGTGCTGTTTTTCAATGGCTGCGACAAGGCGGAATTTTTGCGCAAGCTCCTTAAACCCCTCTTGTTCGGCAGTACGGGCAAACCCCTCGTACATATCCGTCCACTCGTAATTTTCACCCGCCGCCGCGGCGCAAAGATTTTCGGCGGTGTCACCGATGCCTTTCAGCTCCTTAAACCAAAGTTTTGCGTGTTCTTTTTCGTTTTCTGCCGTTTTCAGAAACAGTGCGGAAATCTGTTCGAATCCCTCCTTTTTTGCAACTGAAGCAAAAAACGTATATTTGTTCCGAGCCTTACTTTCGCAAGCAAATGCCGCTTCGAGATTCTTTTCCGTTTGTGTTCCGACGTACTTTGTTTTTTGAGCCTCGCTAAAATTCGTGTTTTTTTCTGTTCGTTTGCAATCTGACATATATACCTCCGTCAATTATTTATATATTATGTATTATAAACAAAAAACCCAGAAAAATAAACCTTTTATCGATTGTACTTAAAAAGATTTTCATATACGAACATCTCCGGCGCTTGATAACGACTGTTGTTGCCGATGTATAAATCGGGTTTTGTCGATTTTGCCGAAAAACGGCTCGCCGTCGGCAAGCCCTCCGATTTATCTTATTACGTAATTTTCGATAAACTATCGGACGATAACTAAAACCTTCATTTACTTCTCCAAACTATTTTGTTTTTTTTATTTTTTTAGAATAAAATCGTAACAAATCGCAGATATTCATGTTATACTGTTTTTATAATTATTTATTGTAGCGGACAAGTTTTTATCGGAAAACAATAATCGGAGGAACGGGAATTTATCCGAGAATCTTTTTTCATAAAGAAAAGATGAATATATATTGCTTGTAATCTTTATACAATCTTAATACCATTCACGAGAATCATAATGCTATCTTTATGAAAAATACGATATTATGATACCTATAAACGGAATCGAGGCTTTTGCATGGGAATACTAAAAAGGAAACTATCATCCTTTCAGATAATACTAATAGG
>CAJLXC010000062.1 GCA_905210545.1 uncultured Eubacteriales bacterium | reverse complement strand
TACCGAATTATCTTTCTTATATATTATATAATGTTTATATATAATCCCCTTTCCCGGTTTTTCAAAAAAATTTTATTTTTTTTAAATTACCCCGTTAAAACACTTTACAACTTTAACGTAATAAAGTATAATAAAGATACTTTAATAAACTAAAGCGTTAAATCAAAACGAAAGGAGAATAAAAAAATGAAAAAACTTGTTACTTTTTTACTTGCGACGATTATGGCGGTAGCGGCGTGCTTTGCTCTTACCGCGTGCGGTGCGACCACCTATAAAGACCTTGCCATCGTAGAAGTCGGCGGCGAAACCGAATCCTTCGGCATCGCGTTCAGAAAAGGCTCGAATTTAACGAGAAAAGTAGAAGAAGCAATAAAAGAGCTTATAGAAGAAAACAAGCTTTCGGAGCTTGCCAAGAAATACGGCGTTGCGGGAGTGAGCGAATACGAACCCGCGGCAGCCTCCAACGAAAACAGCGGAGACTTTAAAAAGATAAAAGACAAAGGAACGCTTGTGATAGGTATCACCGACTATAAGCCTATGGATTATCGTGAAGAAGGCAGTTCCGAATGGATAGGCTTCGACGCGGATCTCGCAAAGCTGGTTTGTGCAAAACTCGGAGTTACCCCTGATTTTAAGGAAATCGACTGGGGCAACAAACTTCTCGACCTTACGGCGGAAAAAATAGATTGCATCTGGAACGGTATGACCATAACGAACGAAATCACCGGCGCGGCAGACGTTACCAAACCCTATATGGAAAACAGACAGGTAGCGGTAGTTCTTAAAAAGAACGCCGACAAATATTCCGACGTAAACAAAATGGGCGGGCTCAGAATCGCGGCGGAAACGGGTTCTGCGGGAGAAAGCTTTATAAAAGCTAACGCTTCTTTAAGCGGCGGGCTTGTTCAGGTAGACTCTCAATCGGACGCTTTCCTCGAAGTAATGTCTGGAAAAAGCGAAGTGGCTATAGTCGACTATATGATGGCGCGCGCCCTTATAGAAGGCTGAAAATAATTTTATAAACGAAAAGCGGAAAGCTTTAAAAAAGGCTTTCCGCTTTAATCGACTTTTATTTATTATGCAGAATTTTTTACTTAATGCTTCTTTTTTATCAATATCTTTAGACCTTCTGGCGGGATTTTGGGAAACGCTTAAAATTTTTTTCGTAACTCTTTTAATATCTCTCCCATTAGGTCTTTTGATAGCGTTCGGTTCTATGTCCAAAATAAAACCCGTAAAATGGCTTTGCTCGGGCTTTGTGTGGATCATAAGAGGCACGCCTTTAATGCTTCAGTTAATAGTCGTGTATTACGGTCCGGGGCTTATTTTCGGGCAAGGCGCGGGGCTTAACGCTTATTTATCTACTTTTATCACGTTCGGAATAAACTACGCGTGCTATTTTTCGGAAATATACCGCGGCGGAATACAGAGCGTTTCTAAAAGTCAGACGGAAGCGGGGCTCGTTCTCGGAATGACGAAAGGTCAGATATTTTTTAAGGTTATCCTTTTGCAGGTTATAAAGAGAATAGTGCCGCCTATGAGCAACGAGATAATAACTTTGGTTAAAGACACGTCGCTTGCTAGAGTGATTACCTTTTACGAGCTTATATTTTACGCGCAGAGATACATAAAGAACGGCGGCCTTTTGTGGCCCTTGTTCTACACCGCGGTATACTATCTCGTGTTTACCGCGATATTGACGCTTTTCTTCCGCCGGCTCGAAAAGAAACTTTCTTATTTCAAGGTGTAAAAATGAGTTATCTCGAAATTAAAAACTTTACCAAAAAATTCGGAGAAACCGAAGTTTTGAAAGGCATAAACTTAAATATAGAAAAGGGCGAGGTTGTTTCTATAATAGGTTCTTCGGGATCCGGAAAAACCACCCTTTTAAGGTGCATAAACTTTCTGGAATTTCCCGACGCGGGAAAAATGCTTTTAGACGGCGCAACGCTTTTAAGTTGCGACGAAAACATAAAATACGGCTATGACGAGCTGCGCGAAAAACGGCTTAACTTCGGACTTGTTTTTCAATCTTTCAATCTTTTTCCGCAATACTCGGTTTTTAACAATATAACACTCGCCCCTAACCTGCTGCTTAAAGAAAAATTCAAAGAATTGAAAAAGACGGAAAAAAACAAAGCGGCGCGCGCGGCGTTTCTTAAAACCGAAAAGGAAAAAATAGACGCCGAAGCGGAGTCTCTGCTCGTTAAAACGGGGCTTACAGAAAAACGCAACGCATATCCTTGCGAGCTTTCCGGCGGGCAATGCCAGCGTGTGGCGATTGCGCGCGCTCTCGCGTTAAAGCCGCGAGTACTCTGTTTTGACGAGCCTACTTCGGCTTTAGATCCGGAGCTTACGGGAGAAGTTTTAAAGGTAATAAAATCTCTTAAAGACGAAAACATGACGATGATAATAGTCACTCACGAAATGGGATTTGCCAAAAACATATCCGATAAAGTGGTGTTTATGTCTGACGGCGTTATTTGCGAAGAAGGAACGCCGCGGAATTTGTTTTTGAATCCTCAAACGGAAAAACTGAAATCTTTCTTAAAAAACGTAAACGATAAGGATGGCGAATAAAAATGTCGGAAAATTTAAAAGGCGACCATAAAGAACTATTTGAATCTGTATTAAAACTTAAAACGATAGAAGACTGCGAAGAATTTTTCAGCGATCTCTGCACTTATAAAGAACTCGATTCTATGCTCGGCAGAATTAAAGCCGCAAAGCTTCTTCTTAAAGGCGAAACTTATGAAAAAATAATAAAAGAAACGGATATTTCTTCCGCTACCCTGTCACGCGTTAATAAATGCGTAAAATACGGCAGCGGTTATAAAAAATTCTGCTGAACCGCAATTAAAAATATTTTTATATCTCTTTTACATAAAACGTAAAATAAAGTGTGTAAGTTAGAAAAAAAGCTTACGCACTTTATTTTACATTCTTTTTCGGTATGTGTGTCGAGTAAAAGCTATCTTAATAGACAACAAATTTTTATAAAGGATTGTTTGTAGTTGTTTTTATCATTTCTAACAACTCAACTTCGTTTATTTTTTCAACGTAAGAAATTGCCACTTCTTTAGGCAAAATAAACCAAGTCGGGTGTCCGCTTGATTTAGGAAATCCTCCTTCATCTCCTGTTCCGTTCCATCTTATCCCGACTCGTTCGCTTTCGCCCCAGTGTAAAACGGCGATTGAAAAGTCTCCGAAATTTTTAATTCGGTATATTCCGTTTTTTCCTATCTTTGATTTTGGTGATAAAACTTTATTTGGATCCATTTTTTCTCCTTTTTTGTTTATATTTTTTCTCTTTTTTTTAGAATTTAAGTTGTTAATTTTCTTTAACCCATATAACGGGGGTTATGCCGTCTGTATCATAATGCCAATATTTGCCGCTTGTTGTCGGTTCTTTTTCACTGTAAAAATAAAGTTTGTCAGAAGTTAATTCCCCATTATTAGCACCAATTGATATATTGTTCCATTCCGTCACTGTTCCTTTATAATACACGCTCGTTAATGAACGGCAATCATAGAACGCATATTCTCCTATACTCGTAACGCTGTCAGGAATCGTTACGCTTGTTAAACTACTACAATTACGGAACGTGTAGTTGCCTATATCAATGATATTGCAGCCCATTACTACTTTTTTTATTGTATCGTTTCCATCAAAAACCATATCGTTTATCTTTGTTACGGGTTTTCCGTTATATTCATCGGGGATATATATGATTTTTACCGTGTCGTCGGTTAATTCGTCCACCGCATATTCAGTTCCTTCATTTACCTCAACGTATGTAAGCGAAAGCGTTACTTTTAAATCATACCCGCAAACCGTACATACTTCATCTTGGTTAAAAGTATGCGCCTGCTTTACTATCGCGTCCGTATGCCCGCAAGTTGGCTCTTGCCAATGATAATTATCATCAAAAGTGTATTCCGATCTATAACTATGCCCCGTAGGTTCGGTATAATTACCTATTTCGACAAAACCGCAAACACTACAGGTATAAGTAGTATAGCCTTGTTCGGTACAAGTCGGCGCGGTTACTATCTCCGAATAATCGTGCGATGCTTTGTCTGTTATAATCGTCTTTAAAACTTCTCCACAGGTCTCGCAAACGATATATTTTAACCCCTTTTCTTTACAAGTCGGTTTTCTTTCTACAATTTCTTTTTCAACAAGTTCGTGCGAATGAACGTCTTTTACTTTACCCGCATTTATTACCGTATTATCGGTAAGCGTAACAATCAAATCGCCATTTTCGTTTATAGCAACCGAACTTATTCCTACTCCGTCTTTTCCATCCGCACCCTTAACACTATCTATCCATTCTTCGTAAGACAAAGGTGTTTCGCCTTTTTCTTCGGCATAAGCTTTATATATTGTATACACCGCATACGTTTGACTGTTTGACTTATTTTTTTCCACATTATTTCCTCCACAAGCAAAAAAACAAGCAAAGCATAAGACTACAATCAAACATAAAACCATTATCAAAATCTTTTTCATCATTCACCTCAAAAAATAAAAATAAAAAAGCGTCGCCCCTTGCGGAACGACACCCGTAGAACACGTTTCGCAAGTTCAAGTTGCGACACTTTACCTATATTCCCACTGACAATGGTTTTGTACGAAACGCACTACTACCAAAAATAGTACCCTATTGTCAGTGGGCGTACTACACCCATTAGGGAAAATATTAAGATAAAATGTCGCAAATATATTTTAACAAATTTAAATACATAAATCAACTGTTTTAAATAAATACATTCATATTGTAGGATTACAATACATATGAGACAAAGATAATAAAAAAAAGCGAAAAGATTTTCATTATGTTAAAGTTTAAGTTTTAACTAAATTATTTAAGACAGAATATAAAACAACCACCCCCTTTTTTACGATAAGGGGGTGGTTGTTGATTGTTATTTTAAATTTCTATAATTTTAACGCCGCTTTTTTCCGCATATCTGACCGTTTTTGCCGTACCGCCTTCTTCCCTTCTCTTATACGCGACGAGAAGCGAAGAATTATCCACCATAAACATATTTCTCTTCATCATACAATAAGGGGTATATTCGTCCGACAATATCCTTATTTCGTCCGCAGCGGACAACATTCTTTCGTACTCTTTTTTGTCTCTAATGCAAAATTTTTCCGCCTGACATCTGCAAGGAACGCAGGCAATTATTCTTATCGGTTTTTTTTCTCTTAACTTTTCAAGCAATTGAAAGCAAATCGTATCGAATCCAAGCGCCATACCTATTAGAAAGGTATCGTATCCGCCGTCAGCAAGTTTTATAAACGTCTTTTCTAATATATTTCTATCGAAATCTTCTTCGAGTTTTCTGTGTCCCGTAACGGCACAAGCCGTCGTTTTTTTTATTTCTTTCATAGCGGTTTATTTTTTATTCTCGCGTTGCTGCGAGGGTATTTAGGATCTGTGTTTTTTTGTTTTTCCACTATCACGAGAGTGCGTTTTGCCCCGTCTAAGACGTATTTATCGTGCGTTATTATTTTTCCGCCGAGAATTTTGATAGCTTTTTCGGATTCTTTAATTTCTTCTTCCGCATCGCCTTTATACGAAACGAAAATGCCGCCTTTTTTTACGAAAGGTATGCAATATTCCGAAAGAACGTTAAGTCTTGCCACCGCTCTCGCCGTACAAATATCGAATTTTTCTCTGTAAAGATCGTTTCTGGCAAGGTCTTCCGCTCTGCCGTAAATTACTTCTACGTCGGATAAGCCGAGTTTTTTTACGACGGTTTTTAAGAACTCGCATTTTTTTTCGGTCGCTTCTACGAGGGTAATTTTTAAGGAAGGTCTCATTATTTTTATAGGCAGCGCGGGGAAACCTCCTCCCGAACCTATATCGATGAGAGTATCGCCGTTCAACAATTCCACAGCGAGCGCGCTGTCGATAAAATGTTTAATATATACTTCCCTTTCATCAGTAATCGCGGTGATATTAAACTTATCGTTATACTCTTTTAACAGTTTATAATAGCTTTTAAATTGATTTTTCTGATTTTCTTCAGTAACTATACCGTATTCGCTGAATAAGTTTTCCATACCGCAAGTATAACATATCAACAGCTTTTTAACAAAACGTTTTAACTCAACTTTTTTTTATAAAATTTTAAAAAAAATCTCTTATTCTGTTGACTTTTTTCTTTGCGCTCAGAATAACATCAGAATATTTTCTAAGTTATCAACTATTTATACATTTTTCTTAACACCTATTTTTACTTT
>CAJLXC010000061.1 GCA_905210545.1 uncultured Eubacteriales bacterium | reverse complement strand
ATTTTTAGCAAGGGTTTTGCTTTTAATAAAAGGGAGAAAAATTGTTAAACGGTTTATACGAGAAAATCGGGGGCGCGGACAGCGTCTCCGTTATAATAATATCGGTAGCAATAATGTTGCTGGCGGGTTTTCTCGCCACGCGGATTACAAAGCTGTTAAAGCTGCCTAACGTAACGGCGTATATTCTCGTCGGCGTTGCGATAGGTCCGTTTTGCCTTGACCTCATACCGAAATCGGTTGTCGGCGGTATGAGCTTTTTGTCGGACGTTGCGCTGGCGTTTATAGCGTTCGGCGTGGGCGAGTTTTTCAGACTTAAAACTATGAAAGAAAACGGGGGAAAGATTGCGGTTATCACGCTGTTCGAAGCGTTGGTTGCTTCCGTATTCGTGTTTATTCTCACGTTTTTTATATTAAAGCTCGATCTTGCGTTTTCGGTGGTTCTCGCCGCGCTCGCTTCCGCAACCGCTCCCGCTTCCACGATGATGACCATTCGTCAGACAAAGGCGCACGGAGATTTCGTGGATACGCTTCTCGGTGCGGTCGCGTTAGACGACGTGGTGAGTCTTGTCGCGTTTTCCGTGGCGATTTCGCTTGCCATGGCAAGCACCGGCGGAAAGGTCGGTGCGGCGGATATTGTGCTTCCGATATTATATAACGTTTTGCTTATCGCAACCGGTTGCGCGCTCGGATTTTTGCTTAAGCTGCTGATGAATAATCGTTCCACCGACAACAGACTGATAATCGCGATAGCGTTTTTGTTTGCTGTTTGCGGAGCGGGCGCGGCGCTGGGCGTTTCGCCGCTGCTCGGCTGTATGGCGATGGGTACGGTTTATATAAACGCGACGGAAGACGACAGATTGTTTAAGCAGCTCAACTATTTTTCGCCGCCGATATTGCTGTTATTTTTTGTGTATTCGGGGCTTAACTTCAGGATAGACGCGCTTTTCGATATGAAAAGCTCGCTTAACGGAATACCGCTCATCGTGATCGGCGTAACCTATTTCATCGTGCGAATCGCCGGCAAATACGCGGGCGCGTTTACGGGCTGTCTTATAACCAAAAAGCCGAAAGAAACGCGCAATTATCTCGGTCTTGCGCTGATACCGCAGGCAGGCGTGGCGATAGGACTCGTCGTTATGGCGGCGAGAACGATAGGCGGCGAACAGGGTTCGGTCTTGCAGACGGTGGTGCTGTCTTCGAGCATACTTTACGAGCTGATAGGTCCGGCGTGTGCAAAGCTTGCTTTATATCTTTCTGCGTCTTACGGGAAAGAATCGGAAGAAAAACAACCCGAAAAGACGGAGAAAGAAGAAAAAACCGAAGATCTGAGAGAACAGCTTTTAAGAATAGAAGCGGAAATCGCCCGCAACGAGTATTCCAAGACGGAAGAGGAACGCGCGTTCAACGAGGCGGCGGATTCCGAAACGACTTACGGCGATTATTTAAGATATAACCGTAAATTCATAAACAGAAGATAATTACTGAAAATAAAAGGGGTAAATAAAAATGGATATTATAACGAAATTGTTAGGCGAATGGAGCGCGGAGTTCAACGCGTGGTCGTGTTTGTTGAAAATCGCGCTGGCAACGGTTCTCGCGATGCTTGCGGGAACGGAACGCGCGACAAAGCTTCACAGCGCGGGCATAAAAACCTTTATATCGGTTGCGCTTGCGGGCGTTTCAGGCTCTCTTGCGGACGTTTATCTGACCGAAATAAAAGGTTTAAGCGTGTCTTTGCTCAGTCCCGCAATCATAATAGGCGTGGCGGTGATAAGCACTAATACCATACTTTTCAGCTCAAAAAATCAACTGCGCGGACTGACTACTTCAGTAGGCTTATGGTGCGTGGGAATAATAGCGATGATAATAGGATACGGTATGTACTTTGCGGGTGTGGTCGTGTTTGCGCTGTTTATGCTGGTGATAGTGTTCCTTCCTAAGTTTGAAAAGAAAATTAAAGAAGGTTCGGTTTATTTAGAAGCGCATATAGAGCTTAAAAGCAGGGAATCATTGCAGGTGTTTACCAACTCTTTAAGAAGCTTCGGGTTAAAAATAAACGATATAGAGATAAACCCCGCCTACGCTAATTCGGGACTCGGCGTGTATTCCGTCACGATGAAAATAGTCAATCCCGAGCTGAAAAAGAAAACGCATAAAGAAATCATAGAAGCGATTTCCGCTATGGAAACGGTAGGCTTTGTAGAAGAAATCTTCTGATTTGTTCTCATAAAAGGCAAAAAAACGAAATAAAAATCAGAACAAACGCTGCTTACAAGCATTTTTTTGTAATGTAAGCGGGTAAATATTTAAGAAACAAAATTTTTTAACGCAAAAATAAAAAGACTCGGCGGCTCGAAAGAGCCGCCGAGTTCGTATATAAGTTTATTTTCGTCAGGATTTGGCTATGATTTGTCTTGCCACGTAAACGCCGCTTGCCGAAGCGTGCGACAGCGAGTGAGTAACGCCGCTTCCGTCGCCTATCACGTAAAGACCTTTCAGTTTCGTCTGTAAATCGTCGTCGATTTCTACTTCCATATTATAGAATTTCACTTCCACGCCGTAAAGGAGCGTGTCGTCGTTCGCCGTGCCGGGCGCAACGTTGTCAAGCGCGTAAATCATTTCTATAATTCCGTCAAGAATACGTTTGGGTAAAACAAGGCTCAGATCGCCGGGCGTTGCGGAAAGGGTTGGGGTTACGGTACATTCTTCTATACGCTTTACGGTGCTTCTTCTTCCTCTTATAAGGTCGCCGAAGCGTTGAATGATAACGCCGCCTCCGAGCATATTAGAAAGTCTTGCAATGCTTTCCGCATAACCGTTGCTGTCTTTGAACGGTTCTGAAAAATGTTTGGAAACGAGCAGGGCAAAGTTGGTGTTGTTTGTCTTTAATGAATCGTCCTCGTAGCTGTGACCGTTGACGGTAACAATGCCGTTCGTGTTTTCGTTTACCACAATTCCGTGCGGGTTCATACAGAACGTTCTCACGTTATCCTCGAATTTTTCCGTTCTGTATACGATTTTGCTTTCGTAAAGTTCGTCGGTAAGATGCGAGAAAATTTCTGCGGGAAGTTCTACTCTCACGCCTATGTCCACGCGGTTGGATTTTGTGGGAATACCGAGATTTTTACAGAGCGATTCAACCCAGTTGCTTCCGCTTCTGCCGACGGAAACTATGCAGTTTTTGCATAAAAAATCGCCGTTTTTAGCGACAACTCTGAAATTATCGCCTTCCTGCTTGATATCGAGAACGGGGGTGTCGAAGTACATTTCCACCTTGTCTTTAAGCTTCTCGTTAAGATTCTGTAAAACCACGTAGTTTTTATCCGTTCCGAGATGCCTTACTCTCGCGTCCAGAAGGTTAAGCTTGTTCTGAAGACAGGTCTTTTTGAGGTGCGAGTTTGCGGTAGAATACATTTTCGTGCCGATTCCGCCGTTTTCCATATTGATAACGTCCACGTATTCCATAAGGCTTATCGCTTCGCGCTTGCCGATATGTTCGTGCAAACTTCCGCCGAACGCGTTGGTGATGTTGTATTTGCCGTCGGAAAACGCGCCCGCGCCGCCGAAACCGGACATAATGGAACAAGTCTTGCAGTTTATACAACTTTTGACTTTAACTCCGTCTATGGGGCAAGCTCTTTTTTCAAGCGAGTGTCCGAGGTCGAACATCGCAACTTTAAGGGTTTTATCCGATTTGGCAAGCTCGTAGGCGGCGTAAATCCCGCCCGGACCTGCGCCGACAATTATAACGTCGTACATAACTATCCTCCGTAAATCGCTATCGTCGATTTCCAACCGTCATTTTATCATATTTATAAAAGTTTATCAAGTGTTTTTGCGTGATAAAAATCAATACGCCGATATTGCCGCTATCGGCTTTCGATTAGCGTTTTTATTTGTTTTCGGCTGCGTTTGATTGATTTATTTGTTTAAATAGTGTAAAATATCGGTATCGGGGTGAATTTATGAAAATAACGCTTAATCCGGACGAAAAAATCGTCAGGTCGATAAGAGAAGGCTTAAAAAAGAAGGGCGGTTATTGTCCTTGCCGTCTCGCCAGAACAGAAGACAACAAGTGTATATGCAAAGAGTTCCGCGAACAGATAGAAGATCCGGATTTTGAAGGGTTTTGCCATTGCAGACTTTATTATAAAGAAAAATAAGATAAAGAAAAAGAAATGCGGCTTGTTTTTACGCCGATTTTCCGCGGTATATTATCTCGCGCGAAACTTCCGCTAATAAACGTTCTCGCGCGAAACTTCCGCGGCAAGCAAAAAACGCCGCAAACTGCGGCGGAGAAAGTTGTTTGCAAACGGGGAGACGCGGCTGCTTTATAATGCCCTTAAACAATAAAAACATGCAAAAAAATGCTTAAAAACGCCTTATAATGGGCATTTTTTAACGATTTTGTTAAAAATAGTTTTTATAAAGTAAGAAAGGTATAAGAAAATTATTGAAAAATCACTTAAAAACACTATCGAGAGTGTGATACAAAATAGTCGTGGTGGCGGGATTTGGTAGTTAGACACATTTTAAGTAATTGACTTTTTTTAAATAATATTTTATACTATTATATAATGCATTTGACGTGTATTACGTTAAAGATAGATTTAGTTGCAACGACAAAACTGCTTTTGAAATAATTAAATGTGCAGCTAGACAAATATTTAAGGATTTTGGGGTTAATTGTAAAAGGAGAATAAATATATGGATAGTTTAGAATTAGATTTATTGATTAAAAATTTAATCGGTGTTGTTCCAAGGTATAAGTATATACATGAATTCAAGCCGGATAAACCATTTGAAAACATATATGCAATCACCTACGACGGTGTAAATTATTTGGATAAAAAGACGAAAGTATTCGCCTATTTAGGATTTCCGAAAGATTTAAAAAAGGATGAAAAACGCAAGGCTGTAGTGTTGGTTCACGGCGGCGGGGGGCACGCCTTTTTATCTTGGGTAAAGATATGGAACGATTTGGGATATATTGCGATCGCTATGAATACAGCGGGCGATTTTCCATTGATCAAAAATGCGTGGGACACGGAAAGAAAGGACGATGGAAAGACATGCAAGCGTGAACTTTGCGGCGTATTTAAGGAAGAAGGATACACTGAAATCCCTACGACTGCACCGTTGACAAAAGGCGACGAAGAAATATCGTGTCAGAGATATTATCATTATGTAACGTCAGCAATACTTGCTTCAAATATTCTTTTTTCTTTACCTAACGTGGACGTTTCCAAAGTCGGAATAACCGGAGTTTCTTGGGGCGGGGTTATAACTTCGACTATAATCGGATATGATAATAGATATGCGTTCGCTATTCCGATTTACGGGTCGGCTTATATTTCAGAATCTATGTTTGACCCTTGGAAGACGTCGTTTAAGGAAGAAAAAGTTAATGAACTATGGGCGAGTGAAAGGAATCTTCAAAATGCAAAAATGCCGATATTATGGCTATGTTGGAACGATGATTGTTGTTTTTCAATAAACAGCAATAGCAAAAGTTTTTTGGCAACATATAAAAATAATAGCAAAACTTTATATTCTGCTATTAATAATATGTTTCATTCACATATAGATGCTTGGAAGATGAAAGAAAACTATATATTTGCCGAGTCGGTTGTAAACGGTGGTGTAAGTTTAACGAAAATAAGCGGAGATTATGACAGTAAAGATATTAACCTTAGATTAGATTACGATAGCCGTGTGGACGGAAAAACGATAAAGGCGAGATTATATTATTTGGAAGATTACCCGTTATTTGAAAAAATAGATAAGTACATATATAAAAATACGATTTTTTCAAATTTGACTTGGAAAACTATGGAACTGTCGATAACTGGGGATAGGGTGATTGGGAAGGTGCCTAAAAAAGCAGAGTTGTTTTATGTGGAAGTTGAAACGATTATTAACGGAGACAAGACTTATACCTGTTCTCCTTGTGAACATTATAGGGGGAAATAAATCAATATAATTACTAAAAAAAGAAAGGGCATAATGAAATGTATGCCCTTTCTTTTGTAATATTAATCGTTATCCGTTGTTTTGTTTTTTCTTTCTTTTATAAAATATATTATTATCGAAATAATACCTATCGTTTGGTTAATGATTCCGATTAAAGATATCGGTCTGATTAATATGTCATAGACCAAAAACAAGATAAAGACAGGCAGCAGTAAAATTTTTGTTACTTTCTGTTTTGTCACCCATAAGGAAACGGTTGCCAGCGCGGACGCACATATAGGGAGAATATTTATCGGCTGATCAAATGTAAAAATACCGATAGTAAAATTAACGGCGATAAAGAAAACAGGCATGTAAATTCCGGAAAAAACTTTTTCTTCCCGCGTTCTGCAAAAGCAAGATCATGGAAAACGCCTACGAAATTAGGAATTACCCCTCCTAAAGCACCTAAAAGAAAATAATGGATAGCCCAACACATGTCGGAAATAAGTTTGCAAATCAACAGTTTATTTTTGTTGGCTCGCTGTGACATTATGAATATCGATATCATTGCAATTATGCTGAATACATAGGCGATAACAATTTTTGTTGTAATCATA
>CAJLXC010000060.1 GCA_905210545.1 uncultured Eubacteriales bacterium | reverse complement strand
GGGCGTTGCAATTCTGCAACGCCCGCGTTTTATGCTTTTTATTTGATTGAATTCTCAGCCGAACGTCGCTTCTTTAAGAGTGTATAAAAGCGTGCCGAGCTTTACCGCGGAGTTCTGCGCGATAAGGGGTTCTGCGTATAAGATTAAAAACGCCTTGTTGGGAATCGCCGTGCCGGAAGCCTGTATAACCGCCGTCTGACTCGCGCCCGATTCGTTTTTAGCCGCGACGGAATAGGAAAGGTTGTTTACTTTTATGTTTTCTTCTTTCTCTTCGCCGTTTACCGTTATTTTAACGGTGCGTTCGTTCTGCGCCTTGTTTCTCACGGAAAGCGGTTTGCTTTCTCCGTAAGCCGCCGCGACCGTGGGTACGGAGATGCTTTTTTCTTCTTCTACGACCACGTTTCTCAAAGCGAAGAGAAGTTCCGCGTTGTCTATTACCGTGCGGCTTTCGTATTTATAAGTTTTTTCCGTAAAATTCGTGCCGGAAACAGTCGGGCGTTTTTCGTCCGTATCGTCGGCAAAATCATAGTTTACGAAGTCTTTTTTTACGGTGTATTCGGAAGAATTGTAGAATATTTTGCTTTCGGAATCGAAAATTCTCAGAGTCGCTTCTTTTTGACCGAGGTAAACGTTTGTATAAGAAGAAGTCGTTTCCGAATACAGCGGGGCAAGCGCGCCCGAATAGAAATACGAAACGGATTTAATCGAGTCGGTTCTCTCGAATTCTCCAGCGGCAACCTTATATTTTACGTGAACGGAAAGCTCGGTGGAAAGCTTGTAAACGGCAAAATCCGCGCCGAGCGTTATATCCGTCGCAATCTCCTGCGGCTTAGAGCTTAACACTTCTAATACGGAAACGTATTTTCCGTCGGTGAACTCAAAGGTCAATACGTCGTCTTTTACGGAAGAGTCTTTTTTAAAGTAGTCCTGACTGTTTTCGTAAACGACGTCGTAAACGAGCGTTTCTTTATAACCGGGCGCGGGGGCAGAGCTGCCTTCGCCGTAAAAAGCAGTGGTAAACGCAAGCGCGTTTAAAGAAGAACAGCCGCAGCCGCCGAACAGCGGCAGCGCAAAAATAATCGCGCATAAGCAAGAAATAATTTTTTTTCTCATTTTAATCTCCGAACGGCGGCAAAACGCCGCGTATATCTATTTTACCATAAATATCTAAGATTGTAAAACTTTAAAAATAAAAATTTTTAAATATGACGGTTTTTTGCGTGTTTTTATGTTAAAATGTAAATATGGTAAAACTTATTACGGCTCAATCGTATTTCGGCGCGTTCGACGCGCTCGCGGCGGAGCTTAAAAATAAAATAAACGGAACGGACGGCAGGAATCTCGTCTTTTGCGAAGAAAAGGCTTCGCTTATGGCGGAACGGCGTTTGTGTACGGAGTTCGGCGGCAGTTTTAATACGGACGTTTATTCTTTCGGCAACTATCTCCGCGCGAGAAAACGTATAGACAAGCTCCTTTCTAAAGAAGGCTCGGCGATGGCGGTGAAAAGAGTTCTCGGGGAAATTTCGCTCGGCTGCTTTAAAAGAAGCAAACAATCTCTCGCCCCGGCGATGTTCGAGCTTATCTCGCAATTAAAAAGCGCGAACGTTTCGCCCGAAATCGTGCAAGCCGCGTCTACGGAGGCTTCGGGAATACTTTCCGAAAAGCTTAAGGATATAGCGGCGGTTTACGCGGCTTATGAAAAATTTTTGTCCGACAACGGATTAGAAGATCAGAGTTCCGCTATGTCGTATCTGCCGGAGCTTATAAACGGTTCGGAGGAAATACGTAAAGCCGACGTTATAATTTTCGGCTTTACCGGATTCACCAAAGAAACGGCGGACGCCGTCGCCGCGCTTATTAAAAACGCAAAGAGCTTTACCGCGATTTTGACGGAAGGCGAAAATCGCTTTGCGTTCGTCAACGAAACCGCCGACACGATAAGAAAAATCTGCGCGGCTTTAAGAGAAAGCGTTTCTGAAAAGAAAGCGGAAAGCGATTATTCTTACGAAGGCGCGATAATAAAAGACGGGATTTTTAACCCCTTATATCGCTCGGAGAAGGTCGCTACCGATAAAATATTCGCGACCGCCGCGCCTAATCCCGTGAAAGAAGCGGAGCGCATAGCCGCCGCGATAAAAAAACTCGTTATGAGCGGCAAGTGCAGGTATCGCGACGTAACGGTTATCGTTCCCGACGCCTGCGAATACGCCCGCGCGTTTAAAAACGCTTTTTCGCTTATGGAAACGCCGTTTTTTCTGGACGCGCGCAAGATTTCGCCCGTCAACCCGCTCGTTACGCTTACCGAGCGGTATATAGACGTGTTTAAATACGGGCTTACGCGCAGAAGTTTTTCGGCGTTTTTTAAAAACCCGCTCGTGTCGGAAGACCGCGCCTTTGCGGACGCGTTTGAAAATTATCTCGTAAAGCATAATACGGACGGGGCAAGACTTAAAAACCCGCTGCCCGACGACGGCGACGAAAATTATGCGGCTTATGAAGAATTCAGAAAATTCGCCTTAAAACCTTTTGAAAAATTCTCGCCCGAAAACGCGTTCGAAACGCTTTCCGTCAGAGAAAAAATCGAACGGGCGAGCGTAAAACTCGAAGAAGCGGGCGAAAAGGAAGAAGCCGCCGTAAACGCGCAGATATACGACGCGGTGACGGGAATTTTAAAAGAAATGAAAGAGATTCTCGGCAACTCCGAAATCGGCTACGCGGAATACGGCAGAATTTTTTCCGGCGGCGTGGCGGCGTTGGAGCTGTCCGTAATCCCGCAATATAACGACGCGGTTTTCGCGGGGGGATTTAAGGAGGCGGCGTTTTCCAAAGCGAAATATCTTTTCGCGGCGGGGCTTACTTCCGCAGTTCCCGGTGCGAAAGACGACACCGCGCTTATATCCGACGACGATATAGACCGCCTTGCCGAAATCAAGGTGCTTATAGAACCCAAAATAAAAGTCGTGAATCACAGAGAACGCGAATACGTCGCGTTGGGACTTTCCGCTTTTTCGGACGGATTGTTCGTATCTTATCCGATAGCGGATCTCGCGGGCAACAAAAACGTAAAAAGCGAAGCCTTCGCTTTTCTCGAAAAGACTTTCGAACTTTCTCCGTTTGCGGCCGCGGGCGGGTATCTGACGGAAAAACAGGGGCTTAAAAGCTTTTCTTATTCCTGCGGAAGATTTATAGAAGGAACGCTTAACGATTTTACCGAGGGCGCGTCTTTTTATTCCGCCACTACTCAAAGCGAAGCGGAAAAAATTCTCCGGCACGGCAACAAAGAAGTTAAAATAAGGCTCGATAACAACGCGCGCGCGCTGCTTAAAGACGTTACGTCTCCCACCGCGATAGAAGACTTTTATAAATGCCCGTATCGCTCGTTTATTCTGCACGGGCTTAACGTGAGAGATAAAGAAGACGGGCGAGTGGACGGACTTAAAAGCGGAAATCTCGCGCACGAGATATTCAAGAACTTTATGTGTCGCGCGGACGGGTCTGACGATAACTTTTCTTTCGACGAGTGTTTTAAGGAATCCGTAAACGCCGCGCTTTTAAAAGACGACTTCAAGGGCTTTTTCGCGGACGAAGAATCTTCCGTCGCGCTCGCTTCGCTCGTTAAAGAGTGCGAAAAATATTGCAGGCGGTTTTACGAATGGCTGAAAGCTTCGCTTTTTAAAACGGACGGCAAAAAAACGGAAGTGCGTTTCGGCGACGATTCCGCCGCGGAATATCCCGCGATACCGCTTCTCGGCGGAAAGATAAAGCTTTCAGGCAAGATAGACAGGGTGGATACGTATAAGGATTATTGCCGCATCATAGATTACAAAACCGGCAGCGCGGACGATTCCGAAAAACAGCTGTTTTCCGGCACGAAGCTGCAATTATACCTTTACGCGGCGGCGGTGAAAGATAAAAAACTCGCGGGTGCGTATTATATCCCCGTGACGGACGCGTTCAGAAAATCGGACGAAGAAAAAACGCCCCTTGCGATCGGCAAAACGCTTTTTGACGAAGACGCGCTTTCCGCGCAGGATAAAAACATAGCCGAAAAAGGCGAAAGCGAGTTTATTCCGCCGCGCTCCGATAAAGGTAAAATGAAAAACGTATACGACGAAAAAACTATGCGCGCGCTCGTGGATTACGCGCTTAAAATAAGCGAAAACGCCGCGCGTGAATTAGACGAAGGGGTTATAGTTCCGTCGCCGTTCGGTGATACGTGCGAGTATTGCGAATTCCGCGCGCTTTGCGGTGCGGAAGATCCCGAAAAACGTTCCGTTAAATCCGTAGACGGGGCGACTATAGAAAAAGCTGTGAACGGAGAAGAAGAATGCCCGAATTAAAGAAAGAACAAAAAGAGGCGATATTTCACGACGAAGGAAACATTCTCGTTTCGGCTTCTGCGGGGAGCGGCAAAACCTTCGTTATGATAGAACGACTTATCCGCCTTATATGCGAAGGTAAGGCAAAGGTCAAAGAAATACTCGCCGCGACCTTTACGGAAGCCGCCGCTTCCGAAATGAAAGAACGCCTTAAAAAAGCCCTTGCCGAAAAAATCGCGCAGGGCGAAGACCGACTCGCCGAAGAGCTTGCCGACGTTTACGCGGCGGATATATGCACTCTGCACGCGTTTTGCGGCAGACTGATACGTTCGTATTTTTTTGCGGCGGGAGTCGCGCCGGACTTTAAAATCGCGGACGAGGACGCTGCTTCGGAGCTGAAAACCCGCGCGATAGAGCAGACGTTCAAGGAATTCTACGAATCGAAAGATCCGGATTTTTTAAAGCTTGCCGACAGGTACAAAAAAAAGCGTTCAGACGCCGCGTTCAAAGAGATAATTCTTTTTCTGCACGCTTATTGCGAGTCTGAAAAAGATCCCGGATCGCTTATGGAAAAAACTCTTTCCGGGTATTCGGAGAAAGGTTTTGCCGAAATCAAAAAAGAATATAACGACTGTTTGTTAAAGGCGTTGCGCCCGATAAAAAATTCCGTCGCGTATGTGCTTAACGGTTTTCGCGAGGTCGGCTCGGATTCGGGCGCGGCGTTTGCGGAAACGCTGTATAACGATATTGTTTCGGTAGAAGAAAAAGGGCTTTACGCGGTAAAGGGGCTGGAAAATTATTCGCCGGCATATTCCTTTAAGAGAAATCTCGACGCTAAAACCGCAGAACTTAAAGAAACTGCGGTAGCCGCCCGTAACGAAATGAAAAGCGTGTTCAAACGCTTTTCGGCAAACTTAAAAAGCGAAGAAGAGGACTGGCGCGAGACGGCGGAGCTTAAATCGCACACGCAAACTCTTTTTAAAATCGCAAACCGTTTCGGAGAGATTTACGCGGAGAAAAAGCGAGCGGAAAACGTTCTCGACTTCGGAGATCTCGAAAACTTTGCCCTTAAGGTTTTAGACGACGAAAACGTTTTAAGCGCGGTGAAAGCAAAGTATAAATATATTTTCGTGGACGAATATCAGGACGTGAACGGCGCGCAGGAAGAAATCATATCGAGAATTTCAAACGACAACGCGTTCGCCGTGGGAGACGTAAAGCAGAGCATATACGGCTTCCGCGGGTGTCGCCCGGAGATTTTTGCGGAGAAAGCCGAAAACATGCGCCGCCGCGGCGAGAAAACGGTGCTGTTAAATCACAACTTCCGCTCGTCCGATAAGGTCATAGAAACCGTGAACGATATTTTCTCTTATTCCATGACCAAAGACTATTTCGGAGAGAATTATAAAGACGTGTCGAGGCTCGTTGCGGGCGGCGTGTACGAGGGCGGCGGCGAAGGTCGCGCGGAGTTGCACCTTCTAAAAACCGAAAGCGCGACGAGGGAAAAAGAAATTCCGCGCGTTTACGACGTTTTGGAAGAGATAAAAAAAGGAAAGGACAAAGAAGAAGCCGATATTGCCGCGCTCATCGCAAACATTATCCGCGGCGAACTCGAAAAAACGTATTATTCGCCCAAAGAGAAAAGGTTTAAACGCGTAACCTTTTCGGACGTGGTGGTTCTCACGAGAAACAGAAGCGGCGCGTACGTGTCGCGGCTGGTGGCGGGGCTGATTAAACGCGGCATACCCGTTGCTTCGGAAGTAAAACAGGATATTTGCGAGCGACCGGAAATCGCCGTTTTAATCAACGCGCTTAAGCTTGCGGATTGTTTTATAGACGATATTCCGCTCGTTTCGGTCTTAAAAAGCAAGATAGGCGGTTTTACCGAAGAAGATCTCGCGGCGGTCGCGCTGTTTTATGCGGAACGTTCCGCGGATAAAAAAGGCGGCTTTTATAAAGCGTTCGATTATTATCTTAAAAACGCCGACACGGAGCTGAAGGACAGACTTGCGGCGTTCAAGGCGTATTTCGATGAAATCAGGTTTTTATCCGATTATTACGGCGCGGGCAGAACGCTCGAAAAGCTTATTTCCGATTGCTATTACGAGGATTATCTGTTGACCGAGCCGAACGGCGAAAAGAAAGTAAAGCGCGTGCGGCGGTTCGTTTCGCTTGCGGAAGGCGGAGAAAAGACCTATACCGTATCCGAGTTTTTGCGCAAAATCGAAAACGGCGGCGACGCGTTCTGCGTTT
>CAJLXC010000059.1 GCA_905210545.1 uncultured Eubacteriales bacterium | reverse complement strand
CAAGTGAATACTCATACATTGGAGGAATAAACTCATACTTAAATGAAAATAATTATTATGTAATAGATGGTACAACTATTAAAAACATAACAAGTGGAAATATTACAGAAGCAAGTACTACAAGTAACTTAAGACCAGTAATATATTTACAAAGTGATGTAAAAGTAAAAGGGTCTGGTACAATAACAAATCCATATAAACTAAGTGAAAAAGGAGATGTAGTATTTGCAAGTGCAACACTAAATGGAACTTCTATTAGTTTTCCAAAAGAAAGTGACCCATACATTCCTAAAACTGTAACATGTACAAATGGGTCAGTAGGAGAATGGAATACAGAAAAACAAAAAATAATACTAACAACAGTAAACTTACCAACAAGTTGTGTAGTAGATTTTACTGAAGGATATACAGTAACATTAAATGTTATAAATGGATCAACTTCTCCAGTTAGTAAAGTAGTTGGAAGAGATGGAGAAACTTCATTTACTATTATACCAGAAGATGGTTACCTATTAGAGTTAACAGATAATACTTGTAATGGAACTCTTAATAATAATATTTATACAATTAATAATATAACAGGCAATATAAATTGCAATATTACGTTAAGAGAGAATAATCCATTTACTAAGGGAACATTAATATATCAACTATATAAAGATAAAACAACAAGATTAACAAGAACTGATTTTAGTACAGTTTTGACGGCTAATAATACAAAAACACTATATACAGGAACAGAAGATGAAACACCAGTATATTATTTTGCTGGTAATGCAACTGACAACTGGGTAAAATTTGGAGGATTTTACTGGAGAATAATAAGAACTAATAAAGACGAAAGTATAAGACTCTTATATCACGGAACTAGTCCAGATACAACAGAAGCATATATAAGTTCTAATACACCATTCTTTTATAATAGAACTGACTCAATGTATGTAGGTTATATGTATGGTTCAAGTGGTTCGTTACAAAGTAATAGATATAATAATTATGATAGTCCAATTAAGGGTGTAGTAGATACATGGTACGAAAATAATTTAAAAACAAATTATGAAAAATATCTAAGTACAACTGCAGTATATTGTAATGATAGAAACGTTGGAAAAGGAGATTATTGTTCAAAATGTTTAACTGGTTTCTATTACGCAGCACATACAAGACTTGAAACAAATAAAACACCAACATATGCATGTGAAAATTCAAATGATAGATTTACATCAGATACTAGTACAGGTAATGGAAGACTTAAATATCCAATAGCATTAATGACAGCGGATGAAATCGCCTTTGCTGGAGGAGTATCGTATCAACAAGCACAAACATATTTCTATTACAATAGTATGAATATAAGTTCAACTGGAAGTACTTGGTGGTGGTCTATGACTCCAAATGGTTTGGTAGGAGGTAATATGCCTTATGCAAGTGTATATGGTGTACAAGCTTCAGATTCCCCAGGAGTAGTTCGTGGAGTTGATGTATCTGCTACTATTGCAGTTCGTCCAGTAATAAGCCTAAAATCATGTGTTAAATATTCAAGTGGTGACGGCTCATCCGGTAGCCCGTATACAATTTTAGAAACAGAATCAGGTTGCTAACATAACAAAATTTACTAGCAAAATAATTCATTAATAAAAGTGGTTTTACAAATACCACTTTTTATTTTCGACCAAAAAATTTGTAGAAATATGTCTCAAATGTACTTGCAATATAAAATTATTTTTGATAAAATTAAACTAGTTAAGATAGAAGGAGGACACAAAATATGACTAATAATTATGTAAATAAATTAAGTTATATGTCTTCAACCATAGTACAAAATAAAGTACTTGGGGGGGGGGTATTATCTTCTAACTAACTTAAAAAAAGAAAATTTTCGTAAAAATAAGCAAAAAAAAGAAGGGACGCGACTGCGTCCCCTTACCCCGCCAGCGAAAACGGGGTAAAAAATTACTGCCGTTTACGATAACGGATATATAAACGACAGTAATTTTGCGGTAATTTTACGAAAAATTATATTTTAATCAAATTACCTTACCGCCGACAGAATAAGTATAGGCAAGTAAGGTAATTTTATACGAGAAATATTTAATTTTTTTATAAACAGCCTAACCGAAAAATTATTCTTCTTCGTCTTCTTCGGGCAAATCGACGTTATGGAAAACGTCCTGCACGTCGTCGAGATCTTCAAGCGCGTCCACGAGCTTTTCAAACTTCGCAAGCTCTTCGCCCTCGAGCGTGATTTTGTTCTGCGGGAGCATTCTTACTTCCGCCTCGAAGAAATTAAGACCTTTGTCCTCGAGATATTTTCTCACGGACGAGAAATCCGAAGGAGAAGTATGAACTTCAAACGCGTCGTCGGTGCTGATAACGTCGTCCGCGCCGGCGTCCAGCGCGTATTCCATAACCGCGTCTTCCGAAAGAGCGGGAGTGCGTTCTATAACGATAACGCCCGTGTTGGTGAAAGTGAAAGACACGCAGCCGGTGTTGCCCAGAGAGCCGCCGTGTTTTCTCATAACCGTTCTCACATAGTCTACGGTACGGTTTTTATTGTCGGTAAGCGTTTTTATAATAACCGCGCTGCCGGCAGGACCGTAGCCTTCGTAAGTAAGCTCTTCGTAATTCGCGCCGGAAAGCTCGCCGGAAGCCTTGGCGATACATCTCTTGATGTTGTCGTTAGGCATATTGACGGATTTGGCTTTCGCTATCGCGTCCGCAAGTTTGCTGTTGGTGCTGGGATCGGGATTGTTTTTCGCCGCGACGGCTATTTCTCTGCCGACCTTGGTAAAAATTTTACCTTTTATGGCGTCCGTTTTGGCTTTTTTTATGGCGATGTTCGCCGAATGGCTATGTCCTGACATATATTTTCTCCGTATGGTTTTTAATGTGTTGATAAATTATCCGACTCGTTTCATAAACGAACGACGGCGTTATTTAAGCGCGTACATAAGTATCCCCGCGGAAACGGCGGCGTTTAAGCTTTCCATTCCGTTCTGCATAGGTATACTCACCGTTTCGGAAGCAAGGCGTTTAAGTCTTTCCGAAACGCCGCGCCCCTCGTTGCCGATAACAAGACAGAAATCGCCGCGCTTTTCGCGCGTAAAGACGTTTTTGCCGCCCATATCCGCGATTACGAAAGGTTTATCGATAACGGGAAGGATTTCTTCTCTTGTACCCGAATGGAGCGAAACCTTATAAATTCCGCCCATACTCGCCCTGACGGCTTTGGGATTGAACGCGTCCGCGCAATCCGCGAGATACACGTCGTTTATACCTGCCGCCGCGGCGGTCCTGATAATCGCGCCGACGTTTGATGGGTCTTTTACTTCGTCTAAAAAAACGCAGTCCGTCTGCGGCGGAACGATTTTGCAGTCCGGCTTATCGACGAGCGCGAGAACGCCCTGCGGCGAAACCTCGCCGCTTATCGATTTAAAAACGTCGTCGGAAACGATTTCCTTTTCCGCGTTCGTTTTGCCGAGATGGGAAAACCCGTTTTCCGTACCGACGATTTTTGCTATTCCGAAGCCGGAAGCTTCCGCCTCGCGAACGGACTTTACGCCCTCCGCGATAAACAAACGGTTTTCGTCCCGCGCGGATTTATCCGCAAGGCTTCTTATAAGCTTTATTAAAGGATTGCTTCTCGAAGTTATCATCGGACTAAAAGAAAGCCTACCGCAAAGTAGGCTTGTTTTAATTATTTGGATAAATTAGCTTTGGCTTTTTCGGTAAGCGCGGTGAAAGCCGCAGCGTCGTTTACCGCGACGTCTGCAAGAACCTTTCTGTTAAGGTTGATTCCCGCGTTTTTAAGACCGAACATAAATTTGCTGTAAGACAAACCGTTAAGTCTGCAAGCGGCGTTGATTCTTGCGATCCAAAGGCTTCTGAAATCGCGTTTTTTAGCCTTTCTGCCGACGTAAGCGTAAAGCTGCGCTTTCATAACGGCTTCTCTCGCCACTCTGTATCTCTTGCTTCTGCCTCCGAAATAACCTTTGGCAAGTTTTAATATTTTTCTACGCTTTTTAACGGCGTTTACTGCTCTTTTAATACGCATATTCTGATCCTCCGTTATTTATTGTAAATAAGAGTTTTCATCGTTTTTTCCATAGTGGAATCCACGTAAGCTCCGTCACAAAGACGATTCTTTCTCTTTCTGTCTTTCTTGGTAAGAATGTGGTTTTTGCCGGTGCAGGATCTCTTGATCTTGCCGGACGCGGTTACGCGAAATCTCTTCTTCGCCGCGCTTTTGGTTTTCATTTTAGGCATAGTAATAACCCTCCGTTGTTTTTTATAATTAAGTTACGCTTTAAGGGGCGCGAGCATCATCCAGATGCTTCTGCCTTCGGTAAGCGGACGCTTTTCCATCGTTCCGACGTCTTTGACGAGTTCGAAAAACTTGTTCATAACGTCTATGCCGAGTTCCTGATGCGCCATCTGTCTGCCGCGCATTCTGATAGATACTTTAACTTTATTGCCCGCGGCGAGAAATTTCTGCGCCTGCTTGGCTTTTACGTTAAGATCCCCGACGTCTATCGTCATAGAAAGCCATATTTCTTTTATTTCTACGACTTTCTGATTCTTTTTCGCTTCCTTCGCTTTTTTTGCCAGCTCGAAAAGATACTTCCCGTAGTTCATTATTTTACATACGGGCGGATTAGAATTAGGCGAAATCTTCACGAGATCGAGTCCCGCATCGTCGGCTATTCTCTGCGCTTCGCGCGAAGAAACTATGCCGAGCTGCTCGCCGTTTTCGCCGATGAGGCGAACTTCTCTGTCTCGGATATCTCCGTTGATCTGATGTTCCTTTTTAATGGTTTTGTACCTCTTTTCTTATTTTCCGCAAAAAAACGGATCGCTTTCAACAAAACGACCCTTGCAAAAATTCGGAAAGCGCGTTCAAAACGCGTTGATTTTCCCGTTTTATCGAGCCGGAACGCATCTCTTGCGGACGGCGAGAAGGGTCACTTCTTCTTTAAGCTTTTATATCATACCCTTTTTTCGCGCGTTTGTCAACGATTTTGCGCTAAAAATTTTAATTACGACGTTTTTATTTCTTTTTATCGATTGACTAAAATTCATTATAATGATAAACTGTTTATATATCTAAAATTTACCGAGAGGTTTTATAAATGATAAAAATCGCAATAGATACGCTCGGCGGCGATTTAAGTCCCGACGCGAATATAGAAGGCGCGCTTGCCGCGCTTAAAAAACTCACCGATATGGAAATTTATCTCGTGGGCGACGAAAACGCCATAAACCGCAAGCTTCAGAACGAGGTTTACGATAAAGAACGCGTGAGAATAATTCACGCGCCGGACGTCATCGATTGCCACGACAAACCGACGGAAGCGATAAGAACAAAAAAAGACAGCTCGTTATATAAATGTATAGAGCTTCTTAAATCCGAAGAAGGAATAAACGCTATGGTCAGCACGGGTTCTACAGGCGCGTTGCTCGCGGGCGCGGTGCTTAAATTAGGCAGAATCCGCGGCGTAAAACGCCCGGCGTTCTGCCCTCTCGTCCCTACCGTTACGGGCGGCTCGGTCGCGCTTTGCGACAGCGGCGCGAATCTCGAATGCGACGAATTGCAGCTCACGCAGTTTGCCGTTATGGGAAACCTGTATCTTAAAAAAGCGTACGGAATAAGCAAACCGCGCGTGGCTCTTCTCAACGTCGGCACGGAAGCGGAAAAAGGCGACGAAATAAGAAAAGCGGTTTATAAAAATCTCGAAAACGACCCCGCAATCAACTTCGCGGGAAATATGGAAAGCAGAGATTTTATAACCGGCAATTACGATCTCGTGGTGTGCGACGGCTTTTCCGGCAACGTTTTGTTAAAATCCACCGAAGGCGGCTGTCTGGAACTTTTAAAGCTTCTTAAAAAAGCCATAAAAACCAACCTTAAAACCAAAATGGGCGCGTTGCTTCTGAAAAAACAGCTGAAGGGCATAAAAAACCTTATGGATTACAACAATTACGGCGGCGCGGTGCTTTTGGGCTGCAAAAAGACGGTCGTAAAAGGACACGGCTCAAGCAAGGCTCTCTCCATATTCCACTGCGTGGAACAAGCTTATAATATGGAAAAGAACGGATTAAGAGAAGCGATAGAAAAAGAAATGAGCAAGTCCGAAGAAATTTCTTCCATTGTAGTAGCCGAAGAAAACTATGGTGAAGGTTCCAGTCGTGAACATGCCGCCATGGAACCGCGCTTCCTGAACGTACGGGTAATTCTGGCCAAGAGCTTTGCCCGTATTCATGAAACAAACTTGAAGAAACAGGGTATGCTGGCACTGACTTTTGCCGACAAGAACGATTACGACAAGGTACGTGAGCACGACCGGATTTCTATCTTGTGATTGCAACGCTTTGCTCCGGGTAAACCGTTGCATGCCGTGTTGACGCACGAAGACGGCACGACAGAAACTTTCGAAGTGCTTCATACCTATAATGAAATGCAAATTAACTGGTTTAAGGCCGGTTCAGCCTTGAACACCTTTAAAAAATGAGAGAAATGAGCAATAAGATGTATATGCAGGACGGGAAACTGGTAGTTCCCGATCACGTAGTGATTCCTTTTATTGAAGGGGATGGAGTAGGAGCAGAAATCACT
>CAJLXC010000058.1 GCA_905210545.1 uncultured Eubacteriales bacterium | reverse complement strand
GCCCCGACGAATTTCGTCGGGGCGGCGTTTTTATTGCGTTCTTATCGCGTTTATATCGAATTCTTCGATTCGATTTAATTGATTCAGAAGGCGATTTGTATTATAATATTTTCATCGATTATGAAAACGTTTACGCTTAACTGCTTCAAAAATTTCAAATGCTCGGCAGGCAACTGCAAACACAGCTGTTGCGTCGGTTGGGAAATAGATATAGATAAACCCACGCTCAAAAAATATCGCTCCTGCAACTCTTCTTTTTCGGAAAGGCTCGCTTCGGGCGTGGATTATAAAAACGGAAAATTCAATATGACCGCCGACGGAAAATGCTTTTTTCTTAACTCCGACGGGCTTTGCGACCTTATTATAAATCTCGGCGAAAACTCGCTGTGCAGAATCTGCCGCGACCACCCGCGTTACCGTAATTTTTTCTCCGACCGCACGGAATACGGCATAGGACTATGTTGCGAAGTCGGCGCGGCGGCTATAATAAATTCGGAAGAAGAACTTGCGCCCGCACTCGTATCGGAAGACGACTTACCCGACCTGAAAATCTCGCGCAAGCGGCGCGCGGAAGAAGATAAGATATTACGCTTCCGCGAAAAGGCTTTTTCGATTTTTTCGGATAAAACCGCTTCTTTTAACGATCGGATAGAAAACGTGCTTTCGCTTTGCGGAGTAAATAAAAACGTGTTTTTCGGAAGAAACTATTATCGGGATTTTGCGAATACGGAAAGGCTTTCCGGCAGCTGGACGAAACGGCTTGAAAACGCGGATTTTTGCACCGCGCGCGACTTTTCGCTTAACCCAAAGCAATTCGGGCGGCTCGCTTTTTATTTCGTTCACAGACACATTGCTGCCGCCATAGACGAAACGGACCTTAAATCGCGGCTTTTATTCTGCGTAATTTCTCTTCTCGTTATAAACGCCGTTTACAAGGGGCAGCTTGCATTGCTTAAAGAATCGGACGAATCAAACGCCTTGCTCGCGGACGTCGCGCGAGAATATTCCGCGGAAATCGAATACTCCGACGACAACGTAAACGCCGTTTTAGATATTGCCGACGGTCTTATTATGCGGTCTTCTTTATGCGATTTTCACGCAGAACACGAAAAAAAGTGAAAATTTTGCCGCAAAACGGCAAAACCACGCCTTTTATCCGTTGACAAATCGCGTTTATTGTGATATACTAACGGCATATTTCGATGATGTTTTCGGAATCTCGCGAAACCGAAAGCGGAGAAACTCTGGAGAATCTTCCGTTTTAAGGAAGTGCCGAAGGTGCAAAGGGTTTGACTTCTATCCCCTAATCTCTCAGGCAAAAGGACAGGGCAATTTAAATATTGTTTGTTTTTTATTATCGGAGTTGCTTTTCATCGGAAAGCAATTTTTTTTATACTTTTTTTACAAGGAGCAAGTTTATGCAGAAATTTTTGGACGGACTGCTCAAAGCGATTCAGACAATCAATGCTTATCTGTCGGATTACGTTCTCGTGATTCTGCTCATCGGCGTGGGATTGTTTTACACGATTAAAACAAAATTCGTTCAGATCCGCTGTTTCGGTCAGGGAATGAAAAACGTTTTCGGCAAACTCAGGCTTTCGGGCGGAAAACACAAAAGCGGTATGAGTTCGTTTCAGGCGTTCACCACCGCCGTCGCGGCGCAGGTCGGCACGGGTAATATCGTCGGCGCGAGCGCGGCGATTCTTCTCGGCGGTCCCGGCGCGATTTTCTGGATGTGGATAATCGCTTTCTTCGGTATGGCAACCATTTATTCCGAAGCGGTTCTCGCGCAAAAAACGCGTATAGTCCACGAAGACGGCACGGTTCAGGGCGGTCCGGTATATTACATAAAAAAGGCGTTTAAGGGCGGCTTCGGCAAATTCCTCGCCGTATTTTTCGCCGTCGCAATCATAATCGCGCTCGGCTTTATCGGTTCTATGGTTCAGTCCAACTCGATAACCAACGCCGTAACGCAGGCAGTAAGTATTCCCGGCTGGATTATCGGTCTTATCATTGCGTCTCTCTCGGCGGTCATTTTCATCGGCGGCGTTTCAAGACTCGCTTCCGTAACGGAAAAGCTCGTTCCCGTTATGGCGGTTATCTACCTTTTGGGCGGACTCGTGATTATCTGTTGCAAAATAACGGCTTTGCCGGAAGCGATTTGGTTTATCTTCAAATACGCTTTCACTCCGGACGCAATCATCGGCGGCGGACTCGGTTACGCGCTTAAAACGGCAATCAGTATGGGTGCGAAACGCGGACTTTTCTCTAACGAAGCGGGCATGGGGTCTACCCCGCACGCTCACGCGCAGGCAAACGTCAAAACCGCGCATGAACAAGGCACCGTCGCAATGGTAGGCGTGTTTCTCGATACCTTCGTCGTGCTTACTATGACCGCGCTTATCGTTATCACTACCCTTTACGCGGGTAACGGCGCGATTGCAAAAATCTCCGGTCAAGCCATTGCCGACGGAAAAAACGTTGCCGATACCGTCAAGGCTGCGGGATATTCCGGCAACTCTATGGTAAGAATGGGCGTCGCAAGCCTGTTTACAAACGCGAGCGCAGGCGATAAAATTGCCGCGGTTTTCGTTGCGGTGTGCCTTTTCTTCTTCGCTTTTTCTACCATAATCAGCTGGAACCTTTTCGGAAAAATAAACTTCACCTATCTTTTCGGAAAAAAATATACCGTTATTTATTCGGTTTTATCCGTTGCGTTTATCTTTCTCGGTTCGCTTTTATCAAACGATCTCGTGTGGGAATGCGCCGACCTTTTCAACTACCTTATGGTAATCCCCAACGCGCTTGCGCTGTTGTTCCTTTCTAAAACCGTCGTCGCGGAATTAAAAGAAAACGGAAACAAAAATTTCGACAAAACTCCCAACTCTCCCATATCGGAAGAAATTAAAGAAGAAAGCAAATAATTGCCCAAAGGAATTTTTTATGAAAGCGGCGGAAAGCTTTGAGTTTTCCGCCGCTTTTTCGTTTTAAAACCGTCTTTTTCGTCAATAAAAATTATTTTTAAAAATTAAGAAACTTTTTTGTCAAAACCCGTTAAATATAATTGACAATATTTTTTATTTTCGATATAATACATTAGCATTTTGATTTAAGATAAATGCAACGCAGATGGCGGCGTAGCTTAGTTGGTTAGAGCGGCCGGTTCATACCCGGCAGGTCGTTGGTTCGAATCTGACCGCCGCTACCAAAAAACCACGGCGCAAGTCGAAGATTTAAATACCTGTTTCCCCCGTTTTTACAACGGAAACGCAGGCGGTGACAAGCCACCGTATAACGCTTGTACAAGTGGCCCCATGGTCAAGCGGTTAAGACACCACCCTTTCACGGTGGTATCATGGGTTCGAATCCCGTTGGGGTCACCAAACAAGTTAAAGGCGAACCCGTTTCCTTTAGGAGACGGGTTCGTCTTTGTTTTTAGACTGAAAAAGTAGATAAAATCAATCAAAATAGACACTTTCCTCGTTTGAGAGTGTCTATTTTTCGTTTATATATAGATATAGTTGAAATTTTTTGAAAATTATGGTAAAAGGGGCAAATATCCCTTAATTATATATACCCACACAAAGCATAATCTAAACATATGTTCGCGTTTGTAATTCTATTTTATCATATCTTTTCCATAAAGTCAATAGTCAGGTGTACATGTTCTTGTACACCTGACTACTTTTTTAAAGACTTTTGTCGTTTTATGTAATGTTTATATTTGTTTCTTTTCTATCGGCAAACAAATCTCTATATACCTTTCCTTTGCCCATTCTCCGTTAGGACGCCAATGCATCGCCACTACTTCAGGCGCATTCGCAAAAACATAATCCGTTGTTGGCAACCACTCAGTAACGATTTTCTTTCTTAACTCGATATAATCTGTAATGGGGCGTTTTTTCTTTTCGGTTTCAAAAACAACATAAGTTTGCTTAGGAATAACAATCGTCTCAAAGCCCATTTTGTCCATAAAATCAACGCCTGTTACGTTAGGATTGAAAAGTTCTTTCCTTGTCCATTCATCTAATTCATACGCAACGTAAAAATCATATCCGTCGTCATCAATGTTTGCCACAACCATATAATCGGTAGAATAGTCGCAAGATGCGCCAATTAACAGCCATTGTTTAGCACGTGTGGACGTTAAAAACGCTTCTTCTTGTTTTACACGTTCTTCGCCATAGGGAACACCCGTAAATCGTTTTTTGTAGCCAACTAAGATAATTTCAGGTTTTTCTTCAATCTTGTAGTTCATTTCAGTTCCTCCAATCAAATCAAATTTAACGGAGAGACGAGAAAAGGATTTTAAGGAACAACCTTGTTTTACTTGCGACGGCATTATACCGTGAAATTTATAAAAGGCGCGAGAAAAACTTTCAGGCGTTTCATAGCCGTATTTAAAAGCGACGTCAATTACTTTCATCTTACTGCTCAACAAGTCGTTTCCCGCAAGCGTTAGCTTTCTTCTACGGATATATTCGCCAAGAGTAAAACCGCACATTATACCGAACACTCTTTGAAAATGGAAATTTGACGAATACGCGCGCTTAGCCACTTCTTCATAATCAATTTTTTCGGTAATGTGTTCTTCGATATAATCAATCGCGTTTTGTAAACTTTCGCTCCAATCCATTTCTTAACCTCCGCGATTTTATTATATCTAAAATTATTTTACAAGTCTTGACTTTTTGTGCTAAGTTTTAACCAAACTTAAAAATCAACATTGTTTTATAAACGTTCTTCCTTGTCCACAAGTTTTATATTGACCATACGATTGATATTCTAAAATTAACAAAGAACTATATCTAATGATTTCGGGTTTATCTATCTTGATTTTATAAATAATCAATGCAATTTTCTTCTCCCCGTCCATAATCTTTTCATAATCTCTTTCTATCGATAAGATGGGAACAATTTGACCGTCAATTGAAACGCTCAAATCTTCTTTCTCTATATCGGGCTGAATATCTACCAACAAATAGCTTTCGCCTTCGATAGAAATATTCGTTTCAACCTTTTTTATGCTCGGCAAAATCATGGGGCGAAAAGAAATTATTAAATTGTTTTCTTCTTCGGTAACAGATAAATTATAAACTTCTCCGTTCCCAATCTTGAAATTGTGCGTTGCATCACAATCAACGTGCATATTCCAACTCCAATTTTCAAGCGAGGAAACGTTATAAGAGTTATCGTCTACATAGAAAGAGTCGTATTTGCCCGTAGGAATAATAACGGAATATTCTCCTTTCGCATCGCTCCATATACCAATAGACGGTGTCTTCCCACCGAATAATTTTCGTTGAAATACAACCGCTGCCTGAAAAGGATTACCTTGAAAATCCGTTGTTTTTCCGCTTATTGTTACATAAAAAAGCGGGATGATAGCTTGATTTACTTGTCGTGCTGTAATAATGCGTATCATTAAACTATCAGGCAAACCTTGCACTTCGTCAGCGAAGCCTTTAAATAAAAGAGTGTTGCCTTTTTGCATTATTTCATACTCGGTGCTATCTTGTAAATCATTTATTTGATATTCCGTAGAAAACAGTTCGCTTCCATCTTTATTTGCACAAATAGAAAGTTTTAAGGGAAAAACAAAGTTGTCATTTTCTAAACACACCGAAAAATGAGTTCTTGGCGTAAACCACTCAGGTTGAGGAATTTCTATTTTGTTTTGTTTGTTTTCAAACCACCAAGCATTGATTTTCATTTTAATTTCTCCAAATTATCATAGAAACGAGAGCAAATATCCCGACGAGAACGCCGAGAATAACGGTAACGACGATAGTTGTCGTATCGAAAACGACGCCGTTCCCTAACCCTTCGCGCGTAAGGATAAGTCCGCCGACGTTATAAACCGCATGCACAAGCCAAGGAAATATTATATTATGCGTTTTAAACAGCACAAAAGCACACAACGCGCCTATTAAAGAAGTGTACCCCGCCTGCGCAAGGGTGGGAAGAAACGCCGCTCCGCCGAAAAGATTTAAAAAATGCGCCGCGCCGAATATAACCGAAGAAATTATAATCGCCCTCAAAACCCCTTTAACGGTTTTTGGCGAGCTTTCGCACAGCGCGTTAAACAATAAACCGCGGAACAGCAATTCTTCGAAAGCGGCGGTTAAAAAGCAATTCGCAACGAACACAGCGGCATAAACCGCGTTTTTATTCGTAACGTAAGAAACGCCTTTAAAATACGCCGAAAAAGGAAAGTTGTTTATAGAAATAACGAGCGCGACCAAAAAGCAATATATTTTGCGAGGTTTGTTAAACACACCGTAACCCGAAAAGGACAACAAAATAAAACAAAGCGGCACACATGCGCAATAAACGAATATCGTTTTGAGATAGCCGTCGTAAATATCGTTGCCGAACACGTTTACATCGACGAATTGAAGCGCGATTACGATTAAAAAAAGAACGATCGCGCAAACTGACAAAATAACCGATTTCTTTTTCACGTATTTCAGTATACTATTTTTTTCGCGCCGTGTCAACGTTTGTTTTTCGTTTGGCAACGCGGAATTTTTATGGTACAATCGGAATATAAAAAATTCGTTCTTCTCGACATAAAAAAGCGTTGGGGCAAAATGCTCCGTAACGGCGCGACGACTTTTTGGGAAACAGAAAAAGGCGAAGCCGATTTCGACGGCGCGGGTTCTTTGTGTCACGGTTGGAGCGCGATTCCGCTTTACGTT
>CAJLXC010000057.1 GCA_905210545.1 uncultured Eubacteriales bacterium | reverse complement strand
GGGGCGGCAATTCTGCCGCCCCGCGCTCTCTTGTTGCTTTTTATAATATTTTTTTGATTGCGGAAAGAAGCTTCGATTTCAGCTCTTTTGTAGTGCCGTCGTTTTGTATCACGACGAATTTACTTAAATCTGCGGAAGAATAATCGAATTGTCTGTTCATTCTGGCGATTACTTCTTCTTTTGTGATTGCGGAACGCCCTATGACTCCCGCTATCCTCGCGTCGTCGTTTCTTTTAACGACGATTACCGCAAAAAACTCGTTCTGTAAACCGCATTCAAACAGAAGAGGTACTTCCATAAAAACCGTTCCGCCGAGCCGTTTCGCTTTTTTCATCGCGACTTCAAATGTTTTGACCGTCAGAAGACCGCAAAGATTTTTGTAGTTGTCGTCGTCGTTAAAGCACAATCGCGCTATTTCTTTTTTGTTTGCGGAAAGCCTTTTTTCGCCCGTCACGGCGGTAGGGAACAGCTTTTTAAGCTCCCGTTTTACTTCCGCTTTTTTATAGAGATCCGCGGTTATTTCGTCGCACGATAAAACGGGGTAGCCCGCGGCTTTTATGATTTTCGCCGCCGTGGATTTGCCGCTTCCGATTCCGCCCGTTATCGCGATAAGTTTAAGCGGCGGTTTTTTATTACGCGTCATACCAGGTTTCTCCCGCACCCAAGCTTACGGTAAGCGGAACGGAAAGCTTCGCCGCGCCGCCCATTTCTTCTACGAGTATTTTTTCTACCGCTTTTTGCTCCGATTTAAATGCGTCTATAATCAATTCGTCGTGAATCTGCAAAATAAGCTCGGATTTCAGTTTTTCTTTTTTCAGACGTTTGTCAACGTTTATCATAGCGAGCTTTATAATGTCCGCCGCGCTGCCCTGAAGAGGCATATTCATAGCCGCGCGTTCCCCGAACTGCCGCATATTGTAGTTGGACGAATTTAATTCCTTTATATATCTGCGTCTGCCGAGCATTGTCACGGCGTAACCGTTGGCTCTCGCAAAAGCCACGTTGCCGTCCATATACGCTTTTACTTCGGGGTATTCCCTGAAATACGCGGCGATATATTCTCTCGCTTTTCCCGCGGAAGTCTTTATGTTTTTTGCAAGTCCGTATTCGGAAATACCGTAAATAATCCCGAAGTTTACCGCTTTTGCGGATCTTCTCATTTCGGGCGTAACGTCTTTTATCGGCACTCCGAAAACCTTTGCCGCCGTTTCCGCGTGGACGTCGTCGCCGCGGTTAAACGATTCTATAAGAGTTTTGCAATCGGAAAAAGCCGCAAGCAAACGCAATTCTATCTGAGAATAGTCCGCGCTGACGAGTATTCTGTCGGGGCTTCTCGGAACGAAAAATTTGCGAAGCTCTTTGCCTTCTTCGTCGCGGACGGGAATGTTCTGCAGGTTAGGCTCTTTAGAAGAAAGCCGCCCCGTACTCGTCACCGTCTGATTGAACGAGGTCTTTATAAGTCCCGTAGATTTGTCGATAAGCGGCTTAAAGCCTTCTACGTAGGTGGATTGCAGCTTCTGGATTCGGCGATATTTAAGGATAAGCGGCACGACGGGGTGCGCGTCTTCCAGCTCTTCTAATATTTCCGCGGTGGTGGAATAACCCGATTTGGTCTTTTTGCCTTTGCCTATTTTAAGCTTTCCGAACAAAACTTCGCCCAGCTGCTTGGGCGAGTTTACGTTAAGCTCTTTTTCTCCCGTAAGGGCTTTAATGGAGGCTTCCGTTTCGGAAAGAAAGCGTCTGAATTTTTTGCTCGTTTCGTCCAGCGCGGAATAATCAACCTTAAAGCCCGTTTCTTCCATTTCAAACAGCACGTCCGCAAGCGGAAGCTCCACTTTTTCGTAAAGTTCTTCCATATTTTCTTCTTTAAGCTTTGCTTTCAGCCGCTCGTAAATTTCAAACTGCGAGCTTGCACTCGCGTTCTCGTCGCCGCCGTATTCTAAAAGCGCGTCGGAGAGAGTTTCGTTTTTGCCGGAATAGTCCGCAAGGTATTTGAGAATTCCCAAATCCTCGCACGGAGCGGTCAGCTCTTCGGACATTTCGTCCTTCAATACGTGCCGCAATTGCTTTTTATCAAAAACTATAAGCGGTTTCGTACCCGTAATCAGCGGCTTGATTGCCGAAACGACTTGAGAAAGATTGAAGCCTTCGTCAAACAGCGTGACCTTGACGGGAAAAACGTATTCCGTCGTTCCGTCCGAGACGGCGATTTTTTCCGCGGAAAAAACGAGAGAGAGCTTGTCCGCGTTTTTATACGCTTTGGCGAGGTCGATTCCGCTTAAATCGGTTGCGACGATAACTTTCGGCTTAGGCTTTTCGGGTGCGACGGAGTCGGCGTTTTCGGCGGTTTGCGTTGCCGCCGAAAACAATTCAGCACGCGAATAAAGAGATTTGAATTCGAGCTTGGCGAAAAGGTTTTTTACTTCCGCGGGGAGCGGGAGCGAAAATTTCATATCGTCAAGATTAAAGTCCGCGTCGCAGGCGGTGTTTATCGTCGCAAGCGTGCGCGAAAGATAGGCAAGATCTTTGCCGTCTTCTATTTTTTCTTTGAGTTTGCCTTTCAGTTCGTCGGTGTGTCGATAAAGGTTGTCTATATCGCCGTAAGTCTGCAAAAGCGCGACCGCCGTTTTTTCGCCCACGCCCTTAACCCCGGGGATATTGTCCGAAGCGTCGCCCATAAGGGATTTAAGTTCTATTATCTGCGAGGGGATAAGCCCCGTCTTTTCTTTAAAGTTTTTATCGTCGTAAATTTCCGTTTCGGTGATTCCTCGGCGCGTAAAGTGGATTTCCGTTTCTTCGTCCACAAGCTGAAAAGAATCCTTATCTCCCGTAAAAATCACGGTTTTCATCTGAGTGCTTTTGGCGATCGTGCCTATAATGTCGTCCGCTTCAAGCCCCGCTTTTTCTATGGTATAAACGCCCATCGCTTTCAAAACTTCTTTAAGGAGCGGAATCTGCGGGCGCAACTCTTCCGGCATAGGTTTGCGCGTTCCTTTGTATTCTTTATACATATCGTGACGGAAAGTGGGGGCATGCACGTCGAAAGCGACGGCTATGCGCGTAGGCTTATCGTCGGCAAGCATTTTAAAAAACATATTCATAAAGCCGTACACGGCATTTGTAAACGTTCCGTCTTTGGTAGTAAGAAGCGGCATCGCGTAAAAAGCGCGATTGATAAGACTGTTTCCGTCGATAAGAGCTAATTTTTCCATAAATAATCCTTTTATACGCTTGCAAAAATTTTCAAATTATGATATTATCATAAAGCAAGAAAAAGCAAGAATTGTTTTTTACGATAATGATATACTAATTTTAACAAAAATAAGCGTAAAAAGCAACGAAAAAAATAATAAATGCCGAAGTGGTGAAACTGGCAGACGCGCCGGACTCAAAATCCGGTGGACTAATCCTCCGTGCGGGTTCGACTCCCGCCTTCGGCACCAAACAAGAATAAAACGAACCCGAGAGAAAATCTCGGGTTCGTTTTTTATCTCGGTTTTATGCATTCGCCGGTTACCGCGTCCTGAAACATCATCCAGTATCCGTCGCCCTTCATATCGAATACGGAAACGGGTATAAACGTGCAGTAGCCGTCAAGCTCTTCGGGCGGCGTTTCGGAATACGTTGCAGGCACGCCGTAGCAGACGTATTTTTCTTTGCCGCGTTCCTTTATCACGCCGACGACGTAAAATTTCTCCGACGAATAGTTTATTCTGATAAAATCGCCGTCGGGAAACGTTTTTTTGAGCGAGCTTTCTTCCGGAAACTTATCGAACAGAGAGCCTATCTCGTCCTTTACCGTGGCAAAGAAGGGGTGTTCGGGCGAATGTTTTTCGCTTCCGAAATAATCCTTTTCATTTCCAAAGACCGCAAAATCATTTTCGTCTTGCGACGGCGTTTCTTGTTTTCCGCTATCGCTTTGGATAATTTCATTTCGTAAACGTTCATTTTCCGCTTTCTCCAAAAGTTCCGTTTTTAGTCTTATTTCTTCGTCGAGTTCGTAAAAATTTTCCGTCGCTACCGCTTCGTCGTCGTATTCGGGCGGAATTCCGCATTCGCAAGCCGCCGAGGGGTTGCTTTTGCCGCTGCCGCGTTCCGCGTTCGCAAGCGCGGGCGGGGCGTCCCGCGAGTCTTCCGGTTTTCGTTCGGAAAGATGCTGAACGGTCGAAGAAACCCTGACGGGCATATCCTCTTCTTTTATCCGTTGTTTTCTGTATTCGAGACATTTGTCCGCTACGATTTTTCTGAATTCGGAAACGGAGCAGGCAAAGCCTTCCGATCGCTGAAACGCCGCAACGGCGGGTATATCCGAGTTAAGATAGCAAACGCCTGCCGCAAACCCGCGCGAAACGTTCGTCGGCTCGTCGAAAACTTCCGTTAACGAATAAGGTTTTTTACCCAAAGAAAAACGGAAAAGCTTTCTGTCTGAGTCTAAAACGAACAAAAAATATTCGCCGTAAGGCTTTGCGGCAAAGTTCACGAGCGATAAAAACAAAGTAGAAACGCCGTCTTCCGTTTCTATTCTCGCTATTCCGCTTAACGTTTTACCGGCAGCGGAAAAACCGTCTTCGAGCTGTTTTAATACTATAACTTTTTTTTCAAAAGACATAACGTCACCATAAATACCGTTTATTTAAATATATACGCCGAGTAATTAAAAAATATATGATTAAACGCCGAAAAAAATCGAATAAACGCAAAATCGGACTTGCGAAAAACCGATAATCCTTTTTTTACGCATAAAAAAGACGGATAAGCGCACGCTATATACCGGAGGGGATTATGAAGATTACTACTATAATAGCATTCGTTCTCGCGATAATCGGCGCAATAGTCTGGGGATTAGTCGGAATATTCGATTATAACGTTGTTGCGGCGATATTCGGCGCGGGTGCGGGCGCGATAATTTCCCGCGTGATTTACACGCTCGTGGGCGTTGCGGGATTATGGCTGATTCTTTACTGGGCTATTTATAAACCGTTTAAGCAGATAGATTAAAACGTTTTTAATCGTATCGTAAAACTTTAAAAATTCCCGGGCTTCCGCTCCCCCGTTTTTAATAAACGGGGGAGCGGAAATTTTTTGTTACGTCCGTCGCCGCGCCGAGAAAAATTTTTACGGGGCAGAAGTCAATATCGTTGACATTTCCGTTCGGTTGTAATAGAATTATAGCCGAAAACCGATGTACGGAGGTCAAAGATGTATCAGAAAAACATTTATAAAGATATTACGCAGGATAAGGTCGATAAAATAACCGCTTTTTGCGAAGAGTATAAAAAGTTCCTTTCAGCCGCCAAAACCGAAAGGCTCGCCGTGAACGAAACGGAAAAGCTCTGCAGGGCAAAAGGTTACAGAAAGTTAGAAGAAATAAAAAAACTTTCCGCCGGTGCAAAGATTTATTTCGTCAACAAAAACAAAAACGTTATTTTATACAGAATCGGCAAACGCCCGCTTACGGACGGTCTCAGAATTCTCGGCGCGCATATAGATTCGCCAAGAATGGACCTTAAACAGAACCCGCTTTACGAATCGGAAGAGTTCGCTCTTATGGACACGCATTATTACGGCGGCATCAAAAAGTATCAATACGTAACCGTTCCTCTCGCAATGCACGGCGTTATCTGTAAAAAAGACGGCACGGTCGTAAACGTAAGCGTCGGCGAAAACGAAGACGAACCCGTTCTCGGCATAAGCGATTTGCTTATCCATCTTTCGCAAAAACAGCTTACCGCTACCGCGGATAAGGTTATAGAGGGCGAAAATCTGGACGTGACCGTCGGATCTATTCCCCTTTCCGGAGAGAAAGACGAACCCGTCAAAAAGAACATCTTAAAAATATTCAAAGACAAATACGGCGCGGAAGAAGAAGATTTCGTTTCCGCGGAACTTGAAATCGTTCCCGCGGGAAAAGCGAGAGATTACGGTTTGGACAGAAGTATGATCGCTTCTTACGGACACGACGACAGAGTGTGCGCTTATACTTCTCTCGCCGCTATATTAGACAGCGAAGCGGGCGAATACGCCGCGTGCTGCGTTCTCGTCGATAAAGAAGAAATCGGCAGCGTAGGAGCGACGGGCGCGACTTCCGCATTCTTTGAAAACACCGTCCGCGCGTTGCTCGAAAAAGAGGGCTGCAAAGACGTTTTCGCCGTAAACAAAACGCTCGAAAATTCTATGGCGTTAAGCAGCGACGTAAACGCCGCCACCGATCCTCTTTATATGGACGTTGCCGCCAAAAACAATTCCAGCCGCTTTAATTACGGCATCGTTTTAGAAAAATACACGGGCGCAAGGGGCAAATCCGGCGCAAACGACGCCAACCCCGAATTTATCGCCGTTTTAAGAAAGGCGTTCGACGACGCGGGCGTGTACTATCAGTCGGGAGAGCTCGGCAAGGTAGACGCGGGCGGCGGCGGAACGATAGCCTTTACGCTTGCAAAATACAATATGTCCGTTATAGACGCGGGCGTTGCGGTTTTAAATATGCATTCTCCGATGGAAGTCGTTTCCAAAGCAGACGTATACGAAACGTATCTTGCTTATAAGGCGTTTCTTGACATAGAATAAATCTGCGAATAAAACAAAAAGCCGTAAAGCGATAAAAGCCTGCAAAATTTTAATCAAGCAGGCTTTTTATATTTTAAAAGAAAGGCGAACGCGCTTTAAATGACGAAAAAAATCGTTGTTAAAAGTTTATTTTCCTAAAAATTATGTAAAATTATTGTCGACATAAGTAAAAATAATGAAAAAAACGGGGTTTTATCGTTTGACAATTTGTCTGCGTTGTTATAACATATATACATACTTTAATAATGGGATAATATAAGAGAAAAAGAATAATCCGTTCTTGTTTTTCCTTTATATGTCCGCAGAACGG
>CAJLXC010000056.1 GCA_905210545.1 uncultured Eubacteriales bacterium | reverse complement strand
ATCGAAAGCGGGCAAACCGTTACCCGCGTCTACTTCCACTTCTACAGGGATACCTGTTAAACCGTTAAGCGCGAAACTTTTTATTTTGGCTATCATAAACGAAAATTTCCTTTGCGTTAAGAAGCGCAACGAATTTTTAAGAAAGCAGCCCCGATTTTAATGTCTTTATATAAACATTATATAAGCCGCGTTTTCCCGACATTTTACAGTTTAACATATTTGGCGAAAAAAGTAAACGAAAAAAAAGAACTTACCGCTATTTTAGTAAGGTAAGTTCTTATTCTTTCGTAAAAAACCCGAATACGCAAAAATTTATCTTGCGGACTCTTTAACTTTGGCTGCCTTGCCCGTTCTTTCTCTGAGATAATACAGTTTGGCGCGGCGCACTTTGCCTTTTCTGATAACCTGAATATCCGCGACCTTGGGCGAGTGAATCGGGAACGTCTTTTCTACGCCGATACCGAAAGACAAACGTCTGACGGTGAACGTTTCGGAAATGCCGCCGTTCTTTCTGGCGATAACTATTCCTTCAAACGCCTGTAATCTTTCCCTGTCGCCTTCGATAACCTTTACCATAACTCTTACGGTATCGCCGACCGCGAACTCGGGAACGGACTGTTTCAGGTTTTCCTGATTGATTGCATCGATAATTTTACTCATAATTTGCTTTAACCTCCTATAAACTAAGCGTTCATTGCCGGATTTTTGCAAGCGGAACGCCCGAAAGCCTATATAATATATCATATTTTTTGCGCAAACGCAAGCGTTTTTAAGCACATTTACTCGCAAAAAGCGTTTTCTATGTGATTTATTTTTCCGCCCTGAATTTCAACCACGTCAAATCTGCACGGCGAGTCGGTTTTACCCGTTCTCATAAGATATTCTTTTGCGGTAAGCACGTATTTCTCGCGTTTTTTTGCGTTCACCGCCTCAGCTCCGCAACCGAACTCGTCATCGGTACGCGTTTTGACTTCTATAAATACGGTTACGCCGTCTTTTTCCGCGATTATATCGATTTCGCCGATATGCGTTCTGTAATTTTTTTCTGCTATTTTATAGCCGTTCTTTTTCAGATATTCCGCGGCTTTTATTTCTCCGGCTCTGCCCAAAAGTTTTTTATAAAAGTTTTTCTGTGCAATCTGCAAGGTCCGTTCTCCTTTATCGCAGCTATGTGCGCGGGGCTTCCGTACCCCTTGTTTTTTTCAAACCCGTATTCGGGAAAATCTTTTGCATAGTCTTTCATAAGCTCGTCTCTGTAAACTTTTGCTATTATAGAAGCGCAACCTATCGTATAGCTTTTAGAGTCGCCCTTAACGACGTATTCCGCGTTTATCTCAAGATTCGTATCCACTCCGTCAACTAGCGTTACGTCGGGCTTTATTTTAAGTCCGTTTACCGCCGCGGTCATACAACGCCTTACCGCCTGCAATATGTTTATCTCGTCTATTTCGTCCTGCGAAACTTCCGCGATATTATAAGCTATCGCCTTGCGCTTTATAATCTCCGCAAGTGCGGTTCGTTTCTTTTCGGAAAGCTTTTTGCTGTCGTCAACGCCGTCTATAATATCGTCCTGCGGCATAATGACCGACGCGCAAACCACAGGACCTGCCAAAGGTCCTCTCCCGACTTCGTCTACTCCCGCGACGTACTTGCAGCCGTTTTCAAAGTATTTTTTTTCGTATTCTAATTTATCCATAAAAAAACCGCGTCGGTCACGCCTTAAATCAGTCGAGCTTGATTTTGCCGAGTCTGCCTTTGCGGAAATCGTCAATCACGGCGTTGGCGCAACGCTCGTAATCGTATTCTCCGCCTTTAACGAGAAATCCCCTGCGAACGCAGATTGCGTTCATAATCTCGAGTTCGGGAATATCCGCGTCGTTTATTCCGTATTTTTCGATCAACGCGCGCGGGTATCTCTGTTTCATTTCTTTTATGAATTCGTAAGCGAGATCGGCGGAATCTATATTCGCGTCGTTCATACATCCGATATAAGCTAAATGCTTGGCGAGAGTCTGATCTTCAAACGACGGAGGCATAGTTCCCGGCGTATCGAGAAGCTCCAGATCTTTTATTCTCACCCACTGCTTGCCGCGCGTTACGCCGGCTTTATTGCCCGTTATCGCCTTTTTGCCGCCTACTATAGCGTTTATTATGGTCGATTTGCCCGTATTCGGTATACCCGCCACCATAACCCTTAAAGGTCTTGCGATTCCTTTAGCGCGGTATCTCTCGATTTTCTCTTTCAGCAAGTCGAAAATCCCGTTATAAAGCGAATCCACGGCGCGTTTATCCATCGCGCACACCGAAACGGCGATTCTGCCGTCTTCTTTGAATTCTTTCACCGTTTTACGCGCGTCTTCCGTCTCTATAAGGTCGCACTTATTGAGAACGTATAAAACCTTTTTATCCTTGAAAAGTCCGTCGAGCTTTTTATTTAAAGAAGCCTTCGCCGCGCGCGCGTCGAGAATAGTCAGAACGCCGTCTACGGCTTTGAGATTTTCTTCCATCATACGCATAGCGGCGGTCATGTGTCCGGGAAACCATTGAAGATGCTGCATCAGTCTTTATCCTCCAGCATATCGGGGCGGCGTTCCGCGGTGATTTTTTCAGCTTCTTTTTCGCGCCATTTATCGACTTCTTTATGGTTGCCGGATAAAAGCACGTCAGGCACTTTAACGCCCATAAATTCCTGCGGTTTGGTATATTGCGGATACTCTAAAAGTCCGTTGGAAAAACTTTCCGAAATCAAAGACTCGCCCTTTATAACCCCGTCTACGTAGCGGCTTACCGCGTCCGTTACCGCCATTGCGGGAATTTCTCCGCCCGTCAGCACGAAATCGCCCAAAGATAATTCTTCGTCTATAAAAAGGTCGATAACGCGTTGATCGACGCCCTCGTAATGTCCGCACAACAACAAGATTCTGTCAAGCGCGGCGTATTCGGTCACTATGTTCTGACTGAACTTTCTGCCTTTGGGCGAAAGGAAAATCCGCCTTGCCCGATGGTCGGGATCAACCGCCGTTATGGCGGAAGCGACAGGCTGCGGCATCATTACCATTCCCGCGCCGCCGCCGAAAGGCGTGTCGTCGCATTTTTTATGTTTGTCGAGCGTGTAATCCCTTATATCGGTAACTACTATTTCTATTTTGCCGTTTTTTTGAGCGCGACCTAAAATGCTCATCGAGAGCGGCGCGAACATTTCCGGAAAAAGCGTTAATATATCAATCCTCACGGCAAACAACCTCGTTGAAACGCTCTTCGTTCACGGTAATCGCGGCGTTTTCTACATCGACTTTATTTATAACCTTTTTCAGGAACGGAAAAGCAAGGGATTCGCCGCGCTCGCCTTTAAGCCAAACCACGTCGGTTCTCCCCTCGGTTATAGAAGCGACCGTTCCGATTTTTTCGCCGTTTTCGGTTATAACCGCCGCGCCGATAAGGTCAGCGATAAAATACCGCCCATCTTCCGGCTCTACGGCTTCCTCTCTCGGCACGGTCAGAAATTTTCCGCGGAAAGCTTCCGCGGCGTTTCTGTCGGAAACGCCGGCAAGGCTTATAAACACCTCGCCCGCGCCGATTCTCGCGCCTAAAACCTTATGAGCTTCGCCGTCTATATATACTTCTTTTAACAGCTTAAATCGCTCCGGATCGTCTGTGAGCGGGCGCACTTTTATCTCTCCGTGAACGCCCTGTGGCTTTACCGCCAAGCCTATTTTAAAACTCCGTTCCATTTTAGTCCTGTTTAAATCCGAAAACGGGGAATTATTCTTCCCCGCGTTCTTTGATTTCAATATTATATCTTTTGTTTTCTTTAGCAGAGCCTGCGCGAACGAGCGCGCGGAGAGCTTTAGCTATTTTGCCTTGCCTGCCGATAACTTTGCCCATATCGCCCGGATCGAGCGTTACGATTACGGTAACGGTTCTGCCGTCCTCTTTAACGGCGTACTCCGCCTTGTCGGGATGTTCCGCAAACGTACCGACGACGAATTTGATGAGTTCTAACATCTGATTTTCACCCGTTCCTTAAATTACTTGGAATTCTTTCTTACTTTGGTTTTGGAAGGCGAAAGTTTAGCGGGTTTGGGTATAATTCCCTGATTTACGAGAATGTTTTTAACGGTAGCCGTGGGCTGAACGCCTTTAGCGAGCCAGTCTTTGGCTTTGTCCGCGTCGATTACCACTTCTGCGGGAACGGCGGTGGGGTTATAATGACCGACCTTGTCGATATAAGCTCCGTCGCGGGCGTTTCTGCTGTCCGTGATTACGATACGATAGAAGGGGGACTTTTTGTCGCCTAATCTCGTCAATCTCATTTTTACTGCCATAGTGTTTATCTCCTTTTGCCTTGCGGCTTATAAAATTTTTTTATTTTTCGGACGTTCCGTCAAAAACGGAACATCTTGTTGTTTTTCATTTGTTTCATCATCTGTTTCGTCTGCTCGAACTGACGAAGCACTCTGTTTACTTCCTGCACGGAAGTTCCGCTGCCCTGCGCTATGCGCTGTTTTCTCGATGAATTTATTATAGACGGATTTTCACGTTCCTTTACGGTCATCGATTGTATAACCGCTTTCATAGAAATCATCTTCTTTTCGTCTACGTCTTCTTCTTTTATTCTGAACTTGCCGCCCATTCCGCCCGGAAGCATGGAAATAACGTCTTTTAGTCCGCCCATTTTCTTCATCGCCTCGAACTGCGTGAGATAATCGGAAAGAGTAAACGAGTTTTCTCTGAACTTCTTTTCCATCTTCTTCGCCTGTTCTTCGGAAATGGCGTCTTCCGCTTTTTCTATCAACGTAAGCACGTCGCCCATACCGAGAATACGGTTTGCCATTCTGTCGGGATAAAACGGCTCTAAATCGCCTGTCTTTTCACCGACCGAACAGAACTTTATCGGCTTGCCCGTCACGGCTTTCATCGAAAGCGTCGCGCCGCCGCGGGTATCTCCGTCGAGTTTGGTTAAAACAAGACCTGTTACTTCGAGCCGCTTATTGAACGTATCCGCCACTTCTACCGCGACCTGACCGGTCATCGCGTCTACTACGAGCAGAATTTCCGAAGGCTTGACTTCAGCTTTGATTTTTTCAAGCTCCTTCATCAACTCTTCGTCTATCTGCAATCTGCCGGCAGTATCGATTATCACCGTATCGAAGCCGTAAGACTTGGCGTAAGCAACGCCCTCTTTTGCGATTTTGACGGGATTGCCCTGTCCTTTTTCAAAGACTTCGCACCCCGCGGTTTTACCCACAACTTTAAGTTGATTTATCGCCGCCGGACGATAAACGTCGCACGCGACGAGAAGCGGTTTTTTGCCCTGTTTTTTAAGGAGCGCGCCGAGCTTGCCGACGAGCGTCGTTTTGCCCGCGCCCTGCAATCCCGCCATCATAATAACGGTGGGCGGATTGTCGGAAAACGCAAGCTTATTGTTTGTAGAACCCATCAGCGAAATGAGTTCTTCGTTTACTATTTTTATAACCTGCTGAGTAGGCGTAAGGCTTTTTAAAATTTCTTCGCCCACGGCGCGTTCCGAAACGCGGTTTACGAAGTCCTTTACCACGGCGATATTTACGTCCGCTTCTAAAAGAGCGATACGCACTTCGCGCATAGCCGTTTTTATTTCCAGCTCCGTAAGTCTGCCGCGTTTGGTCAGCTTGGAAAATATATGATTGAGTTTATCGGATAACCCTGAAAATAAAGCCATTATTCACCTATAACGGAAATTATTTCTGCGGCGAGTTTTTCTTCCGTCGCAGCTTCGGCAAGTTTTTTAAGCTTTTTGAATTTCTCCCTTAATTTAAGGACTCTTTCGTATTCGTCGAGCTTGGTTTTGGCGTTTTTTATCGTATCGAAAACGCTTTGCCTGCCGAGTCCTTTATCTTCTGCGATTTCGGCAAGAGAAAGGTCTAAACAATAGTGCGAATAAAACGCGTCTCTCTGATTTTCCGTGAGAAGTCCGCCGTAAATCTCGAACAACTCTATATAATAAAAATCTTTTTCCATAACCCGTTGCAGACTGTAAGGCGTTTTTTCCTTACAGTTTTATATTATATACGGCAAAGGCTGCTTTGTCAAGCGTTTTACCGCTAAAATCACGAGATTACGACGATTTTAGTCATAAATTCGTTGACTTATCACACGTTTAATGATAAAATAGATAAAATTTACTTAAAAGGAGCGTAAATATGGCAAAATTCGTCAACGAACCGTCGAGAACGTTCAACGAATATCTTTTGATTCCGGGGTATTCTTCCGCGGAGTGTATTCCCGCAAACGTAAGTCTTAAAACCCCGCTCGTAAAATTCAGACGGGGCGAAAAACCCGCAATTTCTTTAAATATTCCCCTTACGTCGGCAATAATGCAATCGGTTTCCGGCGACAAACTGGCAGTCGCTCTCGCTAAAGAAGGCGGCTTATCTTTTATTTACGGCTCTCAATCTATAGAAAGTCAGGCGGCGATGGTTGCGAAAGTAAAAGATTTTAAAGCGGGTTTTGTAGAAAGCGACTCCAACATCTCGCCCGAAGCGACTCTTAAAGACGTTCTCGCCTTGAAAGAAAAAACCGGACACTCTACCGTTGCCGTTACCGAAGACGGAACGGCTAAAGGAAAATTTCTCGGCATAGTAACGGGCAGAGATTACAGAGTTACGAGAATGTCACCCGACCTTAAAGTCAAAGAGTTTATGACCCCGTTTAATAAAATCGTTTACGCCAAAGTCGGCATAACTCTTAAAGAAGCGAACGACGTTATCTGGGATCACAAATTAAACGCTCTCCCCATATTAGACGACGAAAACAGGCTTAAATACTTCGTTTTCAGAAAAGACTACGAACAGCATAAAGAAAATCCCGACGAGATTTTAGACGCAGACAAGCGTTATACCGTGGGAGCGGGCATCAATACGAGAGATTACGAAGAACGCGTCCCCGCGCTCGTAGCCGCAGGAGCGGACGTGTTGTGCATAGACTCTTCGGAAGGTTATTCGGAATGGCAGAAACGCACGATCGGCTGGATAAGAAGCAAATACGGCGATAAAGTCAAGGTCGGCGCGGGCAACGTAGTAAGCGGAGAGGGCTTCAGGTTTCTTGCGGAATGCGGCGCGGATTTCGTAAAAGTCGGCATCGGCGGCGGTTCTATATGCATCACGCGCGAAACGAAAGGCATCGGCAGAGGTCAGGCAACCGCCCTTATCGAAGTTT
>CAJLXC010000055.1 GCA_905210545.1 uncultured Eubacteriales bacterium | reverse complement strand
TATTCCCTTCTTCGCGGTTCTTGCGTAAATCGGACATTTGTTCCGATAGGCGCAAGCCCCTAACTTGGCTTCGTCAAATCGTTGCTCCCAAAGTTCCGCATAGGCTTCCGTTCCCGGTTCTGCTTCTGTGTTTAGGAAGGCTAACAACTTCATGCAGAAAAAGCCGCGTTCTTTGGTCTTTTCGCCGTATATCTATACCAAACCGTTACCGTTTACTTTCATTTCCCTGCTATTTTTTGTTCCACCTTTGTTCTTAATCTCGCTTCTGCATCGGCTACGTTCTTTCTCGCACGCTCCAGCTTTCTCCGAACTTTAACTAACTGCGGGTCGTTGGTTTCGTCAAAGAACAAATTACCTTTGTTTGCTTCGATGTAGTCTTTTATCCTATTTTCTTGTAAGGTTATTCGCCCCTTCAATGCGGTTAGTCTTGATAAATCGGAATTAAAGCCGTATGTTTCTCCGCTTGTTTTATCATAAAAAGACAATGTCTCATATATATGTGCTCGCGGGTCTGTACACGTTAATTTAGCCATGCGCCAATTTATAACCCACCGTCGCCGCTGTAAGATTTCGCGGGGTAGGTCGTAACGGTGTAATACAACTTTTTTGCCGTTTACCTTCTTGCAAATACAAAGTACACAATACACTTTTATGCCTAATTCCCGTTCTGCCTTTGCGTATGCTTTTACAATTTCCTCCCAACTTTCGCCGATACCTTTTTCTTGTGCCATAAGCTAATATCTGAACGTTGTAAATTGAATAATAGCAAAGGTTAGCGCGTTTTCCTGCGCCTTATCGAATACCGGGATAAACCATGCTGCAAATTCCGAAGGTGTCAGCCCGTCGTTACGCGCCAAATCTTCCAACTTAACCGGGTGTCCTTCAACTTCTGCGGTAAAGTTTAAACCGTTCCTTCGTAATATCAAAGGCTGAACTATGCACATGTTAGCCGGAACTTCTAAAATACTTTCCTGCGGGCTTCTATACGGTTTGTCTGCCCATTGTCGTAGGCATAACGTACCGCTTTTTTCCTGCAAGGCGGTTATTTTTTTCTTCCAATACTCATAATTGCATCGGCATGTGTGCCGCTTTTGACCGTTAAGAACCTTCGCCTTAAAATCGGTTGCTTCGCCTGCCCGGAAATGTGCCGGGAAGAACTTCTTACTTAATAATACTACTGCTTTCATTATCGGTCTGTTGGGTTGCGTCGGGCTGTATGAATAAATCCGACTTGTTTATTGCGGAAAACAATATAGCGACCGAGTTTTCGTCCGCGTCCGCCATTTTTTTGACTTCTTCTTCGCCGTGGATATAATCCACTTTTCCGCCGTGAGCGGTTATGTAATTCTTAACGTATTCGTCAACGGCTTTTATGGCTTCGGGTACGTTGTTTACAGAGCCGTAAAAGCTCTCTTTCCCGCCGCGATAAACGGAAAACCTTGCGTCGGTGACGTCTTTTAATCCGTCCGCAAAATTTTTCGCGTTTACGCCGTCTGCAAATCTGTAAATCGGCTCGAAATAAATACCCTCGTCGTATACGTTTACGAATTCCGCAAGCGCGAAACGCGCGGGGTGCGTCTTTTTTTCTTCTTCGGTAAGTCCTGTCTTAATCTCGTCCCAGAACGCCTTTGCCGTCGCGAGAGAGTGGTTGCCGTCTCCCACGGCAAAAATAAATTCGTCTGCTTTTCCGTACTTTTTTATAAGTCTTTCTTTATCCGAAAGCTTTGAAAACGCTTCTAATACGGTCTTATAATCCTCTATGAAATATCCCTCTACGCTGCCGCCGCCCATATTCAGCTCGAAATCGTAGAGTTTTTTTAATTTGCTTCTGTTTTCGTAAAGTTCTTCCGTTATTTCGCAACGTTCGTCGTCGAAAAGTATCATTATATGAGAAAACTCCGCGGCGGCGTTTCTTCTTATTTTAAGTCTTGGCGGGATACGTTCTTCTATCGTACCTTCCGTCGCTCTGACGAGCGTTCGCGAGCCTTTCGAAAAGTCGTATTTTTCGAGATCCACCGCGCCGATAAGACCGATGCGCCTTTTTACGTAAGGGGTTTTTCTGACGGTAAGAATAAACCCTTCCGGCAACTCTTCGAAAACGCCGTCTTTTAAATAGTTTTCTATATTGCGGTTTGCGCTTTTTATTCTCTCGTCCGCGTCGTCGTTTAAATACGCTTCCGGCAGAACGAGCTTAAGCGCGGATTTTTTATCCCCGACGAATCGTTCCAAACTCTTCCAGTATTCTTTTTTGCCGGTGAACTGATCGCACGCGACGCACGCCCACGCGGTGAGGTCGTCGGTTTTCGGCAACAATATTCTGCAAGGGGTAATCCCCGTTTCTTTGATAAGATTATTCATAAAATTCACAGGCATACGACGGTAACGGTGATTGCCGCAAGAAACAATGCGAGCGCGCCGAACCCGATTTTTTTCCAGACCTTTTTCGCCTTGGACTCTTCTTCTTCGATAATTTCGGGAAATTTGTTATCTTCCATAATAAAGCTCTCCGTTTTTTATATTGCTTTGTTTTATCTTCTGGAGTTTTCGAGTTCTTTCCAGTAATACCGCGTAAGCGTTTTTCTCAGCATTCCCGAATCGGCGTAACGGGTTATTTTTCCGCCTCTCACTATAGAGATTATACCCGTTTCTTCCGACACGATAAGAGAAACCACGTCTATGTTTTCGGTTATTCCTATACCCGCTCTGTGGCGAGTACCCAAATCCTTGGGGATATTATCCATATTCTGCGAAAGCGGCAAAAAGCAGCCCGCCGCGACTATACGCGTATCGTTTATAATCATCGCGCCGTCGTGAAGCGGAGTTTTAGGAAAAAACACGCTTTCTATAAGTTCGCTCGAAATATCGCTGTCGAGTTTTACGCCGCTGTCTATTATCTGACTCGGAACGTTATCCGTTGAAAGAACGATTATCGCGCCCGTATCGCTCTTTGACATATTCTGCAAAGCCTTGATGATTTCCGATATACAGTTCTCTACCTTCTCTTCGTCGTAAGATCTGCTCTCGCCTTTTTTAACGTCCGCAAGCTTTAAATTGCGCTTTGCCCAGACGATTCTTTTGAGTTCTACGGAATATAACACCGTTATGCAGATAACGAACACCGCGGGGAACAAAAGGAACAACGCGCCATCTACCCTTAACACGGCGAAAACGAACGCGCCCGCTATATCTAAAAGCGTAAAAAGCGCAACCATCCAGCCGGAATCGTTTTCAACCAAAAAATTGATAAGCACGAAATATAACGCCGTAAACATTATTATCCCGGCTATAAACGCGACTAAAAAGTCCGTATTTGCGGAAAGATTTTCCGCGAGTTTTTTCAAGTTGTCCGTAAAACTCATAAATAAACTCCTGTCGTGGCTTCCGCCCGTTTTCACGCGGGCAATCCGTCAATTATTCTCTTTCGGTTTTTCTTTCGTATTCAGGACAAATCGTCCGTCATTATTCCGAAAACCGCTATCCACATTTTTTCGTCCGCGTCCGCAAGACCGCTTTTAACGGCGTAATCGGAATCCGCGAGCATATCCGTTATTTTTTTTAAAGATCGCATTTTAAAAAGCTTTGCCTGCCGAATCGTCCTGGTTGCGGCGAATTCTTTTATGCCGAAACACGAAGCAAGCTCCGCGGCGGTTTTGCCGCTTATCGCGGAAAAAAGCAATCTCCTGAAATAGTTGTATATCGATATAATAATTCTTTGCGGCGGTTCGCCCTTGCCGAGCATTTCGGCAATAACGGCGTATGCCTGCGAAAACTGCTTTTTGCCGATATAATCGGTCATTTCGTAAATCTTATACTCGGTATCTCTCGGAACGAGAAGCGAAACGTCCTCTTCCGTTATGCTGCCGCCCCTGCCCGCGTAATCGATAAGTTTTTCCGTTTCCGCGGCTATTCTCGTCATATCCGAAAGGCAATACGTGACAACGGTCGCGGCAAGCTCCGCGCTTATATTTACCTCCGCCGCGGCGCAGGTGGCTTTTATCCATCTCGCAAGAACGCTCGTATCCGCTTTTGAACAATCGACGAAACAAACGTTATCCGATTTTTTTAAGTAGTCGCACGGTTTTTCGTTGAGAATAACGAGAATACTCGTTTCGCAAGGGTTTAAAAGGAACTCTTCGAGTTCTTTATTCGAGCCTTTCTTGGGATAAAATTCGCGCGCGACCGTCAGCCTTTTTTCGCTCATAAACGGGTACGCGGTAAGCGAAGAAGCAAATTCGCCGCCGTTGCAATCCGCGCCGTCAAACACGGCGAGATTCAAAGACGGCTCGGATAAATACCTGCTTTTAAGCGCGACTAAACCCCGCTCTCTGAAATAAGCGTCTTCGCCTTCCAAAAGATATACGGGCGACGGTTTTGAGCCGTCTTTTATCGCGTTTTTTAACTCCGAATACTTCAAATCCAAACTTCCTCTTATACATTTTATCACTAATAAAAAAGTTTGGCAACAAATAATCGCCCGCATTAAACGGTTTTTATTTTAAATTTTTATAAAAAGAGTTCCCTCGCTTTCCCCGTCGTCGAAAACGGGACTACGGCGGCAAACCGCAAACCTTTCTGCGGTTATCGCGTCAAAAAGCTCTTCCGCCCTGTCGTAAACCACGGCTACGTCGGACTTTTCAAAATCATATTCTCTGAAATTTTCTCCGCTCGTGTTTCCGCAAGCGGTAATCGTTCTCTTCCCTACGGTTATTGTCGCAACTCTCGCCCCGTGCGAAAAAACCATCCGCAAATTTCTCGCAAAGAAAGGTTCGTCTGCCGTGACGCATTTTATCGAGGGAAAGGATTTTTTCGTGATTGTCTCTTCCTTTTCGCGTTTTGCTCCGTAATAAATTATATTCTTTACGTCAAACGCTTTGTTTAACCGCGTTGCCGCGACCTGCAGAGAAAAATCGTTTTCGCCGTACAACAGCGCGACCGCGTCTAACTTTTTCACGCCGGTTTTTTCCGACAATTTTTTAAGCGAACTCGTCGAAAAAGCGTATTTTGCGCAATGAATTATCAGTACGTTTTCGTCTTTTACCGAAGCGAGCGTGAAAGATACGCTCTCCGAGCCGGAAACGTACACCTTTACCCTTTCGTGTTCGCCGACGTTATAAGTTACCGTTCCTATCACGCACGCGAGGACACAAACCGCCGAGCCGGCGATTTTTACTACGGTTTTAAGATTAAATATTCCGCAAGGAATAATAAGCGCGGCGTAATAGAAAGCGGCAAACGCGCCCAGCGTAAAACCGCCGACGATAAAAATTCTGTAATCTACGACTTTTATAAGGAAATTGACAGCCTCGAGAACGTATTCGAGCGCGAACAGCGTTATCGAAGAAATCCCGAAAATGCCGCCCGATATCGCCGCTGCGAGCAACGTTACGAAAATTACGCCCGCCACGGGAATAAAAACCAGGTTGAAAGCGACGGCAACAAGAGAAAAACTCCCGAATTCCGCAAGCGAAATCGGGATAGCCGCAATCTGCGCCGCAAAGACCGCGCCCAAGGAACGGGCAATTTTTTCGGGCAGAAACCGAAACAAAGAGGAAATCGGTTTTGATAATAATATAAGACCGAATACGACGCCGAAAGACAATTTAAATCCGGGCAAAAACAACTGCACGGGATTGATTATAAGAACGATAAACATTGCTGCCGAAACGGAAGACAGCGAGTCGTACCGATTGCCGAAAATCGCCGAAGCCTGCAACACGGCACACATAATGAAAGCTCTTACCGAAGAAGCTGAAAAACCGCAAATACCCGAATAGATAAAGCATAACGCGGAAATCACCGCAAACCTTATCGCCGCGTCGGCTTTGAGTTTTTTAAGGACAAACCCCGCGACCGCCGCGACAAACCCTATATGCAACCCCGAAACGGCGAAAATATGCGCAACGCCCGCGCTTCTGTAAGAATAAAGCGTTTCCGAATGCATTTCCGAAGAATCCCCGAGAAGCATTGCTTTTGCGACGGCGTATTCGTCGCCCGAAAGTCCGCTTTTAAGAGAATTATCGATAAATCCTGCCGCTTTTTGAAACAACGATTCTTTATGCCCGATTACGGAAACGTCCGAAGCGTCTGCCGTCGCGGAGTATTTTATGCCGTTTGCAACGTTCTGCGCCGAAAACTTTCCTTCATAAAAAAGAGATCTGTCGTAAAGCGCGGCGCGGAACGAAATCACGTCTCCCGTATCGGCAGCCGAATCTCCGTTTATAAACAGCGAGACTTTAAATGAGGTTTTCCCCTTTTTTATCCCGTCAAGCTCCACGTCGGAAAGAATCAGAAAACTCCCGTAATCCGCTTCCGTTCTGCGGATAACTCTTCCGCAAACGGAATAATAGTGACTGTCAGAATCCGCGTTTTTATAGTCGTACGTTTTACAGGCGAAAAGACCGAAACCAAGCAGAACAAGCACGGCAAAAATCGCACATAACGCAAGCGTTTGTTTTAATTTTTTAACGCTCGCGCCATATACGATTGAGACTGAAAAGACGATTATCGAAAGCGTTGCGGCAACGACTATTCCCGCGACGTTTTCCGTTAAACAAAAATAAGCCGTCAATATACCCGCGGTCACAGATAACGCGGCAAAAACCGCAGGTCTATAATTGACGAGCTTTTTCATTTGACGATTTCCCTTGTTTTTTTTCTAAATTTTAGAACAAAATTTTTTAAAAGTCAATAATTACTATTGCATTACGAAAAAATTTTTGATACAATAAAAGCGTAAAACGAAACGCATACCGCGGTTCGTTTTGCGTGAAGCCTTCGCGGTGCGATAGGAAGGGTCAAAAAAATCCACAATAATAAATCAGAAGGTTCGCGTCCGCCTTGCCGAGCGGAGCTTCCGATCGCGGATTCCGCGATCATTTAATCAGGAAGATGCAGAATCAACGCGGCAGAACACTTCACCTGTTGACATAACGGGTTAATTATTTCCTTTCCGTCGGCCGATGCAGGTTTTATTTTTTGGTTTATCTCCTTTATTTTTGTTGCAAAACTTATAAAATTGTGATAAAATAGTCAAGCGATTGAGAGATAACGCAAAAATTTCCATACACGGCCTCATGGTCAAGCGGTTAAGACGCAGCCCTCTCAAGGCTGAATCCGGAGTTCGATTCTCCGTGGGGCTACCAAATAACAACCTACCCGTACGCGGGTGGGTTGTTATTTTATACTCTAGCGTGAGCAATAAACACCATTCATTCCCGAAAAAACAAAAAGAAAAAGCGTCCGAAAGTGAAGTGAACCCCAAAGTTTAGACAAAAAAATATTAAATTTGAGAATGAGTTCTG
>CAJLXC010000054.1 GCA_905210545.1 uncultured Eubacteriales bacterium | reverse complement strand
TTACCGCTCGCTTTGTCGTAAACACGATAAATATTTTTAAATCCCGGGTTGGTTATTTTTTCGGCGTTTTCGGAAACCTTTATTTTAGGAATCTCTTTACCGTTATCATCGTAAACCGCGGCAAGCTTATAAACACCGCCGAGCGCGGGCATATCGGCGCTTGTTATCAAACGAGTTCCTACGCCCCAGGAGTTGATTTTCGCCCCTTGATTTTTTAACGAACTGATAGAGTACTCGTCAAGGTCTCCCGACGCGCATATAACGGTATCGGGATAACCCGCGTCATCTAAAAGTTTTCTGGCTTTTTTGGATAAATACGCAAGATCGCCCGAATCGAGCCTTATCCCTTTGGGTTTGTACCCTTTTTCTTTAAGTTCTCCGAAAACCTTTACTGCATTCGGAACACCTTGATTTAAAGTATCGTAAGTATCTACAAGCAAAAGCGCGTTATCCGGATAAACGTCCGCATACGCCTTAAACGCGGTATATTCGTCCTTAAAGTTCATAACCCAGCTGTGAGCATGCGTTCCCGCAACGGGAATGTCGAACATTTTTCCCGCAAGAACGTTAGACGTGGAATCGCAACCGCCGATAACGGCGGCTCTCGCGCCGTATATTCCCGCATCGGGAGCCTGAGCTCTCCTTAAACCGAATTCCATTACCAAATCGTTTTTAGCCGCATATCTGATTTTTGCGGCTTTGGTAGCAATAAGAGTCTGGAAGTTTATGATATTAAGGACAGCCGTTTCAACAAGCTGCGCCTGCATAACGGGGGCTTTAACCGTAAAAATAGGTTCTCCGGGGAAAACCACCGTCCCCTCGGGAACGGCGTAAACATCGCCCGTAAACTTAAAGTTTTTAAGATAATCGATAAATTCATCCGAAAAAATATTCAGACCGCTTAAATAATCTATTTCTTCTTTTCCGAACTTAAGATTGAGAATATAATCCACGGCCTGCTCTAATCCGCAAGCAACGGAATACGTTATCATTCCGTTCTGACGAAAAAAAACATCAAAAACCGCGGTTTCGTCTTTTCGACCTTCTTTTAAATAACCGTTCATCATCGTAAGCTGATAAAGATCGGTAAGCAACGTTAAATTTCTTTGATCCATGATATATTTCCGTATTCTATTTTTCGTCTTTAAATGATTTTAACTCCGGCAACGCTTCGGGCTGTGCTTCGCTTTCAGCCTTTTCGCGTTCGGCTTTTCTCTGTTCGTAATTTTTATATTCGGGAGATTTATTAAGCGCGATATCTTCCGTGCGATTACCCGCGCTCATAAAGCTCAACACCGCAAATATCGTCCATACCACGATTACCGCGACAAGACTTATCCACCAGTATTTCGGAACGGAACAAGCGAACGCGTAAATAAAAGCAAGACCGAGCAAAATCGCGCTTAAAAAGAAATACCACGGCGATTTTTCGGAAAATCCGAGCGCAAGACACATAATTCCGAAGCCTATAAACAGGCAAAACAAAAAAGTGAGTACCGGGTGTACCCATAAATCAATCGGAATAAAGATATCCAAAAGCATTATAACAAGCGAAATCACTAAAATCGCAATCGACGAAACAGATAGAACCAACTGCTTTTTTGAAAGACGTTTCATACTACAATCCCCAGTTTTTTTATTTTAGTATAACATATAAAACAAAATTTGTAAATAAAAATCGTTCGATTGCGGGTTTTTAAAAGTAAAAAAAAGGTCGATAACTAAAATCGACCTCTTATAAAACGTTTTCTAAAAAATTATTCCCATTCGATAGTCGCGGGAGGTTTGCTCGTTACGTCGTAAACTACGCGATTTACGTTTTTAACCTCGTTCACTATTCTCGATGAGATAGTTGACATTACGTCGTGCGGAATATCTGCCCAATCCGCAGTCATACCGTCTATACTCGTCACCGCTCGCAACGCAATCGTGTAATCGTATGTTCTTTCGTCGCCCATTACACCGACGGATCTCATACCCGTAAGAACCGCAAAATATTGCCAGATAACTTTATCGAGACCGGCTTTTGCTATTTCTTCTCTGAAAATATAGTCGGCGTCCTGCAAAAGTTTTATCTTTTTTTCGGTGATATTGCCCAAAATCCTTATCGCAAGACCGGGCCCCGGGAACGGTTGACGCATTACGATTTTTTCGGGCAATCCGAGTTCTAACCCGAGCGCGCGAACCTCGTCTTTAAACAAACTTCTGAGCGGCTCGATTATCTCTTTAAAATCCACAACGGAAGGCAACCCTCCTACGTTATGATGGCTCTTTATCACCGCGCTTTTTCCCAAGCCGCTTTCGATAACGTCCGGATAAATCGTTCCCTGAACGAGAAAATCGACTTTACCTATTTTTTTAGCCTGTTCGCTGAACACGTCTATAAATGCTTTACCGATTATTTTGCGTTTTTTCTCCGGCTCTTTGACGCCTTTAAGCTCTTTAAGGAAATACTTTCCCGCATCGACTTTAATCAGGTTCATCCCCATTCCGTCTTTAAAAACGCTCATAACCTCGTTCGCTTCGTTTTTACGAAGAAGTCCGTGATCGACGAAAATACAAGTCAGATTATCCCCTACCGCCTTATGTAAAAGCGTTGCGGCAACCGCGCTGTCCACGCCGCCGCTCATCGCGCAAAGAACCTTTTTGTCGCCGACTTTAGCTTTAATCTTATTTATGCTTTCGGTCGCGTAATCGGACATTTTCCAGTCCCCGTCGGCATTGCAAACCTTGTAAAGGAAGTTGCTTAAAATTTTATTTCCGTCAACGGTATGAACGACTTCCGGGTGAAATTGAACGGCAAAAATTTTTCTTTCCGCATTTTCGTAAGCGGCAACGGCGCAATGTTCGGTATGTGCAGTCACCTTAAATCCGTCGGGCAGTTCGCTTACCTGATCGGTGTGACTCATCCAACAAAAATTCTCTTTGGAAACGCCGTCGAACAATACGCTTTCAGAATAAAAAATCTTCTGTCTTCCGTACTCTCTCACGTCCGCGTGAACGACTTTTCCGCCGAGTTCATACGCCGTAAGCTGCATTCCGTAACATATTCCGAGAACGGGAACTCCTAAAGAAAAAACAGACTCGTCGATCTTAGGGGAATCTTCGCCGAAAACGCTCGACGGGCCGCCGGTAAATATTATACCTATGGGATTATACGCCTTAATTTTTTCGAGCGAAATATCCGCGGGAACAAGTTCCGCGTAAACGTTCAGATTTCTGACTCTTCTGACAATCAATTGATTGTATTGTCCGCCGAAGTCGATGACAAGCACTGTTTGTCTTTGCATAAACACCTCATTAGTTTTTATAATTAACGTTACTCTACGGTAACGCTTTTTGCGAGATTTCTCGGTCTGTCGGGGTTTATCCCCTTTGCGATCGACGTGTAATAAGCAATAAGTTGCCAAGGTACGATATTGTTTATCGCTTGCAACCCGTTTTCGGAATCGTTTATTTTTATCACGTGTTCGCATTTTGACGTGAAAGACTCTTCTACGTCGAAACAAGTAAACAAAATAAGCTTTGCACCCCTTGAATACGCTTCTTCCGCATTGCAAAGCAATTTGGACAACACGGATTTTTCCGTCGCGAAAACGACTACGTAAGTAGTTTCGTCAATCAACGCAAGAAAACCGTGTTTTAACTCACCCGCATAATACGTGTCGGAGTCGATATAACAGGTTTCTTTGATTTTTAAACTCGCCTCGTTTGCGGAATAATAATCCGCGCCGCGACCTATCATAAAAATCTTACGCTGATATCTTAACACATCGGCTATCATTCTGTAAAGTTGAATTTGCCCGAAATTGAAATATTTTATAAATTCTTTCAATTCGTCCGTTGAATACTCGGTATTTTTAAGCGACGCTTCGAGAATTTCCGCAACGAGATATAAAACCGCAATCTGCGAACTATACGCTTTGGTCGACGCAACGGCAACCTCCGTTCCCGCTTTTATAGGCACGCAAACGGAAGCCCGTTTTGCAAGCGTGCTGTATTCCACGTTTACTATCGCAACCGTTTTTGCCCCTTTTTCGCGCGCAAGTTCCATCGCGGCAAGAGTATCTGCGGTTTCTCCGCTTTGACTTATTAAGAATAAAAGCGTTTTTTCGTTTATCTTCTGATCGGAATATCTGAATTCGCTTGCGACGAAAGTGAAGCAGTCCACCCCGATTTTATCGTGCAAAAATTTCGCGCCGAAAAGACAGGCGTGGTAAGCCGTTCCGCAACCTACCAAAACTATTTTATTGTAATTATTTATGTTTATCTTTGACAATTCTTTATAATTTTCCGGAACGGAATAGTATTCCGCAATACTCGTTAAAGAATTTTTTGTTTCAAAAATTTCTTTAAGCATATAGTGATCGTACTCGTTTTCCGAATAGTCGTCGATATTTTCTAATATAACGGGACTTTTAGACACGTCGCCTATTTCGTTTTTCACCGTAAGCTTACCGTCTTTAACAACGCCGAATTCGCCGTCTTCGAGAACGTAGTATTCTTTGGCAAAATCCTTAAAACATATCACGTCGCTTGCAATAAGGGCGTTTTTACCGTTTAACGCCACGAAAAGAGGACTTCTGTTTTTTGAAAAATAAACGGCGTTTTCGCCCGCCCTCATTATTGCAAGCGCATAACTTCCGCGAAGAGCCGTAACGGTTTTTCGCAACGTTTCAAGCCCGTCTTCGCAAGAATAATATTGAAGAAGCTTTGCGATCGTTTCGCTGTCGGTCTGACTGTAAAAATCCATTCCCGCGGCGATAAGTTTTTCTTTAAGTTCGCCGTAATTTTCTATTATTCCGTTATGAACCAAAACCCATTTTTTATCGGAAGAAATGTGCGGGTGCGCATTTATTTCGTCGGGTTTACCGTGAGTCGCCCAACGCGTATGCCCGATGCCCACCGTAGCGCCTTTCGTTTCCTTAACGATTGATTCGAGATTTTTTATCTCACCTTTTGCTTTAAAGACTGAAAAACCGTCGTTTGCGCCGACGGCGATTCCCGCCGAATCGTATCCTCTGTACTCGAGCTTTTTAAGCTTTTTAATTAAAACTTTTTCTACGTTATTCCCTATGTAACCTACTATTCCGCACATTATCGACCGTCCTCCGGATTGAATCGTTCACGATTTATAATCTTAGGGTATTTATATGCGTTTGTCAAGTAAAATTTTTACCCGTTTCGGCTCATTTTAGCCATTATTTAACCAAAAAGCGTCTAAAAATGCATTTCACGATTTTAAAAAACGAAGGTAAAAACCTTCGTTTTTTTAAAAATCAAAGAAATGTTCTCTCAAGTTTTAAATCGTGAAACAAAAATACAAGCATTCAGAGGTCGTAAAAATTTTTTTATTTCATCGAGTTTTTTACGAGTCCCAAAAACAACGGGTGAGGTTTGTTGGGTCTGCTTTTGAATTCCGGATGGAACTGAACGCCCACAAAGAATTTATCGGCGGGATTTTCAATCGTTTCTACGATATAGCCGTCAGGAGACGTTCCGCCTATAACAAGACCGTTTTTGGTAAGAATTTCGCGGTAATCGTTGTTAAACTCATAACGATGGCGATGCCTTTCGTAAATTTCGTTCTCGCCGTAACACTCGTAAAGTTTTGTATTTTCGGCAATTTTGCAAGGATACGCTCCGAGTCTTAAAGTTCCGCCTTTATTCACGCTGTCGTCTTGATCGGGCAAAAAGTCTATCACCTTGTTTTTGCAGTCCGCATCGAATTCCCCGGAATTTGCGTCTTTAATTCCGCAAACGTTTCTCGCGAATTCTATAACGGCAACCTGCATTCCGAGACAAATGCCCAAAAACGGAACGTCGTTTTCGCGAGCGTATTTTGCCGCCGCGATTTTGCCTTCGATTCCTCTGTTACCGAAACCGCCCGGCACAAGTATTCCGTCTGCGGATTTAAGTCTTTCGGAAACGTTTTCGTCAGTCACGGTCTCGCTGTCCACCCACAATATATTAACCTTTGCGCCAAGCCAGTAACCAGCGTGTCTTAACGCTTCCGCAACGGAAAGATACGCGTCGTGAAGAGCAACGTATTTCCCGACAATAGCAATGTTCACTTCTTTGTGAAGAGTTTTGATTTTATCAACCATATTTTCCCATTCGGTAAGGTCGGGTTTAGGAGCGTCGATACCGAGTTCGCGGCAAACCACGTCGGAAAAATTGTTCTTTTCAAGCATCAGAGGGGCTTCGTATAGAATCGGTAACGTAATATTTTCTATAACGCAATCTTTTTTTACGTTACAGAACAACGCTATCTTGTTAAAAATATTTTCTTCTAACGGTTCGTCGCAGCGAAGGATTATAATGTTGGGATTAACGCCCATTCCCTGCAATTCTTTTACTGAATGTTGCGTAGGCTTGCTCTTATGTTCGTCGCTACCCGACAGAAACGGAACGAGCGTTACGTGAATAAACAAACTGTTTTCTTTGCCTACTTCCAAAGACACTTGTCTTACCGCTTCCAAAAACGGTTGAGATTCTATATCGCCTATCGTTCCGCCTATTTCGGTAATAACCACGTCTGCGTCGGTTTCTCTTCCCACGCGATAGATAAACTCTTTTATCTCGTTAGTAACGTGCGGAATTATCTGAACGGTTGAGCCGAGATATTCGCCCCTTCTTTCTTTATTGAGAACGTTCCAGAAGACCTTTCCCGTGGTGAGATTAGAAAACCTGTTAAGATTTTCGTCTATAAACCTTTCGTAATGTCCGAGATCGAGATCCGTTTCCGCGCCGTCTTCCGTCACGAAAACTTCTCCGTGCTGATAAGGACTCATCGTTCCCGGATCAACGTTTATATACGGATCTAATTTTTGCGCTGCGACTTTTAGCCCGCGAGCCTTTAACAAACGCCCTAAAGAAGCAGCCGTTATGCCTTTGCCTAAGCCCGACACAACGCCGCCGGTTACGAATATGTATTTTTTCATATAAAACCTCTAATCGTTATAATTTTTTATTATATCACACGCAATGACGGTTTTCTTTACGCACCTGTCCATCGCCTGTTTTTCTATATATTTATGAGCTTCTTCTTCGGTGAAAGAAAGTTTTGTTATAAGCAAAAGCTTCGCTCTGCCGACAAGCTTTATTTCTTCCATTTTTTCTTTCAGACTTTCCGTCTTTCTTACAAGTCCTTTAAGCCTTTGACAAGTAGTAATCGTCATACGCAGTCCTTGAACGAAAGATTGAACCGAAACAGGCTTAGGTTCGCAGAAAACGCCTATTTTTTCCATAGCAGAAGAGACGCCTTCGTACACGTCGTTTCTGACGAGCAACATTGCGCCTGCATACGAATCTTTTATAACGTTTTCCGCAAGTTCGGAGCCAAACTCGTCTTTTAACGGGCAATTTATCAAAACGACGTCGTAATCTTTTTGCGACAGACAAAGCCTTGCCTCAACGCCGCTCGTTACGTATTCCGCGCGACAATTTTCAGTAAGGTTTTTTTCGATAAATTCAGAACCTTTAACAGACGAGGAAACGACAAGAACCCGCCATTCTTTTTCGACAGGCATAATCGTTTATCCGATAAACTTTTTATCTAAATATTTTTTTATAAATGCACTGTTTTCCGCTTCTTTCTTTGCGTTCTCCAAAGAATCCGGGAGACGGTCGAAAACGGAATTACATTCAAACAGGTTTTTTTCGCTCTTTTCGGGTAATTTAAGATTCTTTCTGATCCCGTCCGTTCCCGCATATAATATAAGCGCATAAGCAAGATAAATATTCCCCGCGCCGTCCGGCGAGCGCAATTCAAATCTTTTTCCCGTTCTGCTGGCGGGAACTCTTATAAGCGCGGAACGGTTGCAATTTCCCCAACTGATATAAGAGGGAGCTTTCATTTCTCCTAATCTCAGATACGACTGCTCTGTATTGTTAAGAAAATACGTCATAC
>CAJLXC010000053.1 GCA_905210545.1 uncultured Eubacteriales bacterium | reverse complement strand
GAATTGCAACGCCCGCGTTTTTCGGGTTTTAATTCTCTATCCGATAAATTCTTTGATTTTCGGGTTTTTGCATAACAGCCGAACGATATAATATGCCGCTATTGCGGCAACTCCGCCGACTATCATTCCGCCGAGAACGTCCGTCGTATAATGCACGCCGAAATAAATTCTCGTAAAGCCCATCAATACGGGTATTAAGAGAAACGCCCAGGAATAACGCTTATCGAAAACAAGAAACAGCGACGCGCCGAACGCCATAGCCGCGGTAGTATGCCCCGAAGGGAACGAATAATCGCTTACGGCAAGACTGCCCGCTGCTTTCCAGAACGCGTAATATTCTGAATCGACGTCCGCAAACGGTCTTGCTCTCGCCACAACGTTTTTTAAAAGCGCGTTGGTAATTATCGCGCCTATTGCAACGGCGATAAGAGCGGCGATACCCGCTTTGCGCGTTTTTTTGAAAAACAGAACAATTATCGCGGAAACGATAAAAATCAGACCGAGATTGCCCGACGTCGTGATTATTTTCAATATCGGCGTAAAAAATCCTCCGCACGCCTCGCGAAAGCCGTTTACGGCTCTCGCCACATATAAATCCAGCATTATTATCTTTATAACCCCAAATTTTCTATTTATCTTTTCTGTAGTAACTCTGTTTTTTGCCGCGTTGCGCGAACCCGTAACCCCGATTATCGTAATTCTTGCGGACAGGCTTTTTTATGTGAGCAGCGTTAAACGGAACGCATATCTCCACGGAGAACAAAAGCCGCGGCGATCTCCTTTCCGTTCTTGCCTTGCAAAAGCAATCTCCCGTGACAAGCGTGGCAAGAAGAAAAATTTCTTTTGGTTTTTATACCCTTGATTTTTTCGGTATGCAAGTATATAATAATATACGTGCGTTTGCTTTAAGCCGTTGCAAAAACCGCAACCCCGACAATCCGATAAAAGAACGACGCAAACGCGACGGGTATAATATTATGTGGATTCTTACAGCAAGCCTTTCCGCAGTATTTGCGGGCGTTACTTCCGTTTTGGTAAAATGCGGAGTTAAAAATACGGATTCCGACGTAGCGACGGCGATAAGAACGTTTGTCGTTTTAATCTTTTCGATTATAATGGTGCTGATCGTCGGGTCGTTCGGTTCGATTGCGAGCATAACCGCAAAAGAAGCGACTTTTCTCGTTATTTCGGGATTATGCACGGGAATTTCCTGGTTGTGTTATTTCCGCGCGCTGGCTTTGGGCAACGTCAATAAAGTCGCGCCCGTAGACAAGTCGAGCGTGGTTTTATCCGTTATTTTTGCAATAATACTATTTGACGAAACAAACGCGCTTTTGATAAAGCTTGTTTGCATAGCCGCGATTTTTGCGGGAACACTTTTAATGATAGAAAAAAAGCGTTCCCATTCCGAAAATGAGTTGCCTGACGATTCATCTTACGACAAACAATCAAAAAAATGGTTGATTTACGCAGCATTATCTGCAATATTCGCCGCGTTTACTTCCATATTTGCCAAAATAGGTATCGCGAACGTAGAAAGCAATCTCGGCACGGCGATAAGAACGTTTGTCGTCCTGATTTTCGCCTGGGCAATCGTTTTGGGCAAAAATAAAATGCCGCTCGTTAAAACCGTAAACAAGAAAGAATTAGGGTTTATTCTTCTTTCAGGCGTAACCACGGGCGCATCCTGGCTGTGCTATTACAGCGCGATTCAGACAGGAATAGTCAGCGTTGTCGTACCGATAGACAAATTGAGCATTCTGATAACGGTGGTTTTCTCCGCGATATTCCTTAAAGAACGTTTAACGCCAAAAGCCGTTGTCGGTCTTGTTTTAATCATTGCAGGCACGGTCTGTATGGCTGTATTCGCATAATTTTTGCCGTTATATATAAACGGGATTGCCGCGCTAACGCTCGCAATGACGGCGCGGGGCAACTTGCTTGCCGCATCGCTATGCTCCCCGCAATGACGGCGCGGGCAAAACTTGCTTGCCGTATCGCTATGCTCCGCGCAATGACGGCGCGGGGCAACGCGCTTTTTTATCGGTTTACGCTCTGAAAAAATACGACAACAAAGCGTCTTCCGTTCCGCTGTTTGCGATTTTTGCGAACGTTACGAAAAAGATGACGCTGAAAACTATGAGTACGCCTACGATTGCGGCAAAAACGATAGACAGGATTTTAATTTTTTTGCTCTCGGAAGCCCAGCACCCCACGAAGCACCCGAACGAAACCGCGCCCGTTACGGCTTGACATATATAGCCGAGCAATGCGAGCGGAATGGTCATTATAAGCGCAAGACCCTGCAGCGAATTGCTTTGCGCGATTTTAAGATTATCCGCCGTCACGATGTTGGCGAAAATGCAACACGCAAGAGTAAGAACCAAAAAAATCGTTCCTACGATAAAACTTCCTTTTTTCATAATAAGCCTCCCTTAAAAGCTTTTTTCTTTTCAGTATGCCGAAAACTTCTTTTTTAATTCTTTGCGGCAAAAATTTCGTTAATCACATTTTAACAAATTTTAACCGATTTGTAAATACAATTTGCAAAAATCTTTTTTATTCTTTTCCGCCCGCGCGATTTTTGCTTGAAAGGAAAACGTTTTAGTGATATACTTTTTTCGTAAAAATTTTTTGCGAGGTACAATCGTGAAAGAAGAAAAAACCAACGTTATGCGTCTTTTAGACGGCAAAAAAATCCCTTACGCAATACTTAACTACACTCAAAGCGGCGCGATTTCCGGCACGGACGCGGCAGACGCGTTGAAACTCCCTTACGAACGCGTTTTTAAAACGCTCGTCACCGTCGGCAAAAGCAACGCGCACTACGTTTTCGATATACCCGTACACCGCGAACTCGATTTGAAAAAAGCAGCAGCCGCGGTCGGAGAAAAAAACGTTTCTATGCTCAAATCAAAAGACTTGTTGCCGCTCACGGGATATATTCACGGCGGCTGTTCTCCTGTCGGAATGAAAAAGTTTTTTACCACGGTTTTCGACTCTTCCGCCGCCGAGCATAATAAAATCGTTTTTTCTGCGGGCAAAATAGGTTATTTCGTAGAAGTTCCGTTTTCGGAACTCGGCAAAATCATAAACTTTTCCGTAGCCGATCTTTGCGAATAGTCTTTTCACGATTATAATTTATGAATAATTCTTCTTTAACTTTCAAAAACGGCGTAAAAGACGGTCTGCCCGTAAGCCTTGCTTACCTTTCCGTATCGTTTGCGTTCGGCGTGCAGGCGAGTCTTCTTGGCGTTCCCGTAATAATCTCCGTACTTATTTCTATGACGAACCTTACTTCAGCGGGGCAGCTCGCGGGACTCGGCGTAGTTGCCGCGCTCGGCTCGTTTATGGAAATCGCCGTTATGCAGCTCGTTATCAACTCGCGCTATTTCATAATGAGTATAGCCCTTTCGCAAAAAACGGACGATTCGTTTACGGTCGGGCGCAGGCTTTTGTGCGCAGCGTTTATCACCGACGAAATTTTTGCGCTTGCGGCGGCAAAACCGAGGAAAATAAGCGTTAAGTATTTTTACGGTCTTGCCCTGCTCCCTTATATCGGTTGGGCGACGGGTACGCTTATAGGCGCGGTTTTCGGCAACGTTCTGCCGGATAACGCGGCTTATGCGCTCGGCATCGCGCTTTACGCTATGTTTATAGCGATAATTCTGCCGCCGTCGCTGTCGCAAAGAGGCGTGCTTGCGGCGAGTCTTCTTGGCGCAGGACTTTCGTGCGCGTTATATTACGTGCCTTGGTTTAAGGGGTTATCATCAGGTATGTCCGTTATCGTTGCCGCGCTTGCGGCGTCTTTCGTCGTAGCGGCGATTTTTCCCGTAAACGAAAGCGAAAACGAAAATTCCGCCGACAAAGCGGAAGCCGCGGAAAATCCGAACGAGGAGGAAAACGGAAATGTCGGATAAACTTAAAATGGTACTTCTCGTTCTCACCATGGCAGCCGTAACCTACCTGATAAGAGTTATACCGTTTGCGTTTTTCAGAAAAAGGATAAAATCCCGGTACGTAAACAGCGTAATGCATTATATGCCGTTTGCCGTGCTTGCCGCGATGACTTTCCCCTACGTGTTTTATTCTACGGGAAACTTTTACACCGCGCTCGTCGGAACGGGCGTTGCCATAATCGCCGCGCTATGCAAGCGTTCTATGCTGACGGTTGCGATTCTCGCCTGCATCGCGGTGTTTATATCGGGTTTTATAATCGCCTGAATTTCTTTTCCGCCGAACGCTCGATTCCGACCGACGCTCCTCGGCTTTATTAACGCGAAAAAACATTGAATTTTCAGACCAAGCGCAACGCTTAGAAAAATGAATTATCAAATCAAGCGCAACGCTCAGAAAGAAAAACGCCCTTTTAAGCGCGTCCCCATTAGGGATTTTTTAGTACATTGTAAAAGGGTAGCAAATTTTGCTACCCTTTGTCTTTTTGCTTTGCAAAAACACACGACATTGCTTGCAAAGTATAGTGTGCTATACTTCAATTTTTTATACAGCTAATTATATGGGCAAATTCTATTTCCTTTACCTCTATATTAGTAAACCCTATCTGTCTCAAAAGCCCACATATTGTATTCGGGGTATCTGGAAAAATCGTAATTCTGCTATAACCGGTATTTATATAAGTTTGCTGATTTTTATCTATCGATAATACCGCTTTGCCGTCTTGTTTTAGCAAACTGAAGATTTTCGTTAGAGCATATTCTTTATCTTGAATATGCATAAAAGTTAATGTGGAACAAATCACGTCATACATTTTAGTAAAATCATAATTGAGAAAATCACCGTCAATGAACGTTGCGTTTGTTTCCTTCTTAAAATGATTTCTTGCTACGTTTATCGTTTTTTGTGAAACGTCTATTCCAACGTATATTTTACATAAATCAACGATTTTTTTAGCAATTCTACCCGTACCGCAACCGATTTCGAGAACAGTTTTATTTTTATCCAAGTCAAGAAGATTGATAAATTCTTCTCCATCCCACTTGTTCATATATTCGGATAATAATTTCCCGTCTAAAACAGGATCGTTGCCGTTTTCTATAAGTAAATCGTAATGTTTTGAAACGCTAATCATTTTTTGCCTTTAAGGTTTTACAAGAAGAAATTAGCATTTTTCTTATAACCCCACAATCGTTATTAAGTTTTTTATATTGTTTTTCTTCTATATAACCTGTTTCAAATAATAGTTCTAACCAATATTCGCTCTCAAAACATTCTTTTAATGCTATTTCTAGCTTTGAAATAAAGTCTGCCGTTCCTTGTGCGTATTGCGCTTCGTGGATATTTGCGCCGATACTTGTTCCTGAACGTAGTAATTGATTGGATAATACACTCTCTTTTTTATTTATCTTGATTTCCTTTGTAAGGAATACTATGTTTTTTGCAAATTCTTTTGCTTTTTCTCTTATAATGCTTTCACTCATGTAGTTATTATACAATAAATTGAGTTTTTAGTAAAGTGATATTGTTTGCTTTGCAAACAGTTATATTTCGACTTTCAGCCGAAGTTATATTATATTTGCCTTAACTTCTCTCGAAGAGAGAAATAACACTTTGCTGAAAGCAAAATATAACTGCGTTAGCAATATAACTTGCCGTAGGGCAAATATAGTTGCGGCGTAGCGATAAATCCCTATCGCTACGCCGCTAAAAGGGCGTTTATTATTGTCGTTTTTCGGTTTACGCTTCGTTTCTGTTATCCACCGTAAAGTAAACAGCCATAGTACCGGGACCGCTGTGACAGGTGATTACCGGTCCTAAATCGTTTATGATAACGTTTACGCTCGGATTGATTTTGTTCAGCTCTTCTTTAACGAAGCGAGCGTCGTCTATACAGCCCGCTTCCGCGATAAATACCGTGCCGAAATGTCCGTTATAGTTTTCTTTAAAACGCGATATCACGTTTTTAAGAGAACGATTTCTGCCGAAAACTTTTTGCAGAAGAACGATTTTCCCTTCGTCGTTAAGATGCATTACGGGTTTTATGTTGATAAGATTGCCGATGACGGCGGATTTCTGCGAAATTCTGCCGCCGCGCGCGAGATACGTAAGCGAATCCACGACAAAACAATGCGCCACGCCGAGTTTTTCTTTTTCCGCTATTTCTTTTGCCTGTTCTGCGTTAAGCCCGCCTTTCTCCGCTTTATCTTTGACTATATATAAAAGCAAAGCGACTCCCGCGGATTGACATAGCGAATCTACCACGTAAATTTTGTGATTCCATTCTTTATTCAATTTTTCCGCCGCGGCTTTCATCGTTGCCGCCGTTCCGCTCTGCCCGCTCGAAAAAGATATATGTAAAATATCTTTGTCGGCTTTCATAAGGTTTTTAAAATATTCTTCCGCTTCGTAATCGTTGGGCTGCGAAGTTTTGGTTTTAGAACCCGCGCGCATAAGGTCGCATAAATCCACAGTGGTATGCGTGGGATCGGCAGACGAATATTCTTTATCGTCCACGAAATAGTTCATCGGCAGAATACTTATATTGTTTTCTTTGGCTTGTTCTGCGGAAAGGTCGCACGCCGCTTCCGCGCTCAATAAAAAATCAAGCATAAAAAACTCCTTTATATAGTATTTATATTTTTGCGGAATAATTACTCCTCTTGGGTTTTATTTAACCGCAAACGCCCCGTCCGGCTTTGCGTATAGATTATAACGCTTATTATGTTACAAGGTCAATCTACTTATGCCTTATTTCGCTATACCGCAAAAACACTTGCTTATAGAATAAACGATTCGGCGGTAGAGTCGAGTTTTTCGACTCTACCGCCGGTAGAAATTTGCGATTTTTTACTTTTTCAGAAAGGAAAACAAGCCATTTTTGACGTATTCTTCGGAAGAAACGGACAACACTCTGTACCCCGTAGGATCTAACGCCTTTTTTATTTCTTCATCCGACAAAGCATTTTCGGTTAGTATCACCGCCTCTTTTTTAAGGTGAGAAGCGGCGACCTTTTTCACCTTAAAGCTCCTTCTTATCACGTCGCATACGTGAGCTTCGCACATTCCGCACGCCATACCGCTTATTTTTACCGTTGTTTTAATCATAAAACGCTCCTTTTTATCTTATTATAGTTTATTCCGCGCCTTTAAGAGCTTCTGCCATATCGATTTACCCTTTATATATTTTTCCTTGAAAAACGCCTCCGCATAAACCTTATGCGGAGGCGTCATCTTATTTTTTATCGGGCTTACGGGCGTGTTTGCAGGCGTTGCAATGCGCACAGTCGCAACCGCAATCGCAAGAGCCTTTACCCCGTCTTTTTCTGATATAAGACGTAACCGCGACGCCGACGACTATTGCCGCGCAGGCGATTATCAATAATATTTCCCATATCCCCATAATTTTAATGCTTGATTTACGCTTTTTTACGGGCAAGCATACCCTTGTTTCTTAATACTATAATCGTTACTATCACCGCGATTACAGCCGCCCAGATGAACGCCGTCCACCACCATGCGCCTATCGTGTAAATCATCGCGCCTACCGAATAAGAGGTTACTATCCAGAACAGCAACGTCCAGTGATAGCGGCTCTTGTTCGGCAATTCCGCTTTTGCCGTACCTACCGCGGCGAAACACGGAATGGTCGTCATATTGAACGCAATGAATGCTATAAGTCCCGGTACCGAGATGCCCGTATCCGCTATCATTGCGAGAACGTACGGTATACCCGTGCCGTCCGGATCGGCAATTTCAGCACCCGCAAGACAAGCCGCAAGAACGCCGAAAGTCGATATAACGTTTTCTTTCGCGATAAGACCCGCAACCGCCGCGAGAACGAATACCCAACCGAATTGTCCGAGCTGACTGCCGAAGCCGAGCGGCGTGAACAGCGGCTGGAAGAGCATACTCACCTGCGCAAGAATACTGTTGTTTATCGCTTCGTCCTCAAGGAATTTCCAGCTGAACGAGAAGTGAGTAAGCACCCAGATAAGTATCGTGGAAGCAAGTATAATCGTAAACGCTTTTTTAACGAAGTGTTTGGTCTTATCCCAAAGGTGAGCCATCAGGTTCTTGAACTGCGGAGCGTGATACGCGGGGAGTTCCATTATGAACGGCGGCGTTTCGCCTTTAAGAGAAGTGCTTCTCATAAGCAACACGGAAAGAATCGCCACTATGATACCCAACAGATACATAGAATAAGTGATTAAATCCGCGCTTATCGAGGGCTGCCATTTAGAAATGATTGCGCCCGCAACCGCCGTAAGTATTGGCAGGT
>CAJLXC010000052.1 GCA_905210545.1 uncultured Eubacteriales bacterium | reverse complement strand
ATGTGATCACTCCAAACCCGAAGACATCCGGCGGTGCACGATGGAATTATCTGGCAGCCTGGGCTTATGCTCAGAAAATATATAATAATGATGAAGAGAAGATGGAAGCATTTATAAAGAAATTATACCAGAATGTTCTGGTACTGGATTCCGGAGCAAGAAGTGCTACGACCTCTTTTGTAGAAAACGGGCAGGGAGATGTGCTGATTGCCTGGGAAAATGAAGCATTTCTTTCTGTAAAAGATGATCCGGATGAATTTGAGATCATTGCTCCGAGTATCAGTGTTCTGGCTCAACCGTCGGTAGCTGTTGTGGATGAGGTCGCAGAGAATCGTGGTACAGAAGAAGTTTCCAGGGAATATCTGAATTATCTGTATTCTGATGACGCACAGAGAATTGCAGCTGAGAATTATTATCGTCCGGTCAATCAGGAAATTTTGGAGGAATACAGTGATGTTTTTGATCTGAATATGGAACTGAAGACGATTGATGATTTTGGCGGCTGGCAGGAAGTGCAGCGGAAACATTTTGCAGATGGAGGAGTTTTTGACAGAATCTATGGAAACTAGAAGATGGGGAGTGGATATTATGAAAAAAAGCAAAAAAAGAGTAATTATAAGAGTAATTGAAATAATTGCAATATACATATTAATTGCATTTCTTACACTATCTTTTAAAAATCCTATCATTGAAGAAAGCTCAAAAAATACAATAAAAATAGAAGCAAAAAGTGGAACCGAACTACAAGAACCAAAAACAATATATATGGGAAAAGATGTATCAAAGTCAATAAAAGTAAATGGAAATATTGATTATTATAAAGTAGGAAATTATGAAGTAGAACTTGAGATTCCGATGCTATGGGGAAGAAAATACACACATAAGCAAACTGTACAAATAGTTGATACAATTTCACCAGAAATAACTCTAGAAGGTAGTGACGAAATAGAATATTCGTATGCGAAAGAATACAAAGATCCGGGATATAAAGCAATTGACAATTATGATGGAGATATAACTGACAAAGTAGAATTAAAGCAAAACAAAATAAATGATGATGAAATTGAAATTGTATATACAGTGTCTGACACATCAGGAAATACAACCGAAAAGAAGAGAAAAGTACATTTAATAGATGACGTAGCACCAGTTATAACACTAAATGGAAATCAAAGGATGTATGTCGTAGTTGGTGGCAAATACAATGAAAAAGGTGCAAAAGCAACAGATGATAAAGATGGAGATTTAACATCTAAAATAACAACAGAAGGAAGCGTAAATACAGATAAAGCAGGAACATATACAATCACATATAAAGTATCTGATTCGAAAGGCAACGAAGGAAAAGCAAGCAGAACTGTTATTGTATATAAACAGCAAGAAGCCAATAGCCAAAATAAAGATGGAGTAATCTATTTAACCTTTGATGATGGACCAAGCTCTAGTATCACACCAAAAGTATTGGATATTTTAAAGAAAAAGGGTGTAAAAGCAACATTCTTTATATTAAATTATGATAGTAATGGTGAAAAATATATAAAACGAGAAGTGGCTGAAGGACATACAGTAGGGATTCACGGATATTCACATAATTACAAAGATATATATAAATCTGTTGATGCTTATATGTCTAACATAACAAAATTACAGACCAAGATAAAGAATTCAACAGGAATAACTACTTATTATACAAGATTCCCAGGAGGAAGCTCAAACACAATAAGTAAATTTAATCCGGGAATAATGTCAAAATTAGTAAATGAAGTAACAGCACGAGGATTTAAGTATTTTGATTGGAACGTATCATCAGGAGATGCGGGAGAGGCAAAGAACTCAGCCGATGTGTATAACAATGTAACAAAAGGACTAAGGAAAACAAGAGCTAATGTTGTACTAATGCATGACTTTAGTGGAAATAAAAAAACATTAAATGCGTTAGAAAGTATAATAGATTATGGACTAAGCAATGGATTTACTTTTAGCAAAATAGATGATTCAGCACCAACTGCACATCATGGAGTAAACAATTAGAAATTTACATAATTTTTGCAATGCGAAAGGTTTACAAAAACAAGCATTTGAGGTATAATAATACTATTGAATAATAAACAAGGAGAGTCAAAATGGAAACAAATAATAATGAAAACAACATTCAGGAAAATGAAACATTAGATATGAATCATCTAATGCAAGTAAGAAGAGAAAAATTAGATAAACTAAGAGAAGAAGGACATGATCCATTTGAAATTACAAAGTTTGAAAGAACTCATACAAGTAAAGAAATAATGGAACATTATGATGAACTAGAAGGTAAAGATGTTACTGTAGCTGGAAGAATAATGGGAAAAAGAATAATGGGAAAAGCATCATTCTGCCATATTCAAGATGGTGATGGCAAAATTCAAAGTTATGTAAGCATAAATGAATTAGGAGAAGAAAGCTATAAACAATTCAAAGAAGATGATATAGGAGACATTATTGGAATAACAGGATTTGTATTTAAAACAAGAACTGGTGAAATCTCAATTCATGCTAAGAAAGTAACTTTATTAGCAAAATCATTAAAACCACTACCAGAAAAATTCCATGGATTAAAAGATACAGATTTAAGATACAGACAAAGATATATAGACCTTATAATGAATCCAGAAGTAAAAGATGCATTTATCAAAAGAACACAAATAATAAAAGAAATGAAAAGAATACTAGATGATAAAGGTTACCTTGAAGTTGAGACCCCTATATTAAACACAATATCAGGTGGAGCAACAGCAAGACCATTTATAACACATCACAATACATTAGATATCGATATGTATTTAAGAATTGCAACAGAACTAAACTTGAAGAGACTAGTTGTTGGTGGTTTTGAAAAAGTATATGAAATAGGAAGAATTTTCAGAAATGAAGGAATGGACATAAAGCATAATCCTGAATTCACAACTATAGAGTTATACTCAGCTTATGAAAACTTAGAAGATATGATGAATTTAACAGAAGAATTAGTATCAAAAATAGCACAAAAAGTATTAGGAACAATGAAGATAAACTACCAAGGTGTTGATATTGACTTAACTCCAGAGTGGAAGAGAATAACTATGATTGATGCTATAAAAGAAGTAACAGGAGTTGACTTTAATACAATAAAAACAGACGAAGAAGCACAAAATGTACTAAAAGAAATGCATATAGAAATTGACCCTATCAAGAATTCAAGAGGAGATATTATCGCTCAAGTATTTGATGAAAAAGTTGAGGAAACATTAATTCAACCAACATTTGTATATGAATATCCAATTGAAAATTCACCACTTGCTAAAAAGGTAGCAGGAAAACCAGAAATGACACAAAGATTCGAATTATTTATTGGAGGAAGGGAATATGCAAATGCTTTCTCAGAATTAAATGATCCAATAGACCAACATGAGAGATTCGTAAATGAAATCAAAAATAGAGAAAGAGGCGATGATGAAGCTGGAATGATGGACGACGATTACATCAATGCCCTTGAAATAGGATTGCCACCTACAGGTGGAATGGGAATGGGAATTGACAGATTAGTAATGCTATTAACAAATTCAGCATCAATAAGAGATGTATTATTATTCCCAACAATGAAACCTTTAGCAGATCGCTAAAATTTTTATAAAATTTATAAAGAGATATTAATAAAATGAAATATGATTTTAAAGAATATGAAATGCAGGATCTTATGTGTAAAGGTCCAATGAGAAGAAGATATGATAATCTTGAAGAAAGATATAAAGGATATTTGATATATAGTTACATTAGAGGAGAATATCAAAGATTTTCTGTAGAAGATGAAAAAGAAAAAGTTTTTGTTGAAACAGATAATATAGAAGAGGCAAAACAATTTGTTGATGATGAATTAACAAAAGCATAATAATTGAAATTAAGGAGGAACTATGTTCTATAACACATTTTCAAATCCATGGATGATAGTAATAATAGCAATATTAATAATAGATAATTTAAAGTATTACTTAACTACACCAGGCGCTTTTCTTGCACTAATACTATCAATACCAGCAATATTAATAGCAATTACATTTCATGAATTTGCTCACGCATACGTTGCCGTGAAGAACGGGGATTTAACGCCTAAACTTGCGGGAAGATTAACTCTGAATCCTTTAGCTCATTTTGACGCGGTAGGCTTGGTCTGCTTTGTCGTTGCGGGATTCGGCTGGGCAAAACCCGTGCCGATAAATCCCGATAATTTCACGCGCAGAAAAAGGGGCTGTTTTACCGTTTCGATTGCAGGGGTATCGGCTAATTATATTTTAGCCTTTGTTGCTTATCCTTTATATTGCCTTTCGTTATATATTCCGCAATTCGGTTATTTTACTTTTGCGTTGCAACTGACTTTAAGATATATTTTTATTTTTTGTCTGACGTTTTTTGTTTTTAATCTCATTCCCGTTTATCCGTTAGACGGTTTTATGGCGATTGACGCCGTGGTTGAGAGAAAAAACGGGCTGTATTATTTTTTACGTTATTACGGAAGGTACGTATTATATGTACTTTTTCTATTAAGCGTTATCGCAGATTTGGCAAACGTCCCGCAAATTGACGTTTTGGGCATTGCCATAAATTTTATCGCGTATTATATAGGTATACCTATTACGGCGTTCTGGGGGTTGTTGTTCTGATGGCATTTGAATCTACCGTGGATTATTCTACAAAGCTTGAAAACTTCGAAGGACCTCTCGATTTGCTCCTGCATCTTATAAAAGAAGCGAAAATCGAAATAAAAGACGTATTTGTTTCAGAAGTTACCGCTCAATTTTTGCAATATATGGACGGTTTGCAGAAGTTAGACGTGGATAAAGCAAGCGATTATCTTAATATGGCGGCAACCCTTCTGGAGATTAAATCAAAATCGATTTTACCGAAAATAGAAGAATTCAACGAAGACTTTGAAGATCCCGAACAGGCTTTAATCAGGCAATTAGAAGAATATAAACTCTTTAAAGAGGCGAGCGAAAAACTCAAGGGCAGAGAAAACGTTTTAAGGTTTTATAAAGAACCCGATAAAAGCGTCGGAGACGTGAAAATCGTTTATAACGATTTTAATCTTGAAGGGCTGATTGCGGCATTTTCGAAATTGATGATGCGTGTAGACGACAAAAAGCGTCAGGATAACACGCTGAAAGAAATACCTAAAGAAGTATTCACGGTAAAAGATAAAGTCGATGAAATCAGAAATGTTTTGCTTGACAGAAAGTCGGTAAGTTTTTTTGAAATGTTTCCGCATCGATATACGAGAACGGAATTGATTACAACGTTTCAGGCGATGCTTGAATTGTTAAAGCTGCAATACATAACCGTAGAGCAAAACGGCGTATTTGACGATATTACATTAACTTTAAGGGAAGACAGGAATGAAGAACTCGGAGAAATTGACGAATATAATTGAATCTATTCTTTTTGTTTCGGGCACTCAGGTGGCTGTTACCGATATTACCGAAAAGCTCGGGATTACGGAGAAAGAGCTTAACGATTGCGTGTCGGAGCTTCAGAAAAAATATTCGGCAAACAGCGGGATTCAGTTGCTGAAATTTAATAAGAAATTACAGTTTTGCTCTAATCCGACCTATGCGGAAGAAGTTTCTTCCGTTCTCAATCCGATCAAAGAGCGTGAGCTTTCTAAAAGTATGTTGGAGGTTGCCGCGATAATCGCATATAAGCAGCCGGTTACCAGAATCGATCTCGAAGATATAAGAGGCAACAGCGAATACGCGTTACAAAAATTGCTGGAACTCGGCGTTATAGAACCGGTCGGAAGAAAAGACGCCGTAGGAAGACCCGTTATGTTCGGAACGACCGATAAATTTTTAAAGAGATTTCAGATATCTTCACTCGACGAGTTGCCGGATTACGATGAATTGTTGAACAGAATCAAGCTTATACACGGGGCAACCGAAGACGGCGACGACTATCTGTATAAAAAAGACGTTTACGTAGAAGACAATAATTCAGAACCCGAAATTGCCGAAAAAGAAGCAGCTTTTACTTCTGACGAAATCAAGCGCAATTCGGAAAAAAACGAAAAAACCGATAAAGACGACGAATTTGATCTGCCTGACGTTTTTGACGAAGAATTACCTGATTTTCTTAAAGACGAGCAGGTAGATAAAATATAAAAAAGAATAGTTTTCACTCTGAAACAGTCGATTAAAAGTCGGCTGTTTTTTGTATAAATTTATTAAAATAACTTATATTAAGATAATGCTGACGTTGTTTATTTGCATATGCGTTTTAAATTTTCCGCTTAATCTCGGTATAAATGCTGCTTTTCTTAAAGAAGAAAAAAAAGCGTTTTTCGGGATATATCTGTTCGGAATAATAAAAATCGTTGGCGGATATGCGGAAAAAATAACGGAAGGGTTTGCCGTTCATTTATCCGATAAGAAAGCCGTTATAATAAATTATAAGGCGATGCTCGGAGCAAAAGACAGAATTAAACCCTTTATGGATTATCATTTTACCAAGATAAAAATCGTTATTGAATCAGGCAGCGAAAATAACCTGATAACGCCCGTTTCGATTGCGTTTATATCAGAATATATAATGAGTTTTATCGAGCGTTATTACAGCTTAAAAAAGCCTTATTTGGTTATCGATTGCGGGTTTAACGTTTATGACGGTAAGAATAAACTTAATCTGTTTATCAGGCTGAACGTTGTTTTTAATTTAATAATGATAATTTCAAGCATAATAAAAATTATAACGGAGAAAACGATTTATGCGATCAGACAAAGAAAAAACAAAAATTAATTCGGCAATTGACGCCGCGCTAAAAAATATAGGGGCGTTGATAGACGTTAATACCGTGATAGGAACACCGATTGCCGTCCCCGACGGCAGTCTGATTATACCTCTCTCTAAAGTTACGTTCGGAATTTTAGCAGGTGGCGGAGAATACGGTAAAATAAGTATATTCTCAAAAAACGACGAATTACCATGTTCTGCGGGAAACGGCTCGATAGTTTCGATTAAGCCGTGCGGGTTTTTAATTAAATCGGAAAACGCGGATTACAGAATAATTTCTTTTTCCGGAAATACTTACGAAGGACTTTTCGATAAAGCCTCAGAATTTATTACGAATTACGTTAAAAACGTAAGCTATGACGGAGAAAACACTTAAAATGAGTCGGTTTTTAAGAAAAAGTTTTATAAGGAATTTTCTTTTGTTGTCTTTATTTGTTATATGTGTCTTTACTGCGTTTTCGGTTAAATCGAATTATGCTCCGGCTCAGACGGGCGAAAGCGAGATTGTAATGGAAACCGTCTCAAACAGAGTTCTGTACGGTAAAAACACAGATCAAAAGAAATTTATGGCAAGCACGACCAAAATCCTTACGGCTATTACTATAATAGAAAATTGCAACGTCGATGATATCGTAACGGTTACAGCCGATACCGTCGGGGTCGAAGGCTCGAGTATATATTTAGAAGCAGGGGAAAAATTGACGGTAAAAGATTTATTATATGGCTTAATGTTAAGATCCGGCAACGATTGTGCAGAAACTCTTGCAGTTTATTGTTCCGGCGATATAAAAACTTTTGCCGAACTTATGAATAAAACCGCAAAAAAAATCGGAGCAGAAAACAGTAATTTTATAAACCCGCACGGACTTCACGACGATAACCATTACACAACCGCTTACGATTTGGCTCTGATTTCGTGTTACGCTATAAAAAATCCGATTTTTAAGGAAATTGTTTCGGCAAAAAGCGCGGATATTCCGTTTACGACAAGAAATCGTAAAAGAAGATTGATAAATAAAAACAAAATGCTTAGTCGGCTCGAAGGTTGCACGGGAATAAAAACGGGATTTACCAAAAAAGCGGGAAGATGTCTTGTTACTTCTTGCGAAAGAAACGGAATGGAGGTTGTTTGCGTGGTATTAAATTGCGGACCGATGTGGGACGTTTCGGAGAAACTCATAAATAACGCGTTTAACGATTATAGCATTTATAAGCTTGCGGAGAAAAACAATATCGCGGGATTTATCACCGATAAAAAGTCAGGAAAAAAATACCCGTTATATATTAAGAACGACGTTGTGGTGCCGTTGACGGAAAAAGAATCACAAAACCTGAAAGTCGTTTATGATTATCCGCAATATTCGGACGGTTTTATAGAAAAAGACAAAGAAGCGGGAGCAATTAAAATTTATTATCAAAATGACTTGCTTTTTTCCGAAAAAATCTATACAATAACAAATGTATCTTAACGTTAAAACATACACATAGGATAAATACACATAGGATAATCTGATATGAGAATAAATAAATTTCTTGCGGAAAGCGGTGTTTGTTCAAGACGCGCTGCCGATAAATTGATTGCGGACGGACTCGTTAAAAAAAACGGTAAATTATGTTCCGTAGGGGAAGAAATAGATATAATAAACGATAAAATTACCGTTGAAGGCAGACCTGTTAATATCGTAAAAAGTTTCGACTATTACATTATGAATAAGCCTAAAGGGTACGTTTGTACGGTAAAAGACGATAAAGACAGAAAAACCGTTATGGATTTGTTGCCTAAAAATATTGCAAGAGTTTATCCTGTCGGCAGGTTGGATTATGATTCTGAAGGTCTTTTGATATTTACGAATGACGGAGACCTTGCGTTTAAGCTGACTCATCCCAAAAACGAAATTCCTAAAACATATCTGGTTAAAACCGAAAAGCCGGTTTCCGATAAGGATTTATCCGTTTTGAGATCCGGCGTCGTAATTGACGGAATTAAAACTAAAAAATGTAACGTAACGCTTATTGAAACGAATAAAAAAGAGTCGAGATTGCACGTTACCATTACGGAAGGTCGGAACAGACAGGTAAGAAAAATGTTTGAAGCTGTCAATAATTCCGTAGATTTCTTGAAAAGAATTAAAATCGGAGATCTTAAATTAACCGGATTAAATCGTGGCGAAATCAGAAAACTGACTAAAGAAGAAATTAATTATCTTTTATATTTAT
>CAJLXC010000051.1 GCA_905210545.1 uncultured Eubacteriales bacterium | reverse complement strand
TACTCCCGCCGCCCGTAGCTTTGCGCATTTTTTTAAAGATGACTTTGAAAAATCAAAGAGGTCTTTCTTCGTTGGAAAGGAACGCGAACGCCACTACGTTCGGTCCTAAATGAGAACCGATGACCGGTCCTATCATTCTGATTTCGGGAGAGAACCCGAATCTTTCGTTTATCATCGCCTGTAATTTTTCGGCGGCTTCCGTATTGTCGGTGTGTCCGATATAGGCGAGGGGATAGTCCTTGTTTAAAGTGTAATTTTTATACTCGTCCGCAACGGAAGAGAGAGCGTGTTTCATTCCGCGTTCTTTTCTGTAAGTAACGAGCTTGCCTTCTTTGTTGAAAACGATGACGGGCTTTATGTTGAGCATTGTGCCGATCGTGCCGGAAAGCGCGGAAAGTCTGCCGCCCCGAACGAGATATTTAAGGTCGTCCGCAATGATGAAGTGCTGGAATTTGCCTTTTACGCTTTCTATGTAATCGAATGTTTCCTGCGCGGTTTTGCCTTTGTCGCGCATATCTACGGCGATTTTAACGAGCGCGCCCTGACCGACCGTGGTCGTGCTGCATTCTATGCAAAGGCAGTTAAAATCGGGGAAGTCTTCGCGCACTTTGCTTACGGCTTCTCTCGCGACGTCCACCGTGTGGCACAAACCGTAGCTTATCGTGAAATGCACCGCGTCTTTAACGCCGTCCTCCGCCATTTTTCTGAAATGCTCTTCGTGAACGAAGGGGTTGTTCATACTCGTTTTGCTCATAATCCCCGCGCGGAGCTTGTTGTATAAATCTACGTATTCCGCAGGCGACTGAAAGCAGTCTTTATGTTCGGTAACCACGCCTTTTTCGGTAAGCATAAACGTAAGAGGGAGAAAATAAAGACCGTTCTCCTGTACTTCGTTTGCATATAGATCGGCGGTAGAATCGGTGGAAATTTCAAATTTTCTCAAAGCGATTTCTCCTTTTTTGTTTTAAAAGTTTACGAAAAAATGATACCATATTTTATCACCGAAAGCAAGCGTATTAAAAATAAAAATAAATTTTTTAAAAACGCAAAAAAACGCGGCTTAAAATCGTAAAACGTAAACAATCGAAAGCATTAAACCGTTGACTTTTTCGCCCTTTACGTGGTATCATATTTATATCCGTCGGACGGCGGTAAAAATATATAAAGTAAAGGTGCTGTTTATGAAAGAAGAAACTTTAAAAGCGGTAAAAAACGCTTACGCAATAGAAAGCGAATGCATAACCGAAATGCTCGATTATTTCGACGAGGAAAAATTTTCGCAGGCGGTGGATCTGCTTAAAAACGCCGTGAGAATAGGAACTTCCGGTTGCGGTCATTCGGGAATAATTTGTCAACATCTGGCGCATCTGCTTTGTTGCATAGAACGCCCCGCGAGATTTATTTCCCCGGCGGAAGCCGTTCACGGCGCGACGGGCTTTTTGCAGGAAGGCGACGTTATGGTTTTTGCTTCCCGCGGGGGCAAGACGAAAGAACTTCTTCCCATTCTCGATATATGTAAAACCAAAAAGGTAAAAGTCATAACCGTTACCGAAAATCTCGAATCTCCGCTCGCGCTCGGCGCGGACGTCGTGTTAAAGCAGCACGTAAACAGAGAAACGGATAAGTATAATTCGCAGGGCACGACTTCGACGACCGCGCTTTGTATGATTTTCCACGCGCTTCAGACCGCGCTGATAGAAGAAACGGGTTTTAAAAACGAACAGTTCGCCGTTATTCACCCGGGCGGAGCGGTAGGAGAAAGACTCAACAAAGAAGAAAACGCTAAAATCTGATCGGATAAAAAAATTTCTCGGAGAACTGTATGAAATCTAAACAGGTTCTGGTCTTAGAATACGTATTTATCGTTCTTCTGGGCGTGTTGATGTCGCTCGGTTATATCTTTTTCGTTATAACCAACAATTTCGCGCCCGCGGGCATAAACGGTATCGCGGTTATGGTTCAGTATAAGCTGAATTTTTCCGTCGGTTTTATGTCGCTTATAATAAATATCCCGTTATGCGTGTTCGCGTTCTTTTTCGTGAATCGGAAATTTGCCGTAAGGACGTTGGTTTTCTGCCTCGTGTATTCGTTTTCGTATCTGTTTTTACAGAAGCTCGATTTAAGCAGATTTCAGTATAATGCTAACGGCGTCGATACGATTTATCCCGTTTTGATCGCGGGGCTTATCAGCGGTTTTTGTTACGGCTGTCTTTTCAGGCTTAATTCAAGTTCCGGCGGAACGGACGTCGTTGCAAAATTCGTGAGTAAAAAGAAACCGTTTCTTAACTTTTTCTGGATAACGTTCGCCTTAAACGCGGTGGTTGCGTTTGCGTCTTATTTCGTTTATGCGGAAAACGTAAACGGCGTCGTCGTATATAACTATAAGCCTGTTTGCCTTTGTATGCTTTATTGTTTTATGTCGAGCTTCGTGGGGAACGTTATGCTTAAAGGCTCGCGTTCCGCGTGTGAGTTCGTTATCGTTACCTCGCGCGCGGACGAGATAGAACAGCTCGTTTTAAAAACACTCCATCATTCCGCGACGAGACTTAAAGGGCAGGGTATTTACAGCGGAACGGATAAAGAAGTGCTTATCTGTGTTGTCAATCGCCATCAGATGGTGGAATTTCAGGATATGATAAGAAGATTTCCCGATACGTTTACTTTCATAAATACGGTGGACGATACCGTGGGTAACTTCAAAAAAATCAAATAAAAAACAAAACAGGAGATATTATTATGTTAAAGAATTATAAAATCAGCGAACCGTTTTTCGAATACGGACCTAAATGCTACATGTACGGCAAGACGCTTCTCGATATGGCGATAGGTCTCGATAAGCTTGCGGAAAAGTACGACGTAGACGTTGTTCTCGATATTCCCGATACCGAAATATTCAACGTCGCCCGCCACGTAAAGAGGGTGCAGATATACTCGCAGCATATGGACAGCATTCCCGTCGGCAGAGGAATGGGCCGGACTCTTCCCGAAGCGGTAAAAGCCGCGGGCGCGGCAGGCGTTATGCTTAACCACGCGGAGCATAAACTTACGCTCGAAGAAATAGAAAAAGCGATAAAGCGCGCCGACGAGGTGGGACTTGCCACGATGGTTTGCGCCGATTCTATAGAAGAAGTCAAAGCGGTCGCCAAACTCGGTCCGAACATTCTCGTTGCCGAGCCTTCCGAGCTTATCGGCACGGGCAAACCCGCAGACAAGGCTTACGTAGACGAGGTTATAAAGGTAATCCGCGAAATCAACCCGGAAATCAAACCTTTCCCGTCGGCGGGTATAAGCAAGGGCGAAGATTGTTACAACATAATCAAGGCGGGTGCTTCCGCTTCCGGTTGCTCTTCGGCTATCGCCAAAGCCGCAGAACCGCTTAAGCTTGCGGAAGAAATGATTGCTGCGGTGCGTCGCGCTTACGACGAGAGAGTCGGCAAATAATCGCATAAGGCTGTTTTTATTATCATATTTAATATTTATAAAGAGGTCGATTATGGGTAAAAAACTTACCGTTACCGCAACGGGCGATTCGCTGTTTATAGCGGATTTTCCGCAGGAATATCTGTCCGGAGAATTTAAAGAAATTTCAGGATATATCAAGGATTGCGACGTGAAACTCACTAATCTCGAAACAAACCTTTCGGATTTTGAGTTTTATCCTAATCAGTATTCGGGCGGAACGTGGCTAAACACCCGCAAAAAATATTTCCCGTATCTTAAAGGCTACGGCTTCGACTTTTACGGCAATGCAAACAACCATTGCTACGATTACGGTCCCGACGGTCTGATGTCTACGGTAAAAACGCTCGACGAAGAAGGCGTTCTGCATGCAGGCACGGGCGAAAGTTTAGAAGCCGCAGGTCGCCCCGCGACGTTTGTCAGAAACGGCAAAAAAATCGCGGTGTTCGCGGTGGATTGTTCTTTTGAAAAGCCGTCTATGGCGGGCGAAGAAACCGTCGCGTTAAAATCCCGTCCCGGGGTTAATTATCTGCGACACAAAACCGTTTATAAAATAGACGAAAGCGACGTAGCCGCGTTAAAGACGGTCGCAAAGAAAACGCGCATAAACGCGGAAAGAGAATTGAGTATAGCCACAGGCTTTAAAACTCCCGATCCCGAAGGCGTGTTCGTGCTAAACGACATTACTTTTACCACGGATAAGTCCGCGCCGGAAACGAGCTGCGATCCGCGCGATCTCGAAAGGATTCTGTCGCTCGTGAAAAAGGCGAAAAAAGAAAACGATTACGTTTTCGTTCTCGTTCATTGTCACGACGACGATAACGTCAGCCACGCAAATCCGCCGGAATATCTCAAAGAGTTTTCTCACGCGCTGATAGACTGCGGCGTTTCCGCGGTGTTCGGCGGCGGTTGCCACGAGCTGCGCGGCGTGGAGATGTATAAAGGTTTGCCGATTTTTTATTCGCTCGGAGATTTTATTTATCAGGGAATGCGCGTGGAAATTCTTCCCGCGGATTTTATGGAAAGTTACGGGCTTGACAAAAACGCCACGGCAAAAGAGGCTTTATACAAGCGTTCGCGCGGGGGAACGGTGGGACTTCAGACGCAGGTTAAAAACTTCCTCACCGTTTTGCCAAAACTTACGTTCGATGGCGACGAAATGACGGATATAGAACTCGTTCCGGTAAAATTGTTTTTTAAGACCGCAGACGATCGGGAAGGACTCCCGTATATCGCGAAGGGCGAGGAGGCGGAAGTTATATTCTCTAAAATAAACGAGCTGTCTTCTGCGTTCAAAACGGAATTCAGACTTGAAAAGGGTAAAATAGTTTTAAAATGACCTGTCTTTTTGCGCAGGGCGGGAAAAAGGTTATAATCCTTTTAAATAATGTAAAGATAATTCTGCAATTCCGCTTGACGGCGCAATATAAAAATGGTAAAATAATGTTAAACTAATATTTAAGGAGTTTTACAATGGAATTTAAAGTATTTCAGAAAGAATTAGAAGTGCAGAGCAAGGGTTGGAGACCTACGTTCCACGATATTTCGCGCGAAGTAATCGATATCGTAAAACAGTCCGGTATCAAAAACGGAACGGTGACCATCGCGTCGCATCACACCACCTGCTCGGTTATGATTCAGGAATGTTCGCACGACGTAGACATCTACGATCTTGAATTTTTACAGCACGATATATTAAAGATTATGCAGAAGCTCGTTCCCGATTATTCCGAAACCAACCAGTATATGCACCCCGGTCCCATACACAGCCAGTTCGGAAGAATGGTTGACGAACCGGGCGACTGGACTTCTCTCAACACGGACGGACATCTGCGTTCCGTATTCTTCGGCAGAAGCGAAGCGATGACCATTAAAGACGGCGTGCTTGACGGCGGCGAATTCGCGCATATCTATTTCGTTGACTGGGATCAGGTAAGAGCAAGACATCGTCAGGTAAACGTAACCGTTATGGGTACGACCGAAGACGTAAACGACAGAAAATACAACGACGGCAAAGTAATCGATACCTGGAGAAAATTCACCGACGAAGAAAAAGCCGACGACGTTCACTACACCCTGCAGCAGAAGAGAAGAGATCCGAAAGACACCAAAAAATGGTTTTAATCGGTGACTCTCCGATAAATTAACAGAACAAAAATCCCGCCCGCAAAAACTTGCGGGCGGGAAAATTTTTTTCGGATCGAAGTTTTTTGAATTGTGTTTGCGGTTGTCGGCGGTTATTATAAGTCAAGTCGCGCCGCTGCGCTTTTTTGCGGCAGCCGATTAAAAAGCGGAATAACCCGCATAAGCGGCGAAAGATTTATAAAAAGTCATAAAAACGCTTTGAGTTTTTCTACGTAACCCTCTTCGAGCTTTAACAGCGCGCTGATGAATTCCGCGACCTTTTCGTCGTAATTTTCTTTTTCGTTTTCCATCGCTTTAAGCTCGTTTATTCCCATAACCGTGCCTTTTATCATCATATCCGCGATTTTGTTTCTGCTGTCGTCCATAAGCGTTTTCATTTTTATGCTGCTCCACATCATCGCTTTTTTGAACGCGCCTATGTCTTTTGGTTCTACCTTTTGTTCCGACATATAAGTGGAAATTTCGCCTATGATTTTCTCGTAACCCTCGTATTCGTCGCGAAGTTCTTTTTTAAGGTCGTCGCAGTCTACGGCAGGCATAACGTCCGAAATACTCTGAAGCGCGATATGTGCGTTTTTATACACGTCGTTTATCGCTTTGCCGTTTACGTTTTCAGCTTCCATTCGTTTTTTGCTCCTTATTTTAATCAAATATAAAAATAGTTTTGCCAAACGCCGTAAAAATATACCAAAACGTTTGACAATATAAAGAAAATAATGTAAAATATCAAACGTGCCGCTCGAAAGGGGTTTTATAAGCGCGTAACTGCCGCCCCAAATTTAAATTCGGCGAGACTGGTAGAGACGGAGGTAAAAATGTACGCAATCGTAGAAAACGGTTCAAAACAGTACAAGGCGGAAGTCGGTTCGGTCATCAGATTCGAAAAGCTTCCCGGAAACGTAGGCGATAAAGTCGAGCTTAAAGTTTTGATGGTATCCGACGAAAAGGGCATCAAAGTCGCGAAAGACGCGGAAAGCTTTAAGATGATAGGCGAAATCGTCGCGCAGGACAAAGAAAAAAAGGTCGTTGTTTTTAAGTATAAAGCTAAAAAGAACGAAAGAAAGAAACAGGGCCATCGTCAGCCTTTCACGGCTGTAAAGGTGCTTGAAATCGCTTCCGCGAAGAAAGCTGTCAAGAAAGCCGCTGTTAAAAAAGACAAACCCGCGGAAGACGCGGCTGCGGAATAAGGAGGCTAAAATATGATATTATTCAGATTATTTGCGCACCACAAAGGCGGCGGCAGCACCAAAAACGGCAGAGACAGCAACGCAAAGCGTTTAGGCATAAAGGCTAACGACGGTCAGACCGTTTCCGCAGGCAGCATCATCGTTCGTCAGCGCGGAACTAAAATTCATCCCGGCAACAACGTGGGTATCGGCAGCGACGATACGTTGTTCGCTCTTATCGACGGAGTAGTTAAATTCGAAAGACTCGGCAGAAGCGATAAGAAAGTAAGCGTTTACGCAAAATAACAAAAAACCGAAAGGGCCGATCGTCGGTCCTTTTGTTTTATTTCAAACTTTTAAAGCGATTTTCAGGTGGACTATGCAAAAGATAACGGTTTCTTCCGAATATTTTAATGCTGCCGACACTCTTTTATGCGGGCAGCTATTCCGCTTTTCGCCGTCGGATAACGGATATTTCGTCGTGTCGGGCGATAAGGCGTGCCGCGTTGCGACGGAAAACGGGTTTACCGCGATAGAATGCGAAGATAAAGACAAAGATTATTTTTATCGGTACTTCGATCTTGGTCGCGATTATTCGGCAATAGTCGCGCGGGCGAAAAGCTTCGGCGGAACTCTTTCGGTTGCGGCAGAACTCGGCAAGGGCGTCAGAATACTTAATCAGAACGCCGAAGAGGCTCTGTTTTCTTTCGTTGTGTCGCAGAACAACAATATCCCGAGGATAAAGGGGATAATAGAAAGGCTGTGCGCCGCGCTCGGAGAGGAAAAAACCTTTTGCGGGGTGAAATATCGGTCTTTTCCCGCGGCGGAAGTTATGGCTTTAGAGAACGAAGAATTTTATCGCGGCATAGGACTCGGCTATCGCGCGCCTTTTATAAAACGCCTTGCGGAAAGCGTTGCTTCGGGCGAAACGAATACGGACGAAATGCGCGAGCTTTCCGCCAAAGAGCTTAAAAACAGACTGTTGAAAATTTACGGCGTGGGCAGAAAGGTAGCGGATTGCGTTTCGCTGTTCGGCTTTCACCGCTCGGACGCGTTCCCCGTGGACGTATGGATAGAAAAGGTCTATCGGGAAAACTTTTGCGGAACGCTTACCGACAGGGAGAAAATTTCCGAATGGTTCGTGTCGGAATTCGGCGAAGATTCGGGGTACTTTCAGCAATATTTGTTTTATTATAAGCGGTCGCTCGAAAAAAAATTGCGGCGGGAATCGGATTTATTATAGTAAAAAAACGGTTCGGAGCGGATAATAACGGCGTTCCGAAATAAAAACATTGCAAAAATCATTTAAAATAATTGTCAAAAAAAATATTTTTTGCTATACTTAAAATCGTTGAAGACAGAAAAATTTATGGAGGGCATATTTTTATGCAATATTCGGCAGAAGTAAAAGAAATGTGCTGTGTCGCTAAAGGACCTCATCACGGTCCCGCGCCCATTCCCGAAGAGGGCAAATGGGTAGAAGCCAAAGAAATAAAAGATATTTCGGCTTATACGCACGGTGTCGGTTGGTGCGCACCCCAGCAGGGCGCATGCAAGTTGTCGTTAAACGTTAAAAACGGCATTATAGAAGAAGCGTTGGTAGAAACGATAGGTTGTTCCGGAATGACGCATTCGGCGGCTATGGCTGCGGAAATTCTCCCCGGCAAAACCTTGCTCGAAGCTCTTAACACCGACCTCGTTTGCGACGCGATAAACACTGCTATGCGCGAACTGTTTTTACAGATAGTATACGGTCGTTCTCAGTCCGCTTTCTCCGAAGACGGTCTCGTTATCGGCGCGGGTATGGAAGATCTCGGCAAGGGCGCGCGTTCTATGGTCGGCACTATGTACGGCACGAAAGCCAAAGGCGTAAGATATCTCGAAATGACCGAAGGTTATTGCACCAGAATGGCTCTCGACGAAAACGACGAGGTTATAGGTTACGAATTCGTATCTCTCGGCAAAATGACGGACTTTATCAAAAAGGGTATGGAACCCAACGAGGCTTACGAAAAAGCGAAAGGCACTTACGGACGCTTTAAACCCGAAGACGGCGCGGTCAAATACATCGACCCGCGCAAAGAGTAAGGAGGCAGACTATTATGGCTCAATTCGAAGGTTATGAAAGAAGAGAGGCGAAAATTCTCGCCACGCTCAAAGAATACGGCATTTCGTCTATAGACGAATGTCAGAAAATATGCGAAGCAAAAGGCATTTCTCCTTACACTATCGTGCAGGAAACTCAGCCTATCTGCTTCGAAAACGCAAAATGGGCTTATACCGTAGGTTCTGCAATCGCGATAAAAGCCGCGGAAAAAACGGGCGACAAGTCCGCCGCGACCGCCGCTGCGAATATCGGTATCGGTTTGCAGTCCTTCTGTATCCCCGGCTCGGTTGCGGAGAACAGAAAAGTCGGTCTGGGACACGGCAATCTCGGCAAAATGCTTTTGTCCGAAGAAACGGAGTGCTTTTGCTTCCTTGCGGGGCACGAATCTTTCGCCGCGGCGGAAGGCGCGATTAAAATCGCTCTCAACGCCAACAAAGTAAGAATTAAACCTTTAAGAGTTATCCTTAACGGTCTCGGCAAAGACGCCGCTTATATAATTTCCAGAATTAACGGATTCACTTACGTAGAAACCACGTTCGATCCGTATAAAGAAGAAGTTACCGTCGTAGAAGAAAAGGCTTTCTCCAAAGGCGCGAGAGCTAACGTAAAATGCTACGGCGCGGATAACGTTCCCGAAGGCGTTGCCATAATGAAGCTCGAAAACGTAGGCGTTTCCATCACCGGCAACTCTACCAACCCCACGAGATTCCAGCACCCCGTTGCGGGAACTTATAAAAAGTGGTGCGTAGAAAACGGGAAGAAATATTTCTCCGTTGCGTCCGGCGGCGGCACGGGAAGAACTCTCCACCCCGACAATATGGCGGCAGGTCCTTCTTCTTACGGCATGACGGATACAATGGGCAGAATGCACTCGGACGCGCAGTTCGCGGGTTCTTCTTCCGTTCCCGCTCACGTAGAAATGATGGGACTTATCGGCGCGGGCAACAACCCGATGGTCGGTATGACCGTCGCTTGCGCGGTTGCAGTTGCGGAAGCTTTGAAATAATTCGTTATAAGGCTAAAAACAAATAGCTCGGCG
>CAJLXC010000050.1 GCA_905210545.1 uncultured Eubacteriales bacterium | reverse complement strand
CGTCGGCAAGCGTTCTCGTGTTGATCATTGCGGGAACGGAACAACCGAAGCCCATAATCATCGGCAAAAACGCTCTGCCGGAAAGACCGAACTTTCTGAACATTCTGTCGAGTATAAACGCGATACGCGCCATATAACCCGAATCTTCCAGAATAGAGAAGAACAAGAACAATACGAGGATCGGGGGCAAGAACGAAAGAACCGCTCCTACGCCTTCTATGATACCGTCGTTGATGAGTCCTATCGCCCAGTCAGCCATTCCGGTCGCTTCTACGCCCGTCTTAAGCCAACCGAACAATTCCCCGACTATCATATCGTTCCATATATTGTTTATAATCACGCCGGGCGAGAATACCGCGCCGTCATAAAAACAGGCAAGCCAGCGAACGCCGTAGTTTATCGGCTCGTCGTCAACTACTAAACCGAGGTCTGCAAGCGACGGCATATCGAAAATAGAACCGAGATATAAAAGGTTTTCGGAGAAAGTCAGGTGGAACACCGCGAAAAGTATTACGAGAAAGATAGGAATACCCCAAATCTTGTGAGTCAATACTTTATCGGCTTTATCCGACTTGCTCATCTTGATTTTTTCTTTGTTTTTACGCTGCAAAACGGGCGCGAAGTTTTTGGATATGTATTTATATCTGCCGTCTGCGACGAGAGCTTCGAAATCCGTTCCGAAAGTGTCGTCCGTGAACGTTTCTTTAAACTCTTTGACCATTTTAAGCGTGTCTTTGTGCATTTCCGCTTCTATGCTGTCTTCTTCGACCAGCTTAACGGCGTGGAACAAAGGATTTTCTACGTTCTGACCGTCGAGAGCGATTTTTACGTCCCCGATAAGATGCGCGATTGCGGAATTTGCAAGAACGGTAACGCCTTTACGCGGTTTTTTGCTTTCCTCATAAGCGGTTTCCATCAACTCTTTAAGTCCGATTTCTTTAAGAGCGGAAATCTTTACGACGGGAATGCCGAGTCTTTTTTCAAGTTCTTTTTCGTCTATCTTGTCGCCCGCTTTTTCTACCGCGTCCATCATATTGAGCGCGACCACCATAGGAACGTCTATTTCCATTATCTGAGTAGTCAGATACAGGTTGCGTTCGAGGTTAGTTGCGTCTACTATATTGATAACGCAATCGGGTTTTTCGTCGAGTATGTAATTTCTCGCGATGACTTCTTCCGGAGTGTAGGGAGAAAGCGAATAAATACCGGGAAGATCGACTACCGCGATAGGTTCTGCGCATTTTTTATAAACGCCGTCCCTCTTATCCACGGTAACGCCCGGCCAGTTGCCGACGTGCGCCGTAGAACCCGTTAAACTGTTGAAAAGCGTGGTTTTTCCGCAGTTGGGGTTGCCTGCCAAAGCAAATCTTTTCATTATTTTTTAACCTCCATAGTAACGCAAACGGCTTCGGTTTTACGCAGCGTAAGCTCGTAGCCTCTCAGCGTTATTTCGATAGGATCGCCGAGCGGAGCTTTTTTTCTCATATACACTTCCGCGCCGGGCGTGATTCCCATGTCGAACAAACGTCTTTTTATTTTGCCTTCGCCCGCAACGGTTTTTACAACGCCGCTTTCGCCTATGGCAAACAAATCAAGTGTTTTTTCCATATAGTTTCTCCTTTATATAATACCTTAATTTTTTCTGATTTTACGCGACGAAAATTTTCGTCGAAAGGTTGCTGTCCAAAGCAATCCTGCCGTCTTTTATCTTGCAAACGACCGTTCCTCCGGACGCGCTCAACACGGTTATTTCGCCGTTAATCGTTATCCCCAGACTTTCAAGATGTTTTTTCGTCTTGTCGTCCGCGGCGATTCTCACTATCTTTAATATTTCGTTTACGGGTGCAATCACTATCGGCATTTTTTCTCCTTTTATCCTTACTTTATTATAATATTACGTAAAGACGGTCAAATATGAATATTACTTCATATTCGCATATTATATTATCACCGTTTTTTTTCTATGTCAAGCAAAATATGAATAAATTTTCATATTTTATAAAAATTTTTAATAAGTCTTTTTTTCGGCTCGGATTTTAAGCGTGTTTTTTAACCTGTTCCGACAAAGTCTTACGCCTGAAATCGTCTCGTCTGTTTTCGGGAGATTCTCTGCCGACGCGGCGAAGAAACGAATTTGCAAAAAAAAATACGAACCCCGATTTTTTTCAAGGTTCGTATTATTTGCGTGTGGTGGAGGTAACGAGATTCGAACTCGTGGCCTCCGCGTTGCGAACGCGGCGCTCTACCAACTGAGCCATACCCCCGACGTTTTAGCGTTGTTTTTCGACAACGCTAAAATAATATCATATTTTTTTATTAAATGCAAACGTATTAAAGGGGGATATTAAAATTTTTATCATTTTTAATCCCGACGCCGTTTCTCCCCCCCCTATTTGCCGAACGAAACCGTAACCCGCGTTCCTTCTCCGTATTTAGAATCAAGAGTCAGCTCTGCGTTATACAGTCCGCAGACGTGCTTTACGATAGAAAGACCGAGTCCCGTGCCGCCCGTTTCCGCAGAACGCGATTTGCTTACGCGGTAGAACCGCTCGAAAATACGATTTAAATGTTCTTCTTCTATCCCGATGCCGTTATCCGTTACCGTGAGAACCGTTCTATCGCCTGTCTCTTTTACTTCTACCTTGACAAACCCGCCGTCGCGGTTATACCTTATCCCGTTTTCCACGAGATTTTTTACGAGTTCTACCGCGTGTTCGCGTTCCATTTTAACTGTTCCGCCGCCGATTATCGTAACGGACACGTTCTTTTTCTCCGCGATGGGAGCAAGACTTTCTTTTACTTCGCGCGCGATTTCGGCAACATCTATATTCTCGGCGTCTTTCGGTTCGGTTTCCGCTTCGAGCTTAGACAGTCCGAGCATATCGTTTATCAGCTTGATTATTCTTTCTATCTCTTTATCTATTTTGGCGGAAAGCTCCGCGGTGGTCTTTTCTTTGGTCTGCAACGCGATAACGTCGTTAAAGCCCTTGACCGCGGTAAGCGGGGTTTTAAGCTCGTGCGAAGCGTTCGCAAAAAATTCCGACCTGTTTTTTTCGGCGTTTTTAACGGCGGTAATGTCGCTAAGCACGAGTACGGTATAACCCGCTTCGAGCGTTTTTGCCGTGCAGATATACGCTTTGCCGTCCGCTTCGTATTCAAACGAGTCGGAAGAACGCTCGTCTACGCACTTCTTTATGCGCGCATTGAAAGTCTTGTTCGCCGCAAGCACGGAAAAGCTTTTGCCGCACACGCCGCGCACGGAGAAAATTTCTTCCGCAACGCCGTTGATTTCCGAAATATTTCCTTCGGAATCGAGCGCGACTATGCCGTCAGAAATATTGCCGAGAAGATAACCGAGCCGTTCTTTCTCTGCAGTGGATTCTTTAATGGTTTTCTGAAGCTTGTCGCTCACGACGTTTATTTCGGTGAGAATGTCGTTTATTTCTTTATCGCCCGTATGCGGAATGCTCTCTTTAAACTCGCAGTTTTTCACCGTTACGAGCGCAGCTTTGACGTCGTTTAACGGTTTTACTATGCCGTCGGTTGCAACCACGCCCGCGACGTAAGCCACGACGAGCGAGATAAACGTTACGAAGAGCATTGTCGGCACGGTGCTTTTAACGTAATCTTCCACGCTTTCAACCGCGATGGCGACGCGGATAAACGAGCCGTCATCGACTTTTATCGCGTAATACAGCATATCTTTTTTGAGCGTATCGCTGTATCTGGTAACTATTTTCGGTTCACCCGAAAACGCCGCTTTTATTTCTTCTCTGTCGGCGTGAGAGCTGCCCGCAAGCGATTTGTCGCGGCTGTCCGCAACAACAACGCCGTCTGCGGCTACTATGGTTACGCGCACGTCTTCGGGAACGTCTTCCGTCAGAGAAACCGAATTCGTTCCGTCGTAAGTCTGTTCGTATATCGCGGCGAATTCTTTAACGCGTTTTTCCGCTTCTTTATAATGCGAAGTTCTGTTTGCGGATATTCCGAAAAAGAACACCGCCAGCATTGCGAGAGTTATTATAACAATATTAAATATAACTATTTTATTTTTCATTTAAGAACGTACCCCACTCCTCTTACGGTCGCGATTTCGCTATCGGAAAAGCTTAAAACCTTTCTCAGCTCGCCCACGTGAATATCGAGAGTTCTCGTTTCGCCGTAATTATCGCCCCAGACGTTATCGAGCAGAAAATCGCGTTCTAAAACCTTTCCCGCGTTTTCGGCGAGCAATTTTAACAATTCGTACTGTTTAAGAGTAAGCGCGACGAGCCTGCCGCCCACGGTGACTTCTCTTTTGTCGCAATCGATAACCACGTCTTTATACGATATCGCGCCGCCGCTTTTTTTCGACGAACGAAGCTTTGCGTTTATCCTTGCGACCAGTTCGAGAACGCCGAACGGCTTGGCGAGATAATCGTCCGCGCCGAGATCGAGTCCTTTCACTTTATCTATTTCTGAGGTCTTTGCCGAAACCATTATCACGGGAACGTTGCGCGTGTGCGGATTCTGTTTAAGATTTTTTAAGATTTCGTAGCCGTCCGCTCCGTCGAGCATTATATCGAGAATAAAAATATCGGGAACGCGCTTTTCCGTTGCGACGAGCAAATCGTTTTCTCCGACGAAGCAACAAATCCCGAAGCCCGCCCCCTCTAAAGCGTAACGATAAACGTCTCTTATTGCTTCTTCGTCGTCAACGGCGTAAACAAGCTTTTTGTTCGTTTCTTTTTCCATTCTGCGTTCTCCGTAAATTATTCTTTCGTTTTATAAACGTTTACACGCGGCTTACACGCGCGAGCCTGTCGCCGCGTATTCCGTCCATTCGCCGATATTAACAGCGTGATCGCCTATTCTCTCTAAATATTTTGCAATCATCATAAAGAGTATCGCCTGATCGGCGTTGGACGGGTCGCTTTTTATCAGTTCTATCAGATCTCTTTTGACCGTTTCGAAAAGTTCGTCCACGCGGTCGTCGCGCTTATCGAGTCCTTTCGCGGTTTTTATATCCTTTTTTATATAACTCGTTACGCCGTCTTTTACCATACCCATAACGAGCTTTGCCATCATCTCTATATGCTCCGGTTCTTTTATAAATTCTTCGTCGCCGAACTGCAACGACAGCTCTGAAATATCGGCTGCCTGATCGGCAATCCGCTCTAAATCCGTAATCATTTTGAGCGCGGCGGATACGTCTCTGAAATCACCCGCGACGGGATGCTCCATCAACAGAATTTTAAGGCAATCCTGTTCTATATCCCGCTCTTCGTTATCGATGGTTTTATCTTCCGACACGACCTGCTTTGCAAGCTCCGCGTCGCGCGTTTTGAGCGCGGTAACGGACTTTTCTATCGCAAGCTCCGTATCGTGGCACATTTCAATCAATTTGTTAAAAACGAGATTGAGTTCTTTTTCGTATTTTGCCCTTATACTCATAGTATAGCGTATTTCACTCCTTTTTACAACTTTTTTAAAGCTTTATAACGGCTTAACCGAATCTGCCCGTTATATAATTTTCCGTTCGTTTATCTGACGGCGCGGAAAAAATTTTTTCCGTATCGCCGAACTCTATCAGCTCGCCCAGAAGAAAGAACGCGGTTTTATCCGCTATACGCGTTGCCTGCTGCATATTGTGCGTTACGATGACGATGGTGATTTTTTTCTTCAGCTCCTCCGCAAGCTCTTCTATCTTGCCCGTAGAAATGGGATCGAGCGCGGAAGTCGGCTCGTCCATCAACAGAATTTTCGGATCGGCGGCAAGCGCGCGGGCGATGCATAATCTTTGCTGCTGTCCGCCCGAAAGCCCAAGCGCGGAACGGTCGAGTCTGTCCTTCAGCTCGTCCCACATAGAAGCTTTAATCAACGAGCTTTCCACGATTTCGTCAAGCTCGGCTCTCTTTCTTATTCCGAGCGCGCGCGGACCGTAAGCCACGTTGTCGTATACGCTCATAGGGAACGGATTCGGTTTCTGAAAGACCATTCCCACGTTTCTGCGAAGCGCGTTTACGTCTGTTTTTCCGTAAATATCCGTTTCGCCTATACGGAATTCTCCCGTGACTTTACAATCTTCTATCAGATCGTTCATTCTGTTGAAACATTTAAGAAAAGTGGATTTACCGCATCCCGAAGGACCTATAAACGCGGTTACTTTTCTTTCGGGTATTTCTACGCTTATGTTTTTTATCGCCTGAAAATCGCCGTACCATAAATCCGCGTTTTTCACCGAAATATTCTGACCGAAGCAAGCGGTTTCAGTTTCTTTTTTTGCCATCTTTAGCTCCTCTTAATTTTTTATCGAGTTTACCCGCGAGAGCTTCCGCCGCGAAGTTAAGCGCAAGCACGATAACGATCAGCACTACCGCCGTCGCGTAAGCTTCTTTTATGTGCCACCCTTCGCCCGAAAGCTGATACAGCGCGACCGCGAGCGTTGCGCCGCCGTCCGTTACGCCTTTGGGGATTGCGGAAATCACCGAACCCGTGGTATATAACAGCGGCGCGGATTCGCTTATCACCCTGCCCATACCGAGTATTATCGCTGACAGTATTCCCGGCAGCGCGGAAGGAAGCACCACCTTGAAAATCGTTCTTATTTTACCCGCGCCGAGAGCAAGACTGCCTTCTCTCAGAGAATCGGGCACGGCTTTAAGGCTCTCTTCCGTAGATCTTACCACGGTAGGCAAAAGCATCATGCTTATCGTACAAACGCCCGCTATAATGCTGCTTGACCTCGTGAACAGCCTTACGAAGGTTATCATTCCGAACAGTCCGTATACTATAGACGGCACGCCGCTTAAAATATCTATAGAAGAACGGATTATTCTGACAAGCACGTTGCGGCGTTTCGTGTATTCGTTAAGAAACACCGCCGTAGCAACGCCCACGGGTACGGCTATAACAAGACTTAACGCCACAACCCACAAGGTGGTTATTATAGAAGGAAGAATCGTAACGTTATCCGAGCCGAATTCGTACGCGCCGAACACGAGCGACGGGTGCGTTACGAGATACGGCAGACCTTTTACGAATATAAACCCTATAACGAGCGCAAGACTTATCGCGGACATCGCGCCGAAAAAATACGAAAGTGCGGTTTTTACGGAAACGATTTTAAGCTTGCCGCCGACTTCGCCGAGCTTATCCTTAAAAGCCGTCAGAAATTTCGGCGTTTTTTTGCGGCGGCTGCCGGAAGAAGCGAGTTTTTTTACCGTTTTGCCCGCGGCGAGATTGAACACGGTGTTTATTATCAGCACGAATATAAGCAGAACCACGCCCGTCGCGATCAACGCGCCCTCCTGAAGCTCGCCCGCATAACCCATTTCAAGCACGATGTTTGCCGTCATCACCCTGAACGAAGAAAACAATCCGTCCGGGAAAGTCACGGAGTTGCCCGCAACCATAACGACCGCCATAGTTTCGCCCAAAGCTCTGCCCACGCCGAGAATGAGCGACGCCGTGATTCCCGATTTCGCCGCGGGCGACATAACGCCGAACACCGTTTCCGAATGGGTCGCGCCTATTGCGACAGAGCCTTCGTAATAACTCTTGGGAACGGCTTCGAGAGAAGTTTTTGAGAGCGACACCACGGTCGGCAGAATCATTATGCCGAGTATCAGCGAAACGGCGAGAAGCCCCGATCCGTTGTTGGGGGCAACAGCGGATAATATAGGCAATAAAAACACTATTCCGAAAAACCCGTAAACAACGGACGGTATGCCCGCAAGCAGATTGATTACCGCGGTAAGCGGTCTTTTCAACGCTTTGGGACAATAAAACGCCAGAAACACCGCGGTGAAATACCCGGCGATTCCGCCGACTATCAACGCGCCGACGGTGGCGGCAAGCGTGCCGACTATCATCGGCAATATTCCGTAGCTTCCCGTAAGCGGTCCGTCGTACGCGGCGTTTTTATCCGGCAACCATTTAGTTCCGAACAAGAAGTTGAAAAATCCTATTTTTTTCAGCGCGGGAAAGCCGCTTATCAATAAAAACGCGAATATCACGGCGACGGAAATCGTACATACGATTGCCGCCGCCGTGAATATCGACTTACCTATTCTGTCTTTAGTTGCGCTTTTTATCATAATCTTTCTTATTTTAACTGAGAGAACTTGGTTATCGCGCCCGTATATATCGCGTACAACTGATTAACCGAGAGTTCTTCCACGATATTGTTTTCTTTGTTGACGATTACCGCTACCGCGTCAAGGCAAAGATTAAAGCTTTCTAATCCGTCTTTATTAACCGCCGCGGAAGAAAGTCCTATCACGTTGCCGTTAGTATCGCTTTCTGCCGCTTTTATGCCTTTAGACGAGCCTTCGAGCTGAATATCGAACAGCGTTTCGGGTTTTACGGCGTAAAGCTTTGCATAAGCCTTGGCTGCGCCGTTTATTACTTTTTCCATAGAAGTCGAACCGCGGATTACTATTTTTTCGCCGGCGGGAAGCTCCGAAAGCTTTTCAAACGTTCCCACGGGTATGGCGGTTTTTCCCGCGTTGGCGCGTTCCGCTTCGTCTTCAAGGAAAATCACGCCGTCCGCGTCGCACACGTCTTTCATCTGCGAGCTTTTAAGGAATTTTACGAAGTCTGCCGTTCTCGCGGAAAGCTCTATTCCTTGTTTCGTTATCACAACGAACGGTCTTTGTATCTTATAAGTATGGTTTTTAACCGTTTCTACGCTCGGTTCTACACCCTCAACCTTAACGGTTTTTACCGAATCGTCAACGGAACCCAGCGAAACGTAACCTATCGCCTGAGGGTCTTCCTGTACGGTAGAAAGCACCGCGCCCGTTTTGTTCTGAATGTTTGCGGTTTTAACGAGTTCCGCGTTTATAAGCTTTGTCGTTCCGTCCGTTACGATTTTATCGAACGCTTCGCGCGTGCCGCTGCTCGCCTCTCTTGCGACGACGGTAATGTTTTTATCGGGATTGAATTCCACGCACGCAGTAAGCGTGAATACCGATACGAGAGCCATAACTCCCGCAACTAATCCTAAAAATCTTTTTTTCATTGTTTTCATCTCCTTTTTGTTTTCTACCGATATTTTAACGTTTTTTAATACGATTAACAGTCAAAAAACGGTAAATTAAACGTAAAGTTTTTGTAAAGTCGTAACTTTTTCTTCATTCGTTACAATGGTTTTCTTTCATTGTTCTCGTCTTTTGACGGACAACCCCGACAAACTTGGTCTTTGCAGCATTGTATTTCTTAAATTATATATTCAGCCGTTAGAATAATTCATTTTAAATTCCCTGACTATCCTTAATATAAAGCGCTTTTTTCGGCATAGAAACAGCCGGGCGTATAAACGCCCGGCTGTTTCTTATTTTTGCCGTCCAAATCGACTTTTATGCCGAAATATTTGTCAGAAAAAAATAATACGAACCCCGATTTTGTTTCGGTGTTCGTATTTTCCCCTAATGGCGGAGTGCTGGCATTTTTGTACACACCCGATTTGTTTTTAGAAGCAGACTTTTCAGCCTGCTTTGCTGTCCTTTCTACTTCTTCAATACTGTCGGGCAATCGCTTTTTAGTTATATGCTGGTCTGTAAAGTTAAAAGTAATGACTACTTTGTCTTTATATAAGATAACTTCTCGTATAAAGTTTCTTACTATCAACTTTCTCGCGCCGTTGCTTTCTATATCGCCGCACACGGCTTTTTGAAAGAACTCTTTAATGAGTTCGGGCGTCAGATAACTATACGTCCGCTGTTTTGCCTGTTCAATATCGAAATCGTATTGAGATATTTGCGTTTCAAGTTCTTTTAGTCGAATTTTCGTTTGCTCGGTTATAATACCTTGCTCAATAGCAGAAATCAAATTTGCCGATGCTTTTAATGCGTCGGCTCTTTTTTTCTCCAACGATTTTATAACGGTGCTTTCCTGTGTTTCATTTTGGTGAAGTTTGCAGATATACTCCACAAGCGCGTCCAAATTATTATTGTCGTAAGCATTCGCAAGTTTTTCCCGCTTTTATTCGCTTCCCTTGCGTTGATGACTTCCTGCTCTATAAAACGGAAAACAAGCAACATTTGCGCGTTCGCCACGGTGTTATTCTTGTTTGCA
>CAJLXC010000049.1 GCA_905210545.1 uncultured Eubacteriales bacterium | reverse complement strand
GCATTTGAGGCTAGAGGTGTGGATGAGGTGAAGCAGGAAGCGGCACATAAGGAAGTATCGAAGGTAAGAGAAGATAAAGCCAGATAGTTTTGAGGACGTGGGAGAGATTCTGCGTCCTTTTTTAATGCGGAACAATTTGATAGATGTTATAATGTGAAAAGATAAATGCGAAACATGCGCTATACTAGCAAAAGTTATTAATTATATAAAGGTGGGAGAAATTTGGCAAAAAGTAAAAAGTCAAAAACACATAAAAAGATAGATGGTCAGCTTTTACAGATGAACAAGAAGTTTAGTAATCTCAAGATGAAACAGAAGGATAAGATTACAGGATGGGTGTATGAAGAATACAAAAAGTATGTAACAGAGCATGATAAAGTACCTGATTTACTGGCAGATGAACAGATTGTTGAAGCTGTACTTGATAAGATAAATGAGGCACAAATCTGGATACCTGATGAAGAGATATACGATTATTATCGAAGAAAGAAACCACAACTTCAAAAGAGGCTGGATAATGAAAAGGTAATTAAGTTTAAATCCTATGTCAGCTTTTATAAGAGTATTGTTGATCAGGACAGGGCATCCGTTGTTATATGCAATCTCAAACATGAGATTATCTACATGAATCCGGCAGCTGTTACCAGCTATGCGAAGCGAGGTGGCGATAAACTTATTGGAAGAAGTTTATTAGATTGTCATAATCCGGAATCCAGGGATAAAATACAGCAGGTAGTGGACTGGTTTGCAGCAGATGAAAGCCATAATATCGTTTATACTTTTCATAATGAGAAACAGAATAAAGATGTTTACATGGTGGCACTCAGAGATGAGGGTAAGCTGATAGGATATTATGAGAAACATGAATATCGAAATTCAGAAACCATGAAACCATACGATTTGTGGTGATGATATGACGAAGGATGAATGGTATAGGCAGTTGTTTGAACGACTGGATAATTCCAAGTTTCGAAGCAGTTTCCATCTGAAGCAGAAAGATATTGATTACATAAATGAAAAAGGTCTTGATACACTAAGACAACATGCAAAGGATTTTATTGCAAAGAGAGAAGCTCCGGCATATATAGCAAATGATGGCAAACAGACACCAATGCGTGGACATCCAGTATTTATTGCCCAGCACGCAACAGCAACATGCTGCAGGGAGTGCATCCGAAAGTGGCATAAAATGCAGCCCGGCAAGGGACTAAGTCAGGTGCAGCAGGCAGACCTTGATGCATTCAAGAAAATGTATGGAATAGATGTTGAGATAGAAAAGGAATACTGATATGAATATACAGATATTTGGAACAAAGAAATGCAATGATACTAAGAAGGCGGAGCGTTTTTTCAAGGAGCGGGGCATAAAGTATCAGTTCATTGATATGAAAGAAAAAGGTATGAGCAAAGGAGAATTTAATTCGGTAGCTCAGGCAAATGGTGGACTAGAAAATATGGTTAACTGGGACGGTAAGGACAAGGATTTACTTGCTCTTATTAAGTATATCGCAGATGAAGATAAGCTCGAAAAGGTACTTGAGAATCCACAAGTAATTAAAACACCAGTAGTAAGAAACGGAAAGCAATCAACACTTGGTTATCAGCCGGATATCTGGAAAGGATGGAACTAAATGTACTTAATTAAGACTTTAATGGGAGATATAACAAAAGTAACAGATGTGCAGGCAATCGTAAATGCAGCAAACAACTCTCTTCTTGGCGGGGGCGGTGTAGATGGTGCGATTCATAGAGCAGCAGGACCGGAGCTTCTGGCGGAGTGCAGGACACTTCACGGATGTGAGACTGGAGAAGCAAAGATAACAAAAGCCTATAATCTGCCATGTGATTATGTGATACATACTGTAGGACCAATATGGAATGGTGGAAGGAATAGAGAAGAGGAACTTCTTGCTAACTGCTATTTTAATTCCATGAAGCTGGCAATGGATAATGGAATCAGGTCTATTGCATTTCCTTCTATATCAACGGGAGTATATAGTTTTCCGGTTGAGTTGGCAGCAAAGATTGCAGTACATACAGTAAATAGATTCTTGCAGGGTACTCCAGACAGCTTTGATTTGGTGGAATGGGTGCTGTTTGATACTCACACTGAATCAGTATACGAAGCAGAAGTTGATCAACTGTATAAAATGATATAATCAGAAAGCTGAGTATCAGGTTAATTCTACAATTATTGATTTATATTGGTCTATTGGTGAGTATGTTTCAAAACAAATTGATGTAAATGGTTGGGGCAAGTCTACTGTGAAAGCTTTGTCTGATATATATTGAGTAAAGAACCTGGAATTAGAGGATATTCATCACAAAATATTTGGAGAATGAAACAGTTTTATGAAACTTACAAGGATAAACCAGTATTGATAAATTTAATGAATCAGGGATTAGCACAGTCGATATGCTTCAATACATGCTGGATAATGATATTAATAATTGGATACATTATTATGCTTATACATTCATAATACCAGTAGCAAAAGGAGAAGAAAAGTAAACACTAATAAAATAATTGACAAGTCGCAAGATAATTTGTAAAATAAAGTTACATACGTAACGCTACAAACGTTACTTTATAAAATTTATTTTAGCGTGATTATGGAAACGGAGAATACTAATGCCGAGAAAATTTTTGTTCACAAAAGAAGAAATACAAGCCGCCGCTCTCGAATTGACAAGAGAAAAAGGCTTTGCGGCGGTTACGGCAAGGTCGCTCGGTAAAAAGCTTGGAACGACTTCCCGTCCGATTTTCAGCCACTATGCGACTATGGCGGAAGTTCAGAAAGCCGTAATCGAAGCAGCCGAGGATTTGTATCGGGCGTATATAAAAAGAGAAATTGCCAGCGGAAAATATACGGCTTATAAGACGAGAGGAATGGCTTATATAAAATTTGCGCGCGAAGAAAAAGAGCTTTTTAAGCTGTTGTTTATGCGCGACCGTTCTCGTAAAAAAACAAAAGAAAACCCGCGGGAAAAAGACTTGCCGACGGGTCTTATCGAAAAGCAGACAGGCATAGACAGGGCTTCCGCAACGACGTTTTGCTTAGAGATGTGGGCTTATACGCACGGTATAGCCGCTTTAATCGCGACGGATTATTTAAGTTGGGACGAGGAGCTTTCAAGTCGCGCCCTTACCGACGTTTACGAGGGGTTAAAGAACAAGCACGGCGGCGCAACCGACGAAAAATCAATCGGAAAACTCGATAATAACCGAGCGAAAACCCGAATTAAAAAAGAAACGAAAACGATTTGACGACGAAAGAAAACCCCCTTAAAGATTAAGGGGCGGGGACTTTTGAGAAGTTTTCAGGGTAACGGGGTGCAGGGGAATAGGTACGGACTCGGAAAACAGTCCCTTTCCCTTGTAAAGAAAGGGATTTCCCGCGAGTTGCAGGTGAGATTGTCGCGCTACGCACTTCTCCGCTGCCGCTACGAAGGGATAAGCCCGTCAGGGCTGTTCGTCAAAGGCGTTCGCAATTACAGTAAGGAGTATAGAGATTGCCACGGCTTTTTCAAAGCCTCGCAATGACAATATGGGCAGGAGATTGTCGCGCTATGCGCTTCTCCGCTGCCGCTACGAAGGACTAAGCCCGTCAGGGTTGTCCGTCAAAGGCGTCCGCAATGACAATGCGAGAATTGAACGGAGATTGCCACGGGGTTATAAACCCCTCGCAATGACACTATTGAGTTTACAACGATAACAACATACTGTCATTTCGAGAGAGTGTGCTATCAGCGCACCCACGCGCTGTCATTCCGAGGAAAGGCGGCACGCCTTGACGAGGGAATCTCTTTTTTTATTACTATCCGCTTATATTCTCCCCTTAAAGATTAAGGGGGCGGGGCTTTTGAGGAGTTTTCAGGGTAACGTGGTGCAGGGGAATTGGTACGGACTCGGAAAATAATCCCTTTCCCTTGCAAAGAAAAGGATTTTCTGCGAGTTGCAGGTGAGATTGCTACGGGATTTTCAATCCCTCGCAATGACACGGTAGGATTTGAACAGAGATTGCCACGCTACGCTCGCAATGACAATATGGGTTGTCCGTCAAAGGCGTCCGCAATGACACAAATTACTACCGTGCTTCGCGTTGTCATTCCGAGGAAAGACAAATTTCCCCTTGACGCGGGAATCTCCCTTTTTTAACAAAGCCGAAATATTTGCGGAAAAATATTAAAAATGCGGCGCAAAAATTTCAAGACGGAAAGCGTATGTTTCCTTGCGGAATAAAATTATACCGAAAAACGGCAAAATTTTTTGACGCGGTCAGGCAAGAAGTTCCGCAAAATTATTGTAATTTTTTCATTTATGCTGTATAATAATACCAAACGTATTAATGTTGTTTTATATTTCAAGCTTATTTAAACGTTTTTGGTTTAAAATTTGTTAAACGCGATACAAGGAGATTTTACGCTTTGGAAAACAGAAACAATAAGACGATATGGATAATTCTTGCGGTAATAATGGTTCTAATCGCCGCGCTGTCTTTGTCCACTTGTCTGAAATCCAAGACTTCGGTGGATTATTCCGAGTTTAAACAGATTCTCGAATACTCGACCGAGGCGGACGGAATAACTTCGGAAAAAATCGATAAAATCGTTTCCACAAACGGTTCTTCGGTAATAAAGAGCAATTTGTCCAACAAAACCTATACTACTTTTCAGCTTTGCGAAGTGGTATTCAAAAACTATAACATAGACTTTTCTATAAAAATCAACGGTTCTATAGTCAAGTCGTTCACCACGAACTATTCGCGAAGCGCGGACGTGGTCGCTACTTTAGAAAAAGACCTTGCCGAAGCCGGCGTGTCTTATACTTATACCGACCCCAACGCGGGATCTATATGGTCGACGCTTATGCCGATATTCGGTTACGTTCTCGTCGCGATAGTGTTCTTTATCATTATGATGCAGACGCAGGGCGGCACGAAAGGCGCGATGAACTTCGCCAAAACCAACGCTCGGCTTAATCATAACTTAAAAGTAAGGTTCACGGACGTTGCGGGTGCGGAAGAAGAAAAAGCCGAACTCGCGGAAGTCGTGGATTTCCTTAAAAACCCCAAAAAGTTTTCGGATCTCGGCGCGAGAATTCCCAAGGGCGTGCTGCTCGTAGGTCCTCCGGGAACGGGCAAAACGTTGTTTGCGAAAGCCGTTGCGGGCGAAGCGGGCGTTCCGTTCTTCTCGATATCCGGTTCGGACTTCGTGGAAATGTTCGTAGGCGTGGGCGCGTCCAGAGTAAGAGATTTGTTCGACGCGGCTAAAAAGAATATGCCGTGTATCATTTTCATCGACGAAATAGACGCGGTAGGTCGTCAGCGCGGTACGGGGCTCGGCGGCGGACACGACGAAAGAGAGCAGACGCTTAATCAGCTTCTCGTTCAGATGGACGGTTTTGAAAGCAACGACGGAATAATCGTTATGGCGGCAACCAACCGCGCGGATATATTAGACCCCGCGTTGCTCCGCCCGGGCAGATTCGACAGACAGATTTTCGTAAACGTTCCCGACGTGCGCGGAAGAGAAGCCATTCTCAAAGTTCACGCGAGAAACAAGCCTTTATCTCCCGACGTCAATTTCAGAACGGTTGCGAGAATGACGAGCGGTTTTTCCGGCGCGGATCTCGAAAACCTTCTTAACGAAGCGGCTATACTCGCGGCGAGAGCAAACAGAAGATTCATAACCAACAAAGATCTTTACGAGGGAGTGAATAAAGTACTTTTAGGCCCGCAGAAAAAATCGAGACTCGTAACCGAAACGGATAAACGCATAACCGCTTATCACGAATCGGGTCACGCGATTCTCGCAAGACTGCTTCCGCATTGCGATCCCGTTCACGAAGTGAGCATAATCCCGCGCGGTCAGGCGGCGGGGTATACGATGACTCGCCCCGACAACGACGATAATCACCTTACCAAAGCAAAGCTTTTAGACGATATCGTGATGACTTTGGGCGGCAGAGTTGCAGAAGAGCTTATTATAAAAGACATATCCGCGGGCGCGTCCGGCGATATTCAGGCAGTATCGAAGAGAGCGAGACTTATGGTTACCGAATGGGGTATGAGCGAAAAAGTAGGACCTATTTCCTACGCTTCGGATAAAGAAGTCTTTATCGGCAGGGATATGGCTTCGCACGTTACGTACAGCGAAGAAACCGCCGCTATAATAGACGAAGAAGTCCGCGATATAGTGGAAAGCTCGCTGGCAAAGGCAAGAGAACTGCTTAAAACGCATAAAAAACTCCTCGATAATATGGCAAGGCTTTTAATCGAGCACGAAACCATTTTCACGGAAGAGGTGGATATGGTTATGGCGGGCAAAGATCCCGAAGAAATTATGAAATTTATGGACGAAAACGAGCAGAAGCTTTCCGAAAACCCGTTTGAAAGAAAGAGCAATCCCGTTATCGTGAAAGAAAAATCCGAAACGCCCGCGCCCGAAAAGACGGAAGGAAAACCCAAAACGTCCGCGCCCGAAAAGACGGAAGAAAAATCCGATAAAGGCGACTCGGGAGAAGAAAAAGGAAAGGACGAATAACTTTGTACCGTTCCGAAACATAAATTGAAAAGCCAAAAGATCTAAAACTTGAAAAGAGGAATTACTAATGGGAAAAATCGTAGCTTTTTCAAATCAGAAGGGCGGCGTGGGGAAAACCACCACGTGCGTAAATATGGCGGCGTATCTCGCGCAGAAAGGTCATAAGTGCCTTATCGTGGATCTCGATCCGCAAGGCAATGCGACGAGCGGGCTGGGCTTTGCGAAAAGCGAAGTCAAAAACTCCGTCTACAACGTTATGATAGACGAAGCGCCCATTGAAGAAGCGGTGGTAAAAACCTGCGTGGATAATCTCGATCTGCTTCCGTCCAACATTGACCTTGCGGGCGCGGAAGTGGAACTTGTGTATATGAAAGACAGAGAGCATATACTGAAGAAAGTTATCGACAAGGCAAGAGACACTTACGATTATATAACGATAGACTGTCCGCCGTCGCTGGGACTTCTGACGATAAACGCGCTTGCCGCCGCGGATACGGTGCTTATACCGATTCAGAGCGAATACTACGCGCTGGAAGGTTTGTCTCAGCTTATGAACACCATAAGGCTCGTAGTAAAACACCTTAACCCCGCGCTCAAGGTAGAAGGCGTCGTTCTCACGATGAACGACAACCGCGCGCTAATCAGCAAGCAGATTTCCGACGAGATACGAAAATATTTCGGCAAGAGCGTATACGATACGGTTATACCGAGAAACATTCGTCTGGCGGAAGCTCCGAGCCACGGCGTGCCGATAATGCTTCACGACGTGAGGAGCAAGGGCGCGAAAGCGTATCTCGCGCTGACGGAAGAATTTATTTCGAGACAACACAAAAAAGCCTGACAACGGCAAAAAAATAACACGGAATTATACCGAGGAAGAACGGAGAGAAAAATATGTCGCAAGTAAGCAGAGGATTAGGCAAGGGTTTATCCGCATTGTTTTCCGAAACGGAAGAAGATTACGGCAAAAGCCTTATATTCGACGAAGCGGAAGCCGCCAAGGGCGAGAGCGTTTCTGAAATAGAAATAGGCAAGATTTTTGCCAACCCCAACCAACCGCGTAAGGTTTTTGACGAAACCGCTCTTAACGAACTCGCGCAATCGATAAAAAAACACGGCGTTATTATGCCGATTATCGTCAATCGCGCGGGCGACAGGTTTATGATCATCGCGGGCGAACGCAGATATCGCGCGGCAAAGATCGCGGGGCTGGATAAAATTCCCGCAATCGTAAAAAATTACAGCGAACGTCAGATAAAGGAAATCTCGCTCATAGAAAACCTGCAGAGAGAAGACCTTAATCCGATAGAAGCCGCCACCGCAATGAAATCGTTGATGAACGATTACGGCTTAACGCAAGAGGACCTTGCCGACAGAATAGGAAAATCCCGTTCCGCAATCGCCAACACGCTGAGACTTTTAAGTCTGATGCCGGAGGTTATGCGGCTCGTAGAAAGCGGCGAGCTTTCCGCAGGACACGCGCGCGCGCTCGTAGCCGTGCCGGGTCTCGATCAGAAAAAGATGGCGGAAACCGCCGTTAAAGAAGGCTTGTCCGTCAGAGAAATAGAAAAAAGAGTAAAAGATTATTTTATTCCGCCGGAAGAAAAAGCCAAAAAGAAAATGAAAACGGAGCTTTCCGCGGAACTGAAAGAACTTATCGGCGATATGCAGAGAGTATTCGGCACTAAGGTCAACGCGATCGGCAACGACAACAAGGGCAGAATATATATAGATTATTATACGAGAGACGATTTAGACCGGTTAGGCGAACTTTTAGATTATCTGAAAAAAACCAGAAAATAAATAAAAATCGCGGGCGCGAAAAAATTCGCGCCTGTTTTGTTTTAGCGGACAGTCATAATCCGTAAAATAGCGGAACGACAGAAAAACAAACGAGGAAAGTATTAAAGAGATGTTAAAATTCAAAAAACTCGGCGACAACCTGAACGAAATCAACGCGCTTCGCGGTTATACGGACAGGTCAAAGGTATCGTTCTGCGATATTTCCGTAGGGGTGAAATATATGTGGCGGGACGATTTCGTTATAGATTACGCTATATATAACGATACGCTGATTATGCGCGAGAGCTGCCCCGATTATAAAAACGCGTTTTATTACCCTATCGGCAAAGACGAGCAAGGCGCACTTAACGAAATAGAAAACTATTGCAGAACTAAAAATGAAGATTTAATATTCTGCTGTCTTGACGAAGCCGTCAAAGCGGAGCTGGCCGAAAGGTATCCGTTCGCGAAGTTCTCGTTCGACAGAAACTGGAGCGACTATATTTACAACGCGCAGGATTTTAAAACCTACGCGGGCAAAAAATTCAGCGGGCAGAGAAACCACGTGAACAAGTTCAAAAGAACTTATCCCGATTATCGCTTTAAAATCCTTGCGGAAACGGATATTCCGCGCGTAGAAGAGTTTTTGAAAGAGTACGAGAGAGAAACCACCGTTTCTATGTGGTCGGAAAAAGAAGAAGAAAAAAAAGTCGCGGATTACGTGGAAAAGTCTTTCGTTTTGGGTCAGCTCGGCGGGTACATAGAAGTCGGCGGCAAAATTGTCGCGCTCTCCGTGGGCGAAGTCGTGGGCGACACGCTTATCGTTCACGTAGAAAAGGGGCTTAAAGAATACGCGGGCGTATACCCGACTATGGCGAACGAGTTTGCAAAGACGTTTGCAGGCGCGGGCGTGGAATTTATCAATCGAGAAGAAGATTGCGGCGACCCGGGGCTTCGCGTTTCCAAAACGCAATATCACCCCGTTCTGATAAAAAACAAATATATCGCCGCAGTGGGTACGGCGTTCGATAAGATCGTGCCGCCCGTGTGTATAAAAACGGAACGGCTCGTTATTGACGACATAAAAGAAAGCGACAAAAAGGAATACGCAAGGCTGTATACCGACGCGGAAATAAATAAGTATTACGGTTACGATTATAGAGAAGACGCGGGCAGCGCCGAGCCTACTCCCGAATATTTTTATTCGTTTATGCTGGGCTTAAAGGCGGCGAAAGAGGAATATTCCTTTGCGGTGAGAAAGGACGGCGCGATAACGGGCGAGCTGGTTTTATATAACTTCGGTTATCGCGGAGAAGCGGAGATAGGCTTCAGGTTTTTCCGCGAGTATCGAGGACAAGGGTTTGCGACCGAAGCGGCTTTTGCTCTTATAAAAACCGCAAAAGAAAGGTTCTTTATAAAAACTTTAAAGTGCCGCGCGTATAAGGCGAACGTTTCGTCCGTAAAGCTTATAGAAAGGCTCGGCTTTAACAAGATTTCCGAAACCGAAGACATGTATTATTACGAAAAATAAGAGCAAAAGATAAAAGGGAGAGATGGGGAAAACAAGGCGGTGCATTGTTTTTGCCGATATAGTCCGTTAAAAAAAGGAGAAAAAACGGCTGTATCGGATAAATCATACCCGAGAAAAACGAAAGACGGATTATATATTTAAAAAACGCAATCACGCGGGCAACTAATAAAAGCGCGGGGCGGCAATTCTGCCGCCCCGCGCTCTCTTGTT
>CAJLXC010000048.1 GCA_905210545.1 uncultured Eubacteriales bacterium | reverse complement strand
GTGTGGGCTTTTTTTCATGGCGGACGTTCTGGCCCGCTCCCTATTGTCATTGCGAGGCTTTGTTAAAAGCCGTGGCAATCTCTTATATTTTTATTCTTGTCATTAGCGTGGCAATCTTAGTAAAATCACCGTCAAGCGGGTGAACCTTCTTGCCAGATTATATTTTTTTCAAACACCGCAAAGCCTTTCAGATCGTATTTATAAGTGTAGTAAGGATATTCGTAATAACAAACGGGTGAATAGCCTTTTTTACACTCGCCTTGTTCATATTTTCCGCTTGCGTTTTTAAAGAGTTTTACTCTGTATACGTTATCCAAAACGTCTCCGACGTTCATCGCGTTAAGTTCCGCTTTTGTAATTTCCGCAAGATAAACGTAGATATTTTCTTGTCCGTCGGGGTCGAAATCAGGTCGCGTCATTATAAAAGACACTTCGCTTGAAACTTCCAAAGATGGTATATTTTTATCCATGCTTCCGACGTATCCGTAATTATCGCGACCGCCTATCCAAGTGAAAAGACCCAGATTAAACCCACTATAAGAGGCGGTTATACCGTTTTCGTCGCTTAACGCTATATCGATTACTTGCTGGTGTTCTTCGTTATAATCCGGGGGATTGCCGCCGTAAGAAAACTCCGCAAGAACGCTCGAAACGTTTGCGGATTTGCTTTCTGCAGAACCGTTTGCATATTGAAAGGCGGCAAAAATGCCGCCCGTACAAGTTATCAAAGCTAAAACAGCTGTCGAAATCCAAAGGCAAAATCGATTTTTCATTTTTTCGTTACCTTTTTATCGTTTTTTGTTGTGTCAGAACGACGGTTTTCCGCATCTTTTGCCGCAGGTTTTTTGTTTTGTCGTTGCGGCGTATCGGGGATTACCGTGCGTTCGGGTTCTTTTTTTTCTTCACTATCAAATTTTTTTTCCGTACTGTTTTCTAAAACGCCTATGCGACGGGTTGTTGCCGCGTTTATTTTTTTAGCTAAAAAAGGATAAGCCGCGCACGTAAAAATAATTGCGCCGAAACACAGATACCCCGCGGGAGATTGCATAAAAACCACAAAGCTCCCTAAAAAAGAGACTCTTTCACCGCGGTATATTCCTTTCATCTGTGAATATTTTACGGGGAATTTGTCGGGGTAAAGGTTTGCGTCGCCTTGCAGCAAAAAGAATCTTTCCGAATGAGTTTCGTCGGGCTCGGTGATAGAAACTATTCTGTGAATGATAAGTATTCCGTTGCTTTCATAAGCGACTATATCGTATAGCTTCAGATCGGATTCGTCGGGCAAAGCGTGCAAAGTTATCAGGTCGAACTTCTTAATTTGGTCGGACAAGCGGTTTTCAGCGATATATTTGTTTTTTTCGTGGATAGTCGCCATAGAACCGCTTTCTACGACTCTTACGGAAGGGATACTTTTAACCGTATTTTTCTCGCTTGTTTTAAGATAAACGGAAAAGCCGAGCGCGAAAAATATTACAAGCGCGAATAAAACCGACAAAGCTTTGGCAATAATAATAACGGCAACGGATTTTTTACGTTTCGCTTTGATTTTCCGTTGCTCGTTAATTATTTCCTCGTCCAACAGCCCGCCCGCTATCATTTTCAGCGTACTTTTAACGTCTCTTGCGATCAATATCGCAAAAAAAACCGTCAATGCGATAAAAACCGTAAGGCATAATAACAGAACGTATGTATCGAAACCGGACATATTCGTTCGTAAGGCAATTTATTATGCCGCTTCGCTTATGGTGAACGTTATCGTCGTGCCGTTGAATGCTTCGCTGTATGCTTCATACTTTTCGGGGGTAGACAGATAAATCTCCGTGACCGTTATATAATCGGTAAAATTGATTTCAAAATCGTTTATTATCTTGGCACCGCCATTTAAAGTCACACCGGCCAAAGCTTCTTCGCTTATATTAAACAGCTTATGAGTCGTTTCTCCGTCAACGTATTCGTTGCCCGTTACGGCAATGGTGAGTTTAAGCTTGATACCGTTCGCGCGCACGTCTGCGGCCGCAAGAGGCGCGGGGATAAAGTTTATCTTCGTTGTGCCTTCAAAATGACCTGCCGTGTGTAAGTTGTGGTTAAAATCGTCTACGGTGATTTTAAAGTCGTTGGACTTAATCGTTATCGTTCCTTTTGCGGTGGTATCCGTCATTCCGATAAGTTCTTTTGAAATCGTTTCGTTTTCTAAAGAAACGACTCCGCCTTGCGCGTACTCAAACGTCGCGTATACTCCGCCTATCGTAAGCACAAGGGCGATTGCTATGATTGCTCCTAACCTTTTCATTTGTTTATTCTCCTATAAATTTTTTCCGTTTTCGCGAAACTAAAAAACGGGTTTTACCGAACAGATAAGATTTTGCAAGTGCAAAACCGTATTTTTGTTTGCACCCATATAGGTGCAAAAACATTATAGCAAAATGATATAATAATGTCAAGAGATTTACGTTTTTTTTTGGGCGTAAAAGAGGATTTTATCAGTATGAACGCCGTTATCGAAAAGAAAATAGGTGATAATATAAGAAAAATCAGAGAAAGTGAAAACATGACGCAAGACAGGCTTGCCGCGATGTTGCAGTTAAGGGGTTGCGACATAACGCGCAGCGCGGTAGCCAAGATAGAAGTGGGGCAACGTCATCTTTACCCTGACGAAATTATGCTTATAAAAGAAATATTAAACGTCGGTTATGACGAGATTTTTAAAATCTGAAAATATGTTTTTTTGCGCGGCTTTTTAATGCCGCGTTTTTTTATTTGCGAAAAAGTTTCGTAAATAAAAAATTTTATCCATTGACAATAAGTTTAAATGGTTATATAATTTTGTTATAGAAAGAACGTTTGCGCCGAACTTTTCTTTGTCATTCCGAAGAAAGGCGTTCGCAACGACAAGAATAGAAAAAGAGATTGCCACGGGATTTTCAATCCCTCGCAATGACAATTTAAAAAAATAAAATAATATATAAGGAGAAACTATATGTCAAAGTTAAAAATCGGTTGGTCGGAAGTCGATATAACCCCCGCAAAAGGAACTAAAATCGGACTTGCGGGGCAGTTTTACGAAAGAATAACCGACGAAGCGGAAAGCCCTATCACCGTAACGGCGTTTGCCGTTGACAGCGGAGAAGATCAGATGATAATCTGTTCCTGCGATTTAGTCGTAGTCGCGCAAAATCTTTGTTCAATCGTAAAAGAAAAGTTAAAGGGTAAGCTTCCCATATCTACGGATAAGGTTATTATGTCCGCAATACACACGCATACTTCTTACGTTTATACGCAAATAAGAACGCTGCCTATGGCGACGGAGTATTTAAGAAGAGTCTTGCCGGAAGATATGGCGTATCAGTCGCTCGTAAGCGAAGAAGAAAGCCTGAATCCCGACGACGCGCTTAATTTTCTTGCGGATAAAATAGCGGAAGCAATTTTAAAGGCATGGGACGCGAGAGAAGAAGGCTACTATAAATGTGCGTTCGGCAGAGCGGTTGTCGGAATGTGCAGAAGAGTTTGTTACGACGACGGTTCTGCGAAAATGTGGGGCGAAACTAATCTCGCCAACTTCGAAGAGTTAGAAGCAGGCAACGACAGCGGCATAGAAATAATGTACGTTTTCGATAAAAACAAAGAGCTTACGGGCGTGGTGGCAAACGTCGCTTGTCCCGCTCAGGTGGTAGAACAGAGAAGTTTTATTTCTTCCGACTACTGGGGCAAGGTAAAGGAAAATTTAAGAAAGCATTTCGGTAAAAACGTTTTCGTGCTGGGATTATGTTCCGCCGCGGGCGATCAGTGTCCGAGAGATCTCGTGAGATGGGTAGAACCCGAAACGCCCATAGCCGATCCCAACGTTCATCACATATACCCGGTAGAACATCGCGCCGACCCGTCTATGTTCGATATTTCGGGGCTTAAAGTCGTGGGCAGAAGAGTGTCGGACGAGCTTATCGCCGTTTACGAAGAGCTTGACAAGAGCGATATTAAAAACGAAGCGGAATTAAAACACGAAACGTTGAGGGTAACGTTCCCGCTGCGCCGCGTAACGATAAAAGAGTACGAAGACGCCGTTAAGCAGATAGACGATTATATAAAGAACAATCGCGGCAAACACGCGAATTACGACGATAACGCAAGACTGTACGTTTATTCCGGAATAGTTGACAGATACGAACTTCAACAGACGATAAACGAGTTTTCGGAAGAAATTCATATAATAAAATTCGACGATATAGCAATCGCCACAAATCCGTTTGAGCTGTTCCTTAACTACGGCAATCAGATAAGAGCGAGAAGCCTTGCAAAACAGACCTTTTTAATTCAGCTTGCGTGCGGCGCGGGCGGGTATCTGCCGACCGAAAAGGCAGAAAAAGGCAGTCATTATTCCGCGTACGTTTCAAGCGGAACTACGGGTCACGAGGGCGGCGATATTCTCGTAAGAACGACTTTAGAGCATATCAACGGAATGTTCAGAAAATAAAATCGTTTTTAAAACGTTTTTTCCTGAAATTCATTGACGAGATATATTACGGCGTGTACAATATTACCATAAAGGATATTATTTTACCCGAAAATGAATAGCGAAGATAATTTAATTCAAGAAAAACCGATAAAACAAAAAACTCAAAAGAGCGCGTGTTATTTCCTTATATTTATCTGCATTTTTATGTACGTAAGCATGATGGGTGCAAAGAATCTTTATACTGCGGAAATTATAGAGATAATAGACGCGTTCGGCTCGACGCGCGCCAAAGCGAGTATGGCTAACACGCTGTATTACATAACCTACGCGGCGGTGCAGATCGTTTTGTTTTTCTGTTTCGATAAACTTAATTTAAAGCGGTTTCTTTCCGTAACTATTGCAATTTCCGCAATAAATATCGTTGTAACCGGATTTGTAACGGATATGTGGCAAATATGGTTGCTGTTCGCGGTCAACGGCTGTTTGCAGGCGGGCGGATATGCGGGGATTATGCTGATTTTCGCAAAAAATCTTCCGTATAAATATCTTGCCGGCACAAACAGAATAGTATCGAGTTCAGGCGTTGCAGCCAACGTTTTGTCTTTTGGTTTCGCTACCGTTTCCGTATCGTTTTTCGACTGGAGATTCGGGTTTTACGTACTCGGCGGACTATTCGTGTTGTCGGTGCTTGTGTTCGCTTTTTCGTATTCCGGAACGGTTAAAGCCATAAAAGAACGCGAAAAAGAAGCGGAAACTGCTTGCGACAATTCCGTTCCGCTAAAAGCAGAACCCGAAATTTACGCGGATATAAGCGGTAAAAATAAAAAGGTGGTTTTCTATGCGGTCGTGCTTGTGGAAATATTCCTTTTCAACGCGTTGCACTTTGCGGTGAATAACTGGTTTTCGGATATACTTTACAACGTGTATAACATACCCAAAAATTATTCTATGCTCATCACGATAGTCGTGCCGATGGTTATTCTTTTAGGACCGATAATCAGTATAGGGTATACCGAGAAGCACCCGGACGTATTGCGGGGAGCATTGTTGTTCGCTTCCGTAACGCTTATTTTCCCGCTGTATATGATATTCTTTTACGACCTTAACGTTATCGCAACGATACTCGTTTTGCTGTTATATCTTATTCTGATAAACGGCGGGCGTATATTTTTCAGTTCGATAATGGCGTTCAGAATGAGAAAAGTGCTAAACGCGGGGTCTTACAGCGCGATAACCAACGCTTCGGCGTCCGTTGCCGCGGGCGTTGCGCCTACCGTAGTGGGATTTATCGCGGATCTCGGCGGGTGGGGCGTTTCGTTCTTATCGCTGTTTATCATAAACGCCGTGCTTGCGCTGTCGATACTCGTTGCTGTCTTTGTTTTCAAAAAACTCGGAATAACCAAATAAGAAATTAAAAAACAACGCCCCGAACTTTTCTTTACAAAAGTTCGGGGCGTTTTGCGTGTTTTTTTAATCCGATTTCAGCGAGAAGAGGAATCTTTATAATCGGTCGCAACCACGTTTACGTCTTCGGTAACGTTTTCGATGAGAACGTCGCCTATGCAAACGGGGAGTTTTGCGGTCGATTTGTTTATTATCGACATAACGTCGAAAAGTTCGGTCTTTTTAATCGGCTTATCCGTTTTTACGGAAACAACGCTTCCGTCGCTGGTTCTCATCGTCGTGGTAAGAACCCGTCGCGGGCAAATCACTTCGTTTTCGGCGTATTTTTTCCCCCTTTCGCAGGAAAAACCGTAAACGTTTTGTATTTTATCGTTTTCGTATTCCGCGGTTATCTGACAACCGCGCGGACATTCCGTACAAGTGATGGTTTTAATCATTTTGCGCCGCCTTAATCGTTATTTTGTTTTTTGCTTTTCCGATAAAATCTTTTTTAAGCGTTATCGTTTGCATTTCGCCGGGCATAAGGGCGGGTTTGCTTATCGCAAAAAGTTCTTTTCCGTCCGCTTCTACGACTATTCTGCAATTTTTCATCACCGAAGAAACTCTGAAAAACAATTTCACGTCCGCCGCGTCGCTCGTGATTTTTTGCGGTACGACGTAACTCACGCCGTCGCCGCATTCCGTTGTTATATCCGTGGTTTTTTCAAGTTTTCCCAAGGCGTAACGGGCGGCGGCTTTCCCGGTAAGCTCCGCTTCTTCCGAAACGAAGTCCGCAAGGTCGTGCACGTGCAGTACGTTCCCGCAAGCGAAAATTCCGTCCGCGCTCGTTTGTCTGTCCTGATCGACTACCGCGCCTTTGGTCTTTGCAGATAACGTAACGCCCGCTTTTTTAGAGAGTTCGTTTTCGGGAATAAGTCCGACGGAGAACAGCACGGTGTCGCAATCGAAGTGCATTTCCGTACCCGAAACGGGGCGTTTTTTCTCGTCCACTTTTGAAACGACTACTCCCGTAACTCTGTCTTCGCCTTCTATCCGGGTGATGGTATGGGACAAATAAAGGGGAATGCAAAAGTCGTTCAGACATTGCTCGATATTGCGTTTTAGCCCTGAGGAAAACGGCATTATTTCGCAAACGGCAAGGACTTTCGCGCCTTCGAGCGTGAGCCTTCTCGCCATAATAAGTCCTATGTCGCCCGAACCGAGTATCACTACTCTTTTGCCCACGGCGTAGCCTTTTACGTTGATAAATTTCTGCGCCGTTCCCGCGGAGAAAATACCCGACGGGCGCGAGCCGGGGATATTGAGCGCGCCGCGGCTTCTTTCTCTGCAACCCATCGCGAGAATAACCGCTTCCGCTTTGATTTTTAAAATTCCCGTTTCGGGGCTCGTAACGGTTACGATTTTATCGCGGGAAAGGTCGTTTACTGTCGCGCCGACGAGAAAGGGGATATTTCTCTTTAACGCTTCACGCACGTATTTGTCGGCGTATTCGGGACCTGTCAGACTTTCTTTAAAGCGGTGCAGTCCGAAGCCGTTATGAATGCATTGCAATAAAATCCCGCCGAGTCTGTTTTCGCGTTCTATAACGAGAATATCTTTCACGCCCGCGTCATACGCCGCTATTGCCGCGGCAAGTCCCGCGGGGCCGCCGCCTATTATTACGATTTTGTGTTTAATCATTTGTTTTTACCTATAACGATTTTCGAGTTTTTGCCGCTTTTTATCACTTCCGTTAAAGGAACGTTCATCTCGTGCGCGAGAATTTCCGCAACTCTCGGACTGCAGAAGCCGCCCTGACATCTGCCCATACCGCTTCTCGTTCTGCGTTTAACCGCGTCAATCGTCCGCGCCGGGGGATTGCTCCTGATTGCGGAAACTATTTCGCCTTCGGTTATGCATTCGCAACGGCAAACGACTTTTCCGAAACGCGGGTCTTTTTTGATGAGCGCGTTTTTCTCTTTGTCGGACAGCGTTTTGAAATAAAAATCCGGACGTCTTTTTTTAATGAAGCACGGATTGTGAATCGCGGTGATTTCGTGCGGAACGAGATTGTTCACTACGTATTCCGCGATCGCGGGGGCAGAAGTAAGCCCCGGCGACTCTATGCCGCAAACGTTGACGAGTCCTTCCGTAACGGAACTTTTTTCTATAATAAAGTCGTGCCTGTCTTTTGAATAAGCGCGCACGCCCGCAAAAGACGTTATCGTGTTATAAAGCGGAACGCATTTTGCCATTTTGTGCTCTTTTTCTATTACTTCTTCAAGTCCTTTCGCCGTCGTATCGACGGAAAATTCGGGTATTTCGTCCGCGGTCGGACCGAGAATCGTGTTTCCGTCAACGGTCGGGGAAACGAGTATGCCTTTGCCTTTAGCGGTGGGCGTAAAAAACAGCGAATGAAAAGCCGCGGGCGTTTCTCTGTCTAAAAGTAAATATTCGCCGCGTCTTAAACCTATCTTTACGGAATCGTCGCCGCAAAGCGAAGCGATTTTTCCGCTTTCCGCGCCCGCGCAGTTTATTATGATTCGCGCGGTAATCGACCTGCCGTCTGTTGACCTTATTATAAAGTAATCGGAATACTTTTCTATTTCCGTCACGCAAAAGCCGAGCTTTAACTTTGCGCCGTTATCCATAGCGTTTCCTATCGCGGCGATAGTAAGCTCGTAAGGGCAGACGATGCCGCCCGTTTTCGCGTAAAGCGCGGCTACCGCGCCGTCCGAAACGTTCGGTTCGAGTTTTTTTAGCTTTTTCGCGCTTATCACTTTAAGTTTTTTAACGCCGTTGCGTTTTCCTCTTTCGAGAAGGGTGTAAAGCGTTTGTTTTTCTTCTTCGTCGAAAGCGACTACGAGCGAGCCGTTGTTTTTATATTTTACGCCCAGCTCTTTTGCATAGCGTTTCATCATCGCGTTGCCGAGAACGTTGAATTTCGCTTTATAAGAACCTTCGGGCGCGTCGAAGCCCGCGTGCACGATTCCGCTGTTGGCTTTGCTTGCGCCCATACACACGTCCGTTTCCTTTTCGAGCATAACGACCGAAGCGTTGTATTCGGATAATTTTCTTAAAATTGTTCCGCCGATAACTCCGCCGCCTATAACTGCCACGTCGTACATTTTTATCGTTTTTTTCCTCCGCGCGATTATTTCTGTTTTTCGGCACGTATTATATAATATTGTCAGAATAAATGCAAAAAATAACGCATAACGAACGAAATGCTTGTTTACCCCGAAAAACGCTCAAAACAAAATGACCGTTTAGCCTTATTCGAGCAGGCGAAACGGTCAAAATATATAAATTTTCGGTTTTAATCGTAAAAATGATGTCGGAATATCGGATTCCGATAAAAAGAGAGGAGTTCAGTTTACCGCGTCCACGGTTATTTTATCTCTCACAGACTCGTCGAGATAATCGTCGAGTGCTTTGTCCGCAACGATAACGTCTATGTTTTTTGCGTTACATAACACGTAGGGAGAAGACTTGTCCGCTTTTGTGCTGTCGCATAAAAACACGGATTTTTCGGAACGTTCTATCATCGCCGCGCGGATATAGTTTTCGTCCAGATAGCAGTCGGAAATCGTTCCGTCGCGGCTTAAAGACTGGCAGGAGAAAAAGCAAACGTTCGCGTTGAACTTTCTGATAAAGTCGATAACGGCGTTTCCTATAAGCGCGGAATTATTCTCTTTCGATACCGTTCCGCCCGTAGAAATCGCCTGAACGTTCTTTTTTGCAAGACAATTTAAGGTGTCTATGCTGTTTGTTATGACTTTGACGTTTTTGAACTCGTTTAAATATTCCGCAAGGAAATAGGTGGTGGTGGAGCAGTCGAGAAAAATCACGTCGCCTTCTTTTATGAGTTTTAACGCGCGAAGAGCGATCATTCTCTTTTCAAACGCGTTTTTGTGTATTCTCAACGTAAAGTTGAAGGTAGAATTGACCGTATCAACGATGTTCGCGCCGCCGTGCGTTCTTTTGATAAGTCCTTTTTTTTCGAGAGCGGAAAGCTTGCGTCTTATCGTGGATTCGCTCGCGCCGAACGTTTTTGACAGCTCCGATACCTCGGCAAATTCTTTTTCTTTGATGTAATTTAATATTTTTTGTTCGTTTTTCATAACCTATAATAATCTCTTTTGGGTAATGATTGCTTTATATGCGCGTTTCTGCCGTATTTACGCGATAAACGCGCGAAAAGCAGAATTATTCGCTCAAATTTTGACCGACCGCAAATTTTTTAAAATAAGCTTGATTTATTTTTGGAATTTTTGGATTCTGTAAGTATC
>CAJLXC010000047.1 GCA_905210545.1 uncultured Eubacteriales bacterium | reverse complement strand
TCTTTGAAATCGCGAAGTGCGTGGTTCGAAAACGGAACGGAAAAAGCGAGAAAACTGAAAAAAGAAAATTCAAAACGGCTGATAAAATCAGCTATTTTGGGCAACGCAGACATCAAAGAACGCAGATATTGATACAAAATCAATGTTTGCGTTCTTTCATTTTTAGCGGTTTTATGGGCATTTATTGCGAAAAATCGCCTATTTTTGAAATATTGGCAATATTAGGACTGTTCGTTTTGGATTATCATCCAGAGCGGGCAGTCTTTTTTTATGCTTTCAATTAGAGTTATCGTTCAAATTATGGGGGCTATCGTTCAAATTATCCCGTTATCGTTCAAACTATGGGGTAATCGTTCAAATTATGTTTTTTGCATAAAATCTCCAATAAGATGTCGTGAGTTTTGCACATTTTGCCATTTACTTTTTATTTCAGAAATGATATAATATAGGGGTGAATTACCTATTTTACCCCGAAAATGACCGAGTTAGAGTGTCTCGATTTGCCGAGACATTATAGGTCAATTCGAATGCGATGAAGAAGGGGCAGAAGTCGGAATACCGTATTTAAGTGGAGAACTTGTCTATTCTTTGCGCTGCTCGCTTCTTCATCAAGGCAATCCTAATATTATGGAAGGCTTCCGGCTATCTTATCGAACTCGTGAACGACGTTCTGGATATGACGAAGTTAGACTCGCAGGAAGTGCCGTGGAAAGACGAGGTTTTCTCGATAAAAGAGATTGTCTCCGACGTAAATTCCGTTACGAGTTTTCAGGCGAGCGAACGCGGCGTTAATCTTTTTATAGAAGAAAAAGAAGTAGTTCACGACGAGTTGTACGGCGCGGCGGTGCTGTTAAAGCGGGTATGCGCCAACCTTATAGTGAACGCGATAAATTATAACAAGCCTAACGGCAGCGTGAATTTTACCTTGCGCGAAACGGCTTGCGACGGAACGAAAGCGTTTTTCGAGATAACCTGCGCGGATACCGGCATAGGAATGAGCGATGAGTTTAAAAAGAGAATGTTCGAGCCGTTCGAGCAGGAAGTATCGGGAACGGGAAACCGCACGGGCGGAACGGGCTTGGGACTTGCCATAGTCAAGAGAGCGGTGGAAAAAATGGGCGGAACGATCGACGCGGAATCCCAAAAGGACGTAGGCACGACTTTTATCGTAAAAATACCGTTCTGCCTTGCGACGGGCGCGCCCGTTTTGTCCGAAGAAGAAGAGAGCAAAGAACCGCTCGTCGGATATAACGTTCTCGTCGTAGAGGATAACGACCTTAATCTCGAAATAGCGGAATTTATGCTTAAAACCGCGGGCGCGAACGTCGTTACCGCCAAAAACGGAGAAGAAGGGGTAAAGTACTTCCTTTCAAAAACCCCCGGATTTTTCGACGCGGTGGTTATGGACGTTATGATGCCCGTAAAAGACGGGCTTGAAGCCGCGCGGGAAATACGGCTTTCGGGACGGGCGGACGCCGCTTCCGTTCCTATTATCGCAATGACCGCAAACGCCTTTTACGACGACGAAGAACGAATAAAAGAAGCGGGTATGAGCGGGTGCGTTACAAAGCCGTTAGACGCCAAAAAACTTGTTAAAACTATAGTTTCTTTTGTAAAAAACGACGAAGGAGGCGCTTGGTGACGAAGTATGAATACTCGTGATATATACGAAAGAACAGGCGAAGATTTCGAGTCTGTGAAAACGCGGCTCGTGAGCGAAGACTTCGTCGGTCGGCTTGTGGAAAAATTCGCGGAGGACGGCACGTTTTTCGAACTTGCCGCCGCGGTAAAAAGAGAGGACGCGTCAGGCGCGTTCCGGGCGGCGCACACGATGAAAGGCGTTGCGTCGAATCTCGGCTTTTCCGCGCTTGCCGCCGCCGCTTCGGAACTTACGGAAATTCTGCGCGGAGGAAGTTTTGCGGGCGCGGACGCGGCGTTTATAAAAGTCAAAGCGGAATACGACAAAGTTATCCGCGCGATAAACGCCGCAAAACAGAAGTAAAATTAAATAGCTTTTTCGCACGTTATTTGCTTTACTTTATTTTTTTGCAAGTGTATAATAATATGGCTAAACTACTCGGAGATAGTGAAATTCTATGGAAAAAGAAAACAATTTAAGCGAAGTTTCCGCACAGATCGCACAGACCGCTGAGGAGACGAATGAAAACGGAGGCTCGCCCAAAAAGGGCAAGGGCAAAGCGATATGGATAAGCGTTGCGCTTATTCTGGCGGCGGCAGTCGTTGCCTGGTGCGTATATAATATCGCAAACGGCGCGGATATCAACAAAATTACCGGCGTAAGCACGGTTGTCGCGCTGCTTTTCGGAATCTTTCTGATCTGCGTGCTCGGTTATTTGCTGGGAAGCGTAACCATAAAAGGCGTTTCTCTCGGTACTGCGGGAGTGTTTCTGGTGGCTATCGCGTTCGGCTGTCTTTGCACTCTTTCGGGGCTAAATAACGTGCCCATTCTCAAAAATTTTTACATTAAAGACAATACTTCCGCGCTTTATAAATATTACGGGAGCATTATTCAGAACGTTGGGCTGGTTCTTTTCGTGGCTTCGGTCGGATTCATCGCAGGTCCGAGCTTTTTTAAAAACCTTAAAAAGAACGCTAAGTCTTACGTTTTGCTCGGTCTCGTTATAATCCTTATCGGCGGCGTCTGCGCGGTTGCGTTTGCCAAAATACTCGGCGAAGGTTTAAGCGGCAAGGAGTTTTCCGCAGGCGTGCTTTCCGGCGCGCTTACCACTACGCCCGGCTATTCCGCCGCGCTCGAGGCAGCTGCCGACGAAGGCGCAAAGTCTATGATTACGTTAGGTCACGCGATTGCGTATCCCTTCGGCGTGGTAGGCGTGGTGTTGTTCGTTCAGCTTATGCCCAAGTTCCTTAAAGCGGATATGAATAAAGAGCGTTCGCTCCTCAAAATCGGCGCGAGAGAAACTATGAGAAAAAGAACGGGACTGTTTGTCGCCGAACCGTTCGGTCTTATGCCGTTCGGTCTTGCGGTGGTTTTCGGGCTTATACTCGGCGCGGTTAAAATTCCCCTTACGGGAAAAGGTTACGCAGGCACGTGTTTCTCTTTAGGAACGACCGGCGGCGTGCTTATAATGTGCCTTATATTCGGCCACTTCGGACGTATAGGCAACCTTTCTTTGGAAATACCGGAAAAAACGGCTAAGGTTTTCCGCGAGTTCGGACTTATGTTGTTCCTTATAGGCGCAGGCGTTGCCGGCGGTGCGCAGCTCGTTACGAAGATAGGCGAATACGGCGGACTGATAATCCTTTACGGGTTTATCGGCGGCGCGGTAATGACCGTTCTTCCTATGATAGTCGGCTTCTTTATCGCTAAATATCTTCTTAAGATAAGCCTTCTTAACACGCTCGGTTCGATAACCGGCGGTATGACGAGTACTCCCGCGCTCGGAACGCTTATCAACGTTGCGGGAACGGACGACGTTGCGGCGGCTTATGCGGCGACTTATCCTATCGCGCTCGTCGCGGTTGTGCTTGTGTCGCAATTTATAATGATGCTTTAAGCAGAAAAGCTACGCCCGCCGCCGTTCAGGCCGGCGGGCAATAAATTTTAAACGGTTATATTGCGGATAGAAATAAAAAAACGATTTTTCGTCGAGAGGTGTTTTATGAGAAAATTCGATACGAAGGTTCAGCATCTTAAATACAAAGTATTGCGAGAGGTTGCTTCGCTCGCCTGGCAGGATAAGCTGCTTCAGAGCGTTATGGACATTCCTATGAAAATAGTCCCCGGCAACACTCCTACGATGCGTTGCTGCGTTTATAAAGAGCGCGCCATTTTAGGCGAACGCGTCAAGCTCGCCATGGGCGGAAACAAAGATAACCCCAACGTTATAGAAGTTATTCCCATTGCGTGCGACGAATGCCCCGTTGGCGGGTACGAGGTTACCAACGCGTGCAGGGGCTGTCTTGCTCACAGATGCGAAGACGTATGCCGTTTCGGAGCGTTGTCGTTCGACGAAGACCACGTGGCGCATATAGACAAGTCCAAGTGCAAAGAGTGCGGCGCGTGCGCTAAGGTTTGCCCGTATACCGCAATAGTAGGGCGCAAAAGACCTTGCCAGAACGCGTGCAAAGTCAAAGCCATTTCTATGGACGAAAATCTCGCGGCAAAGATAGATAACAACAAGTGTATATCCTGCGGCGCGTGCGTTTATCAATGTCCGTTCGGGGCGATTACCGACAAGTCTTTTATTCTCGACGTGATAAGTCTGATAAAACAAAAACAAAGCGGCGGGTTTAAGGCGTATGCCGTGGTCGCGCCGTCTATATCGAGTCAGTTCACTTATGCAAAACTCGGTCAGGTTATAAGCGGACTTAAAGAACTCGGCTTCGATACTGTTATGGAAGCCGCGCTCGGCGCGGATATGGTCGCGGAACAGGAATCCAAAGAGCTTTCCGAAAAGAAATTTCTCGTCAGCTCGTGCTGCCCCGCGTTCGTCAGTTTCGTAGAAAAGAATCAGCCCGATATGAAAGAAAGCATATCCGGAACGCTTTCGCCCATGGCGATGATCGCGAAGTATATCAAAGAAGGCGATCCCGCGGCAAAGGTCGTGTTTATCGGTCCTTGCACCGCCAAAAAAATGGAGATTAAAAAAGAAACGGTAAAGCCTTACGTAGACGCGGTGCTTACGTTCGAAGAGCTGCAGGCATTGTTCGACAGCAAAGAGATAGATATAACTACGCTGCCCGAAAGCGAGCTTAACAACGCGTCTTATTTCGGCAGAATTTTCGCGCGCTGCGGCGGACTTGCGGACGCGGTCAAAGAAGGGCTTGCGGAACAGGGAATAACGGATTTCGAGTTAAAGCCCGTTTCTTGCGACGGTATAGAAGCGTGCAAAATCGCGCTCCTTAAAAAGAGCAGGAATATGTCCGACGCCAACTTTATAGAAGGTATGGCGTGTCTCGGCGGCTGCGTGGGCGGGGCGGGTTGCCTTACTCACGGAGAAAGAAACAAGCTTGACGTGGATAAATACGGCATGCAGGCTTATGAAAAGAAAATTTCCGACGCCGTAAAGGCGGCGAAACGAACCGATTAACCGAAAATTAAAAGCCGAAGCGGCAGACGAGAATCGTCTGCCGCTTATTTTAAGAGCGCATTTATTTATCTTTGCAAGGATCGTCTGCGGAAATTACCGTAAGAACGTCGCCCGTCACGGCGAATTTTATCTCCAAGCCCGCAAAGCTCATTCCGTAAACTCTGCCGTCCTGCTGATAAGACGGGCGCGGATCGTCCGCAAGGCATTCGATAAGAGTTTTCAGCTTGTCCTGCGGCAGCTTGCACGCTATATCGTCCGCAATCGAAACCGAAAGCTTATGAGAGGTGAAATAGTCCGCGTATCCGCCGACCGCGTTCGTTTTCGCGTCGGCAGAAGGAATATACGGCTTTATGTCGTATATAGGCGTTCCGTCCAGAAGGTCCGCGCCGGAAACGATAAGACTTATTTCGCCGTCTTTTTCCGAAACGGATTCGAGCTTAACGCAGGAAAGCCCTAAGCCGTTGGGGCGGAAAGGCGATCTGCTCGCAAAAACTCCCACTCTTTCGTTCCCGCCGAGGCGCGGCGGTCTGACCGTAGCGGAAAGCTTTTGTTTTCCGCTTGCCGAAAACCCGAAAATCAGCCAAATATGAGAGAATCCGTCAATCCGACGAAAAAAGTCCGCGCCGTTATAAGGCTTTGTCGGTACGATTTCTCCGATTGCGGAGGGGCTTCTTCCGCTCTGACGGGGGATTCCGAATTTTTCTTTGAAGTCCGTGCGGATATACGCGACGGGGGTTATGGTTTTTTCGTTCATAATATTCATTATATATATAAATGCGCGGCGGCGCAAGCTTTTTATCGGAATATACCGCTGCGCGCGCGGATAAAATCGGAGTTTTACGGGTTTTTGCAATAAAAAGACGCAAAAATCGCGCAGAATTATAAAAGTTTAAAAAATCGACGCTAAAAACCTTGACATAGCTTGTTATAAATGGTAAAATAAATCAGCATCTCGAAAGGGGTGTTAATTTTTTCATATTCAGAAGGTGCATTATGGCTGCAAAGGGTAACAGAACTAAAATAACTTTGGCGTGTACGGAATGCAAACAGAGAAATTACGATACTTTCAAAAATAAAAAGAACGATGCCGAAAGACTCGAAATGAATAAGTATTGCAAATTCTGCAAAAAACATACCGCGCACAAAGAAGCGAAATAATTTTTATTTCGCTTACGTCCCGTGCGGGGACAAACGTCAAGGGGTGTTATAATGGATAAAAACAACGAAATGAAGGGCGGTTTCATTCCGGAAACCAACGAAAAGCCCGAAAACGCTAAAGAAAACGCGAAACAGGCTAAAAAAGCCAAGAAAAAAAGCGGCAAGCCCGGTTTTTTCAAGAGAATCGGTCTTAAAATCAAAGACGTCTTTTCCGAGCTGAAAAAAGTCAGCTGGCCGTCTTTTTCCAAGGTCGTCAAAAAAACGGGCGTCGTTCTCGTCGTGGTTCTTGCTTTTCTGGTCGTTATAACCGCGTTCGATTCCGGTCTTATGAAATTACTTGAGCTCATTGCGCCGAGATCATAGGAGAGTTAAAGTGGAAGAAGCTAAATGGTACGTCATTCACACCTACTCCGGTTACGAAGCAATGGTGAAAGACTCTCTCGAAAAACTCATAGAAAACAATAATCTGCAAGATAAAATCTGCGAAATTCAGATTCCGACCGAAGAAACGTTAGAAGAAAAAGCCAACGGCAAAAAAAAGGTCGTAGAACGCAAAAAGTTCCCTTGCTATGTTTTTCTTAAAATGATTTACAGCAACGATATTTGGTATCTCGTTACCAACACGAGAGGCGTCACCGGGTTCGTAGGTCCTCAGGGCAGACCTCTTCCGCTCACCGCAGAAGAAGTCGCAAGAATGGGATTAGAGTCCGTCGCGATGGAAACGCCCGCCGAAGTCGGGGACGAGGTTCAGATCGTTTCCGGTCCGCTCGAATCTTTCTCCGGCAAAGTCATTTCTATAAACGAAGCCGGTCAGAAGATAAAGGTCAACGTGGAAATGTTCGGCAGAAATACCGACGTGGAAGTGGATTTCGTTCAGGTAAAGAAAATAAACGCAGAAAAGAAAGAAGAGATATAAGTCGCAAAACGTATTCCGCTTTGCTTTTTATATAAAAGTGGGAGTCGCGGTTAAATTTTTACACTGGCGCGACGGTATCACCACTTTATGGAGGAAACATTTATGGCAAAAAAAGTTACAGCAATCGTAAAACTTCAACTGCCCGCAGGCAAGGCAACCCCGGGTCCGCCCGTCGGCTCTACCTTAGGCCCTCACGGTATCAATATTCCGGGATTTACGAAAGAATTCAACGCTAAAACGCAGGATCAGGCAGGTCTTATCATCCCCGTCGTTATGACGATTTATCAGGACCGTTCTTTTACCTTTATTCTTAAAACGCCGCCCGCGCCCGTGCTTATCAAAAAAGCTTGCGGCATAGAAACGGCGAGCGCAGTCCCCAACAAGAACAAAGTCGCTAAAATAACCAAAGCTCAGGTAGAAGAAATAGCTAAAACCAAAATGCCCGACCTCAACGCCAACACTCTCGAAGCTGCCGCAAGCATGATTGCAGGCACCGCGAGAAGCATGGGTATCGAAGTCGTAGATTAAGGAATACGTGGGAGGGGGATTTTCCCCGAACGCACCACGGGAGGTAATTATAAATGAAACACGGTAAAAAATATATTGACAGCGCAAAAACTATAGAATCCGCTAAACTTTACGACGCTAACGAAGCTATCGGCTTGGTTATCGATTCGGCTAAAGCGAAATTCGACGAAACCATAGAGCTTCACGTTCGTCTGGGCGTCGACCCCAAACAGGCGGATCAGCAGGTAAGAGGCGTTCTCGTTCTTCCTAACGGAACGGGCAAAAACGTAAGAGTTCTCGTTCTCGCAAAAGGCGAAAAAGCGGATCAGGCAAAAGCTGCCGGCGCGGATTTCGTCGGAGCGGAGGATATGATTCAGAAAATTCAGACCGAAAACTGGTTCGATTACGACGTTATCATAACCACCCCCGATATGATGGGTCTGGTCGGTCGTATCGGTAAGGTTTTAGGTCCTAAAGGTTTGATGCCTAACCCGAAATCCGGAACGGTTACCATGGACGTCGAAAAGGCGATTAAAGACACCAAAGCCGGCAAGGTCGAATACAGACTGGATAAAAACGCTATTATTCACTGCGCTATCGGCAAGAAGAGCTTCGGCAAAGAAAAAATCAAAGAAAACTACGACGCGCTTATGGAAGCAATCGTCAAAGCGAAACCCGCCGCTGCAAAAGGTCAATACGTAAAGAGCGTTGCGCTTGCAAGCACGATGGGTCCCGGCGTAAAAATCGCCGCAAAGGTGTGATTTTTGCTTGACAAAAGCTTTAATCAGTGTTAAAATAACACGGTAAAACTAAATAGCCTGAGACAGCGGGTTAAGTAACACGAGGATTTTCGCCAAAGCGGCGGTATCCGAGGACCGGCCGAGGCGGACTATTAAAGGCGTATCAAACGCCCTCGTATTCCGCGCGGAGTCGAGGGCGTTTTCATTATTAACAAGGAGGTAACATAATGTCGGCAAGTCAGGAACAAAGAAAAGAAATTTCACAAGAAATCAAGGCTAAATTCGAACAGGCTAAGTCGATAGTTTTCGTTAAATCGTGCGGTCTTACCGTTGCGGAAGATACGGAACTCCGTCGCGCGTTCAGAAAGAGCGACGTGGAGTATAAGGTGTATAAAAACACTCTTATCAGATACGCTCTTCACGATCTCGGCATAACCGAATTCGACGACGATCTGAACGGTCCTACTTCCGTAGCGTTCGGCTCGGACGAAACGGGCGCGTCCAAAATAATTTTAGACGCTTCTAAAAAATACGAAAACAAATTCGAAATCAAGAGCGGTTACGTTGACGGTACCAAGATAGACGCGGCAGGCGTAAAAGCTCTCGCAACGATGCCTTCGAGAGAAGAACTCGTCGCAAAGATGCTCGGCTCGTTGCAGTCGCCCATCACCAAGTTCGCAGGCGTACTTTCTGCGATACCGAGAGGACTGGTTATTGCGCTTAACCAGATAGCGGAAAAGAAAGCGTAAACACAAATCAAAAACAAAAAAATAAAAAATTATAATTAAAGAATGTTTGGAGGATAATAAAATGGCTGATATCAACAAGATGATAGAAGAAGTAAAAGGTATGACGGTTTTAGAGCTTAACGAACTCGTTAAGGCGTTAGAAGAAGAATTCGGAGTAAGCGCTGCTGCACCCGTAGCTGTCGCTGCTGCTCCCGCTGCGGAAGAAAAGACCGAATTCAACATTATTCTTAAAGACGTCGGAGCAAACAAAATCGGCGTAATCAAAGTGGTTAAAGAAGTAACCGGACTCGGACTCGTAGAATCCAAAGCTATGGCAGAAGCCGGCAAAACCATCAAAGAAAACGTTCCGAAGGAAGAAGCGGACAAAATCGTTGCTCAGTTCAAAGAAGCCGGCGCGACCGCTGTTGCCGAATAATTTTTACGGACAACCTGAAAGAGAGCGAACTTTCGCTCTCTTTTTTTGTCGTTCGGGCGGGTTTTACGTTTATGCACGGACTTTTCGCCATAAAAAGTTTTATTTTACGGAAAAAGTGAATTCTTTTATTGACAATCCGCGGATTTATTAGTAAAATATATATAAATCGTTAAATAATCCCCACAAGGAGATCGTAATGAAGAAATTTTTTAAAAAATGTTTGTGTCTGATGATTTCCGCAATTTGTCTTGCGGCGTGCTTCGGACTTACCGCGTGCGAAGATATTAAAACGCTCGAAGTAAAAGTTTCCGCAAACGGCGAAGAATATACCATGACCGTAGAGCTTTATCGTCATCTCGCTCCCGAAACCTGCAAAAAGATAGAAGAATACGCGCAGGCGGGCTATTACGACGGTGCGCTCGTTTATAAAAACACCTCTTACGGCAAACAGCTTATGGTAGGCGACCTTAAACTCGACGGCGATAAAATCGTTCAGTCGGAAATCAAGCCCGAATTGTACGGCGAATTTGAAAAGAACGGCACCAAAGGCAGCAACCTCGTGTCCGAAAAAGGCACGATAGGCTTGTGGAGAAGCTGGACCGCGGCGGACGCTTCCGGCAGCAAATATAAAGCTTCTAACGGAATGGACAGCGGAAGAGCTGCCTGGTATATCCCTACCGAAGCGATAAGCGATTATAACGGATATTTCTGCGTATTCGCGGTTTACGATAAAAACGCGACCGCCAACGCGGAAGCCATAGACGCGCTCGGCAAGGTGTTCGACAGTTCCGACAACTACGTGGAATACGTTATTTATTATACGGGTTCTTACGACGCGGCAAAAGCGAACGAGAACTACGGACTTACTTTCCATTGCGTTACGAAAACGGAATTTAACGACGTTGACGAGGAAACCGTGTTTGAAGCGAAAAACGAACAGCTTGCAAGCTTTAACAAACAGACGGTAAGAATTTCTACCGGTACGAAAATCGTTTCCGTTAAAGTGAAATAATCCTGAAAGAATAATATTAAGAGCGGGCGGCAAATATTTGCCGCCCGCAGTTTTTTGGGTAAGGTAAGAGATAGAAGAGATTGCCGAGGCTTCGCAGAAGCCGCGCAATGACAATAGGGGGCAGGAGATTGCCACGGGGCTTGTCAGCCGACGCTTCTCCGCTGACGCGGGTGAGATTGCCACGCTTCGCGCTTCTCCGCTGACGCTACGAAGGACTAAGCCCGTCAGGGCAGTCCGTCAAA
>CAJLXC010000046.1 GCA_905210545.1 uncultured Eubacteriales bacterium | reverse complement strand
CCGAACCGTACAATCCGATTTTTTCTATATCCGAAGTGTCAAAATTTATTATATGTTTTCTCTTAATATTTTTAATTACTTTAGAAAATCTAATCGATCCCGAAACAAACGTATAATCGTAATCCACGTAAAATTTGTCTTTTAATTTACCGAGAACTATTCCTGACACAATAAATAATGCCAAAGGAATCAGCGAAAATATCAACGTCAGTAAGATGTTTTTTAAATTGATAAGAAACGTAAGACAAAATATACCCCAAATAACCGCAAGAACGTAAGATATAATCATAAAAACCTTAGCTATATAATACTTTCTGGCGGCAGAAGCCTCTTCCTGAATCTTAGCGGATTCTTCATAAAAAATTTCTTGCATATTCCCTCCTTTATTTTAACGTAACAATAGTCACGCCGTTTTCACCTTCTCCGTATCTGCCTCTGCGAAATTCCTTCACGTTTTTATCGCTTTTAAGATAATTTCTCACGGCTTTAAGTAAAATTCCTTCACCCACACCGTGTATTATCTTAACTTCCTCCAAATTAAACTTAACGGCTTGATCGATAAAATTCTCGACGTCGGAAACGGCTTCTAAAGACGTTTTGCCTATAACGTTCAATTCGGATTTAGGTTGTTCGGCACTCTTTGATTTAAAAATTTTAACTTTTTGCTCCGCATCGTCATCTTTTTCGTTGTTATACAAATCTTTAAGCTTAACGACCGTCTTTATACTGCCGACCAGAACTTCCGCCTCGCCTTTTTCTTTCTTTATTTTAAGAATTTTAGCGTAAGTCCCGATGGATTTTACGTATACCTTATCGCCGATATTCAAAGAGTTTCCGTCGGCTTTAATGAGTTCGATCGGCTCGTCGGTGTTCACGTTTTCCAAATATCTGCTGTTTTTTAGTCTGTTTTTTAATTCGCTCGCACGAATTATTTCTTTACTTTCGAGCCCTGCGGCGCGCAAAATCCTTTTTAACTCGTCGATAATCTCTTCCGCTTCGGATAGTTTATCGGCAATTATTCTTTTGGTTTCTTGTTTTGCGTTCTGATAAATTTTTTCGCGCTCTGTAAGAATTTTTTCTTTTTCTTCTTTAATTTTTAACAATTCGGACTCTTTTTCCGACTTGATTTTTTCGAGTTCCGTTTTTTCGTTTTCCGCCGAAAGTCGTTCCATTTCTGCCTTTTTAAGAATATTCTCAAAGGAAATTTTTTCGGTCGATAAATAAGACGCCGCGTCTTTTATTATATCGGGCGCAAGTCCGAGAGTTTTTGAAATTTCTATCGCGTTCGAGCTTCCCGGAATTCCGATATTGATTTTATAAAGAGGTTTAAGCGTAACCGCTTCAAATTCCATAGACGCGTTTTTAATTTTATCGTTGGTAAACGCATATTCTTTAAGTTTAGAATAGTGCGTGGTAATTATACCGAAACAATTCAGACTCAACAATTTTTTTATTATCGCCAGTGCCAGCGCGCTGCCTTCTTCGGGATCTGTTCCGGCGCCGATTTCATCAATCAGGACAAGACTTTTTTCGTTTATTGAGTTAAGAATTTCGATTAAATTTTTGATATGAGAAGAAAAAGTGGAAAGATCTTGTTCTATACTTTGTTCGTCGCCGATATCCGAATAAATACCTTCAAAAATCGAAATCTTGCTTTCTTCTTCGGCAGGGATATAAATTCCGCTTGCAGCCATCATCGAAAAAAGCCCTACAAGTTTTAAAGTAACGGTTTTTCCGCCCGTATTAGGTCCGGTTACAAGTAAAAAATTATAATTTTCACCTAGCTTTACCGATACGGGAACAACTTTGCTTTGATTTATAAGCGGATGTCTGCCTTTTTTTATATCGATTATTCCTTTATTATTTAATTCCGGAATCACACATCTGTTTTTAAATGAATAAATCGCGCGTGCAAAAGCATTATCGATTTCTCTGATATTTTCAGCGTTATATCGGATTGCGTCAGACATAAACGTAATCTTTTCAGACAGTTGTTGTAAGATTTTTCTTATTTCTTCCTGCTCGTCGAAGGTCGCGCGTTTCAGGTCGTTGTTTAAGTCTATCACAATTTCCGGTTCTATAAATACGGTAGCTCCCGACGCAGACTGATCGTGAATAAAACCTTTAACCTGACTTCTGTATTCGCTTTTAACGGGAATAACGTATCGATTTTGCCGCATCGTAACAACGGAATCCTGCATGATTTTGCCGAGACTTCCGTGCATATACGCGTTGAGCTGATTTCTTATTTTTGCATTTATATCCCTGATATTTTTTCTTATTGAATATAATTTTGGCGACGCGGTATCGCTTATTTCGTCTTCGGAGATAATTTTAGACGTGATTTCGTTTTCAAAATCCTGATTCGTATATAATCTTGACGAAACTTCTTTAAGATAAACTATGCTTTTATCGTTTACGGAATTAACGGCAGTTCTCATAATTCGTGCGCTCTTAAGATTCTCCGCAACCCTCAACAGTTCGGCATTATTTAACACGCCGCCCATATCTACGCGCTTCAATTCTTCCCCGATGTCGGAAAAAAAGTATACTCCGGCAACTCCGTAAGAATATAAAAGCTTATATGCCTCTTCGGTTTTATTAAGACAAATTTCAGCTTCCGCAAGATTCGTAAAAGGATTAAACGTTTTTATTTCTTCCTTCGTCGATTCGAGTACGGCATAGTCGCTTACGCTATTTAAAATTTTATCGAATTCTATAGATTTTAACGTTTTTAAAGAAATCATTCTATCTTAATTCCGCGTTTAGTTTATCTTTTAATTCTTTTAATATATTTTTTATGGAGTCATCGATTTCTTCAACGGTCAAAGTTCTCTCGTTCGAAACGTACAAAAGGTTAAACGCCAGGCTTTTTTTACCCTTTTCTATCTGATCCCCCTGATATACGTCGAAAAGAGAAACGCTTTCGAGTTTGTCTCCGGCAGCAGATTTAATCACCGATACGACGTCGCCGCACGGAACATTAGTATCTACGGAAACGGCGAGATCCCTTTCAACGGACGGATATTTGGAGACGGATTTAAAAACAATCTTATCGTTAAACGTTCTTGCTAACGCGTCGTAATTCAACTCGATCAAATATATCGGTTTATCCGCTCCGATTTCTTCTGCGATTTCAGGATTAAGCTGTCCGACAACGCCCAAAGTTTCATTGTTTACAACCACGTCGGCAGAACGAGTCGGATGCATGAATTTTTTGTTCGATTTAACAAAAACAGGTTCAGCCCCGTAAGAAAAAGTGTTTAATAAGCCTTCTACAACTCCTTTTGCCGTAAAGAAATCCTCATTATCGCCGAAAAGAGCGCAGCACAAAACGTTTTCTTCCACAGGCAATCTATCAAGCGGCATAGCGTCGGTTTTATATATTTTCGCTATTTCAAAAAGTCTTCCCGAAAAATTCTTTCTGTTCAGGTTGTAAGCAACCGTTCTTACCATTGACGGAACAAGCGAAACTCTCATTACCGCCATATCCTCGCTTATGGGATTAAGAATTTTAATAAGCTTATCGCCCGATACCTCATCCATTCTGAATTGACGATAATCTTTTTCCGGAACGAACGAATAAGTGATTATTTCGTTAAAACCAAACCCGACAAGCAAATTTTTAACGGAATCCATAGAATTTTGTTCTTTGTTTTTTCCGCCGCTCGTAATGGTAGAAGTTTTTAATAAAGAAGGTTCTAACCGATCGTATCCGTATTCTCTGATTATTTCTTCGGCAATATCCTGGCAACTCTCCATATCGTCCCTGAAAAGAGGAACGGTAACGATAAGTTTTCCGTCTTTATTTATAACCTTAAAACTAAGTCTTTCAAGAATATTTATTATAACTTTTTCGGGAATATCTATACCGATCACTTCGTTTATATCCGAAACGGTTGTAACGATATTTCTTTCTTCGGGTTTATTATCATATAAATCGTATTCGTCGCAAGCTATTATACCGCAACCGAGTTTACAAATAAGATTCAACGCCCTGTTCATTCCGTTTTCAACGGAAAGATAATCGACGCCCTTTTCGTATCTCGCCGAAGAATCGCTTCTTTGTCCTAAAAATCTCGACGTTTTGCGGATATTGTCACGAGCGAACTTTGCAGACTCAAATAAAACGTTTTTAGTCGTATCTTTAATTTCACTGTTAAGACCGCCCATAACTCCTGCAAGAGCCACAGGTTTCGTCGCATCGCAAATAACGAGATTATCGCTATGAAGAGAGAACTCTTTTTCGTCAAGCGTAACGATTTTTTCGCCGTCATTTGCCCTGCGAACAACTATTTTATCGCCCGATATTTCCGAAAGGTCGAAAGCATGCATAGGCTGTCCGATTTCCAAAAGGACGAAATTAGTGATGTCCACAATATTATTTATCGAGCGCAAACCCATGGAGAAAAGTTTTCTTTTAAGCCATCTCGGAGATTGCTCTATTTTAACGTTTGTAACTAAATGAGATTTATATCTCGGGCATAAATCAAACGCGGCGTTTTCAACTTTAACAGTGTTTTTCGTTGATACGTCGCTTGACGTTTTAAATGAAAAATCCGGATGATGCAAAGGCTTATCGAGAACTGCGGCAACTTCCCTTGCAATACCAAAAATCGACTGACAATCAGGGCGATTTGCCGTTACGTTTATGTCAAACACAACGTCTTCGAGTTCTAAAAGTTTTTTAACTTCTTCACCGAGCGGAAAGTCTTCTTTTAAGATAAGAATTCCGTTTACGGAAGCTCCTTCGTACCAGTCGTCGTTTATCCCCAACTCTTCTCCGCTGCAAAACATTCCGTTAGAAGGAAGCCCCCTCAACTCGCCGTTGAATATTCTTTCTCCTTTTGAAAGAGTTGCCCCGTCAAGCGCAACAGGAACGATATCTCCGACGTTTATGTTTTTTGCCGAAGTTATAATTTGTAACAAGCCGTATTTTCCCGCATCGATTTTTGTCACGGATAATTTATCCGCGTTAGGATGTTTTTGTATTTCCAAAATTTTACAGGTTACGATTTTGTCTATTTGCTCTGCGACTTTAATCGTTTCTTCCACCTCGAATCCGCACGAAAAAAGCTTTGCTTCGAGTTCTTTTGCAGAACAATCTATATCAACGTAATCTTTAAGCCAAGAAAAAGGTACTTTCATTGTTATCTCCTGTTGAACTGTTTTAAGAATTTAACGTTGTTTTCAAACAGCGTTCTTATATCGGATATGCCGTATTTTATCATCGTGATACGCTCGATGCCCAAGCCGAACGCCAACCCGGAATAAATATCCGGATCGATTCCGCTCATTTCGAGAACTTTTCTGTTTACAACGCCCGCGCCGAGAATTTCTATCCAGCCCGTCCCTTTACAAAGACCGCACCCTTTCCCGTGACATTTGCAACAAGTCACGTCAACCTCTACGCTCGGCTCGGTAAAAGGAAAATACGAGGGACGAAATCTCGTTTTTGTCTCGCTGTCGAAAACGGTTTTGACGAAATCGTCTAACAACCCTTTAAGGTCGCACAGAGAAACGCCTTTGTCTATAACAAGCCCTTCTATCTGATGAAACATAGGCGAATGCGAAGCGTCATCATCCGCGCGATAGACTCTGCCGGGACTTAAAACCTTTATGGGCGGTTTTTTATTTTCCATTGTTCTTACCTGTCCCGGAGACGTATGAGGTCTTAAGAGAATACCGTTGTTGAAATAAAAAGTATCCTGCATATCGCGGGCGGGATGATCTTTAGGAATGTTTAACGCCTGAAAACAATAATAATCGGTATCGATTTCCGGTCCTTCGAATATCTCAAACCCCAAACCGGTAAATGCGTCAATTATCTGATTTTTAACGATAGAAAGCGGATGTAAACCTCCGACCGCGCAGGTTTTCCCCGGCAAGGTTACGTCCACGGCTTCTTCTTCGTACCGCTTATTAAGCTCTTCTTCTTTAAGAATCCTCTCTCTGTTTTCTATAAACGATTCAACGTCTTGCTTTAAATCGTTTATTTTTTTACCGAATTCGGCTTTCAGATTATTAGGGACGTCTTTCATTCCGCGGAGCAACGCCGTTATCTCGCCGTTCTTCCCCATAAACCTCGCTTTAAGATCTCCGAGAAGCCTGGTAGACTTTATTTCGCTCAATTCCTTGTTTACTTTTTGTCTTAACTCTTCAAATTTATCCATTAAAATCTCCTGATATAAAAAATAACGCCCCGTTTAGGGCGTTATAAACGCGTTACCACCTAATTTCGTTTGCGCAAAGGAAAAATCCCTTAGTACAAACCTCTTTATCTTATAACGTAGATTAACCGTCGTTATTTACTCTCTTGTCGATTTAAAAAAACGATGCTCCAAAGTGAATACCGCGATTATCGAACCAAGATCTTTCAGCCAACGAATCTTTTCTCTTCGGGAACGAACTTTTCGCGTCTGTCTTTATCAACGCATTTACATATTTATCTTTACAATAAGTATAATGCAAACGCATAACGATGTCAAGAAAAAAGTCGGCTTTCAGCTAAAAAGTCCGCCTTGCATATATATTTCGGGAACTTTTCCCACCAGAACCGCCTCGCATAACAAAACGTCTGTCTTATATTCTTCGGTCTTTGAGTAAAGCGGAAAATCGATTTTTACTCTACTCGTTATTTCGGCATATAAAGAATGCAACGTCTGATTTATTCCCATTGATTCAAACTTGCCGATAAAATCGCAAGTAACGGCAGAAACGGTTATCGCGTCGAAATTGATTTCGGGACCCAAACCGGACAAAAGGGTGATTCCCGAAAAAACGAATAACGGCAACTCTACGCCCTGCTTTAAATTTTCTTCAAGAATCGTTTGAGACGATTCGACGATTTTTCTGCTTAAATTGTTAATCTCATAGGAATTAGCCGACATCATGGTAATTTCGCCCGACGTGTTTTTTTCTATAACAATCAATTCCTCATAAAGAAACCTATTATTTAACGAACTGATTATAGCATTGTTTATGCTTTTTGTATTGAGAGTTTCGCACTTATCTGCGCAAACGTTTATCACGTGAACCGTTACGACTTTTTTATAATAAATAAAACATGCGATAAATGCAAGAAGAAAAAAGAAGATCTTTATCCCCTTTTTACTTTTCTTTCGACGTTTTTTTCTCGTATAATATATTTTTTCGTCTACGCATTCTATCATAATAATACAATATTACGAAAAATAAAAATTATTACAATAAAACGGATATTAAAACATTTAATTTTTTTTGGAACGCGATTTAAAAATAAGAGAAACGAGATAACCGAAAACAATCGCCGCGGTTATCCCCATTCCCGCTGCGGTTATACCGCCCGTAACGGCTTTAAACAGACTCTCTTTCGCGCCTTCCATCGCACCTTTAGCCAAAAGATATCCGAACCCGCAAATCGGCACGGTTGCTCCCGCTCCGGCAAAATCCACGAGATATTGATACAAACCGAACGCCTGCAAAGCAACCCCTGTCAATAAAAATAACACGAGTATTCTTGCGGCGGTTATTTTAGTGTAATTTATAAGAAGCTGCGCTACCGTACAGATAGCCCCGCCGACTGCAAAAACCTTTAAATACATCAACAAGATTTCCATTTGTCATTCTCCTTCAACGACTACCGCGTGCGCTATACCCGGGATACTTTCTCCTTGTTGAGAAGAAAGCGACGACAGCAGCGCGCCCGTAGCCATTATAATTATTTTTTTCAGTTTTCCTTTCTTCAGTTTATCGAAAAGATAAGACGAAAACACCAGCGCCGAGCACCCCGCTCCGCTTCCGCCCTGATACTCTTGTTCCGCAATATTATACACAAGCTCTCCGCAATCAACGTGTTGTTTTTCTATATCGAAACCCTTTTCCCATATCAAATCCTTTAAGATACGAGAACCGAGAGTTCCCAAATCCCCGCTTACTATCAAATCATAGTCTTCGGGATTTGTTTTTGTATCGTTAAAAAGCGTCAACAACGTATTTAGCGCCGCGGGAGCCATTGCCGCCCCCATATTATTTGCATCGGTAATTCCGTAATCAACGATTTTTCCTATCGTCGCCGCGGTAATTTTCGGCCCTTTTCCGTCAGAAGCCAACACGCACGAGCCTGCGCCGGTAACCGTCCATTGCGATTGCGGAGGGCGCGTACATCCGAGTTCGAGCGGAAATCTGTATTGCCGTTCTGCCGACGAAAAATGACTGCTGGCGGCACAAACGACGTTATTCATATAATTGCCGTCAATAAGCGTCGCGCCGAGCGTTAAAGCTTCCGCAAAGGTTGCACAGGCATTATACACACCCAAATAACCGGTGTCGAAATTTCTTGCGGAAAAAGTAGATGCAATTATCTGATCGAGTAAATCTCCGGATATGATCGCGTCGACATCCGACTCGTTTTTACCGGCATTTATTATGCTGTTTTTTATTGAAGTGAACAGCATACGGCTTTCGGCTTTTTCAAAAGTCTTTTCGCCATACATATCGTCGGACAATTTTGTTTGTATAAATTTTCCTATGCTGCCCGAACATTCTTTCGGTCCCGCTATAGAGGAAGTGGCCGTTATAGTCGGTCTGTTTCTGAAAAAAATCGTTCTCATTAAAACAACCTGTACCCGATAAAATAAATGATTCCGACAAGAACGCCCGAAGCCACGCCGAAAACGATTATAGGTCCTGCTATTACAAACATTTTTGCGGCAACGCCGTAAACGAAACCTTCTGTCTTAAATTCCATCGCAGGCGAAACGACCGAGTTTGCAAAGCCCGTTATAGGAACGATCGAACCGCCGCCTGCGTATTTACCTATTCTGTCGTATACGCCAAACCCCGTCAGAATCGCACCCAAAAATATCATTACCATAGAAACGTAAGCAGCAAGCTCATCTCCCGTAAGCCCGAAAGCGTATTCAAACAAATATCTTACGCTTTGTCCTATACAGCAGATAACGCCGCCCACCCAAAAGGAACGAAACAATGATTTTTTCTCGTTTGTTCTCGGTGATACCCCGGAAACGTATTTTATATAGTTATTATTAACGCAGTCAGCGGAAGTTTTCATTTTTTTCCTCCTTTTTCGCAAACGTTTTAGAAAACGTTTCTCTTTGGTCGGTGTTTTTTAAAAATTCGTATTGAAATATTTTTCTCATATCAAAAGTAATATGGGTAAAAAATTTTTTTATATACAAAAAAATACGACTAAAACTTAAGCCGTATTTTTTCTATAATCTTATTTTCAAGTCTTGAAACCTGAACCTGCGACACGCCTAAACTTTCGGCGATTTCGCTTTGAGTTTTATCCCTGTAATACCTTAAAACGATAATTTTACGTTCTCGTTCCGACAACTCGCTCAACGCTTTAGATATCTGAAGCTTATTTAAAAGTTTTTCTTCGCTGTCGCAATACGGAATTTTATCTATCAATTCCTGCCCGTCGTCTTCGTCTTCGAACTTATCGAAAATCGAAAGAGGCATTCTCGAGCTGTCAAGAGCAACAACGACTTCCTCTTCGGTTATTCCGAATTTTTTTGCAATCAGCCCGACGTCGGGAGAATCGTTGTTTTCCGCCTGATATTCGTCTATATATCTGTTTATTTTATTTGCGAGAATTTTAAGCGTTCTGGAAACCTTTATCGCGCCGTTATCGCGCATATACCTTTTTATTTCCCCGATAACCATAGGCACGGTGTAAGTAGAAAATTTTACGCCGAAAGTTTCGTCATAGTTCTTTATCGCTTTTAAAAAACCGATGCAGGCAATCTGATACAGATCGTCGTATTCAACTCCTTTACCTTTAAATCGTCTTATTATACTTTTAATAAGCGGCGCGTTGTTCACGAATATTATCTCTTTTGCGTTTTCATCTCCGTTTTTTGCTTGTCTGATGTAATCGAGAGTTTCATCCTGATTCAACATACTTAACCGTCGTCTTTAATCTTTTTTACCATATACACTTTAGTACCTTTTCCCTTCTCGGAAACAACCTTAACGTCATCCATAAACGTTTTCATAATGGTAAACCCCATTCCGGCACGCTCTTCGGATTCTTTAGTCGTAAAAAAAGGTTCTAAGGCGGTATCGACGTTTTCGATACCTACGCCGTCGTCAAACACGTTTATATGTAAATCTCCGCCCGATATTTCGCATTCCATCGTAATATCTCCTGTTTTATCCGGATAACCGTGCACTATACAGTTGGTTACAGCTTCGCTCACGGCGGTTTTTACGTCGGAAATCTGAGCAATACTCGGATTTAACGAAAGCGCAAATATTCCCGCCACGGACCTCGCAAAAGATTCGTTCTGCGATAAAGACGAAAAAATTATCTTAACATTGTTTCTATTCATTATTTACCTCAATATTTAGGCATTATATTATAAAGACCGGCAAGCTGCAAAACCTTTTCGGTCGCAACAGACGCGCCCGTTATGTATGACGGAACGTTAAACTGCCTGAGTTTTTTATATCTTCCGATAAGCAAACCTATACCCGTACTGTCCATAAAAGACAATCCCGACAAATCGAATATAACTTTGTTTGAGTTTATGTTATCCAAAAGAAGCTTGTCCAGAATATCTTTTGCCTTAGACGCGGAGAATTCGTCCAGCTCGCCGTCTACATAAACCGTGAAAGAGTCTCTTGTTTTTCTGTATTTTATATTCATTAACGCCTCCCTGACACTTGCAAAAAAATAGTAACATACATATAGGCGAATAATTTGATTTAATATGTAAAACGTTGAAAATACTTGTCGAAAAGCACATATTTCGGTTTTTTAAAAAAATAAAATAATTTTTAAAAAACCTCCTTATTTCTGTTGACAATTTTTCCTATTTATTATAATATATTAAGGCGTCGTGAGTGAACGGGGTGTAGCGCAGTTGGTAGCGCACGTGGTTTGGGACCA
>CAJLXC010000045.1 GCA_905210545.1 uncultured Eubacteriales bacterium | reverse complement strand
AAAAGCGAACAGTCCTGTGGACTGTTCGGCGGGTAGGTCGCACAGGCGAAAGTCCCATCCTTCACACCGGATAAAAAGACTACGAATCGTCGTGGCCTTTTTGTTTACCTTGCGATGGGACTTGAATACGGAGCCGTTCGGCTCTGCCGAACGCTTTTGGCGTAAGACAAAAGCGAACAGTCCTGTGGACTGTTCGGCGGGTAGGTCGCACAGGCGAAAGTCCGGACATTTACACATAAAGCCGCCCGAAACGGGCGGCTTTATGTAACTTTGCGGGCGGGAATATTGATTTTCGACGATAAAGCTCTTTTTACGCTATTTTTATATATCCGAAACGCCTCGAGATATAATACAATTGACTTCCGAGGTACCGAAAAATGAAGAAACGATTAAAAATTTTTATACCGATAGCGATTGCGGCGATAAGCTTTTTATCCGTTCTTTTTCCCGTGAGAGAAGCCCGTGCCGAAACAAGCGGCGCTTATATGCGCGTTATAACGCAGGACACTCCGTTTTACGCAGACAGCTCGGGTACGCAGCTTTTATTTTATCTCCCCTATACTTATTACGTAAAAATTCTCAAAAAAGAAAGCGGGTTTTCCCGCATAGAGATAAACGGCACGGGTGCGACCGCCGCGCTGGACGGTTACGCGCCGACCGATTTGCTTTTTTCCGACGGATTAGAAGTTAAAAATCCGTTTGTCGAATTAGAAGTCACAACCGCCTCTACCGCCGTTTTATACGCGGATTCTTCGCTTTCCGTCGCGCTTCAATATATTTTTCCGTCGAGAGAAATGCGCTATTACGGATTTCTACCGACGTCGGAAGGATCTCGCATATATTACGTAAGTTATAACAACAGGCTGGGTTACGTTAAAGAGTCGGAAATAAAGCCTTTCGTTATTCCCGACCACCCGAACGAACTGACTTTTATCGTAAAAGAACCCGACCCCGTACCGGAAACCCCTTCCGTCGGCAAAGACGACGAACCGAATGCCGACAAAGCGACGGTTAATCTGAGAATCGTGATAATCGCCTGCCTTGCCTTTGCGGGCGTTATCGCGTTATTCGTTGCGTTTAAGACCAAACCGCCGAGAAAAAAACATAATTATTACGATGAAAACGACTACGAATAATGAGATCGGATAACCGCATTAAACACGTTTTGCGATTTTACGCCGACAAAACGGTATTTTCTTTGCTTTTTTTAGTCTTTTCTTTTTCGCTGTCTTCGCGTTTCGATTTGGCAAACTCGTTTTTCTTGGCATAAGCTATGCTGCGCTTTTCTTCGCGCCGCTTCATTTCGCCGAAAAAACTTATCGACAGATAATCCCTTTCGAAAGAGGCGTCGTCAAGTCCCGCTTTATCCATAAGCATAGCAAAACGTTTCAGCAGCGTCTGCTGCCGTCTGAAATACTTTCTCTCGGCAAAATCCACGCCCGCATAAACTTCTTTGGGCATTTTTTTGAAATATTTGTAATCAAATAAAATCAAATCTCTTTCCGAAAATTTTTTGAGAGCTTTCTCCGTGAGTTCTTTAAGTACGAGAATTCTCCGTTTCTGTTCGGTAAGGTCGAGTATTTTAAAACATTGTTCTTCACAAGGCGAAAAATCGCGTATAGAAGCAAACGCCTTTTTTTCGACCAGATCGTCTATCTGCTCCGCAAGACTGTCCGCACACGGATAAAAATATAAAACCACTTTCGCATATAAGCTTTTCATTAACTTTCTCCTGATAAATTTATTGTTTTCCCGAAAAACACTTGCATTATAGTTTTTAAAAACCCTTAAAGTCAATATATTATGACTTTCCGGAACAATAAAAACAAACATTTGTTCGTGTTTTTAATCTCATTTTACTCCCCATATATGACGTAATCTGTCATAATAAAAAAATTCCAAGGAAAAAAATACCATAAAACCATTTGCAAAGCCGAACGGAAATAGTCGGTTTTTGGATTTTTTAAGTCGAATAGTAATGACAAACTTAAAATAATGTGGTAAAATGTAGAATATGAAAATACACGTTAAAAAAATTTGTATGATAATAACTCTTGCGTTTGCAATGATTTCCGCAGCATTGATCGCGGGAATATTTAACGCCGCCGCGGCAGAACCGATAACGGGAAAACGCCTTCTGCCCGTTTCCGAACTTGAAACGGTTAAGCTTATAAACCCGCAGGGCGTATCTTATTCCGACGATAATTACGCGGTTATCCACAACGGCAATCATATAATGACGCGCATAAACGGCGAGATAAAAGACGTTGAGCTTAAAAACGATCAATTCGGCAACCTCACCATCCCCACGCAGATAAAATTCTTCGGCGAAAGAGTCTTTTTCGTATGCGACAACCGTATTTGCGAACTTAAAGAAACCGCCGACGGAGAGTATACAGCACTTAAGGATTCCGAAAACGAGGACGTAAGATGTACTTCTTACGATATATCGGGCAACACTCTCGTTGCAAACACCACCGGTTCTAACGTAAAGGTTTATTCACTCACGCAGAATAAGATCACTCTCGTAACGCAAAAAACCAACCCTAACGTAGACGAAAACAAACCCATTACCTTAAACGGCAAATCTATATTCTTTATAAGCTCGAAACCCAACTATTATCCGTCGAGTTACGATTTCGCTCTTACAGAAACGAAAGAGTTGTGCAAGACCTCCGTCAATGCGGGATCTATGATCGCAAACGACGAATATTTATATTATGCGGAAAGCGGGTATATTTTCAGAACACCCGTAGACGGCGGCGAACCCGTAAACATAACTCCCTCTGCGGACGTGTTCGACTTAGGCAAAATCATATCGCCTACCGGACTGTGCTTTAAAGGCGAAAACCTGCTTATTTCCGACGCGTCGCTCAATGCCGTTCAGGAATTCCGTATCTCGGACGGAAAGCTCGAATTTACCGGCTTTGCCATTGCCGGAGGAAAAACCGCTTATAACCGCGTGGGAACGGTAAAAGATATGGATAAGTACGGAAACCGTGTCGCCGCTCTTTCGGACAAAAAACTTACGGTAATAACCGTTACCGAAGAATTCGACGGCTATGACAGAAGCTTTTTCGAGAACCTGTTCGTCGGTGAAAGAATCGAATGTTTCGCGCTCGGCAAAAAAACCGTTGCAGCTGCGCAAAGTAACCGCGTCGTTATAAAGACTATCGGCTTTTCCGACCTTGCCGAAGAGATAGAATTCGGCAGCGTTACCGAAGAAGTGAAAGATTTATATTATCAGAGCGGCAAATATTACGCTCTCACGTTCAACGGCTTGAAATACGCGTACTATGCCTTTACGGAAGCGGGCGGCGAACCCGAAAAACTCGGCGAAACGATCAACTCCGTAGCCTGTATATCGGCGGACGTGTTCGGCAACGTCACGCTGTCCGACGCGAGCGAGGGCTTTATAAAAACAGCTCACGACTTAAAACGGGCGTTCGGGCTAAAATCCGACGGCAAACTCTATTATAAAAGCGACGACGGAACGTGGCAGGAAACGGGACTCGAAGGCGTGACGGCGTTCGCGCTGAACTTCGACAAAAAAGAAGTGTATTATTCGACCGACCAAGCCGAATACCTTTACGAAACGGCAGAGCTCGGCAATCTTGCCGTATCGTCCGTAAAAACCCCGTCCGATTACGCGTTGAGCGGAAAAACCGCAACCGCCGCGGGGGATTACTATAAAATAATAAAGATAAAAGACGGAGAGAAAAACGTAAACCTTTACGGCTACGCGACGAGCGGATCTTCGGTCGAATTTACCGACTTTGCGGAAAAAGAAGACGAATACGTATACGTTGCAAAAGACGAACCCACGGGGTTATACTTTCTCGCGGGCAAAAACGGCACGGTACTCGCGCACGACGTTCAGACGACGACCGAAAACAGAGCGTTTACACCCGCGAGCAAAAATATTTACGTTACGACGGGCGTGCATGCGTATTACTACCCCATCATTACAAAAAACAATATTTACGCGTTAAACGACGGGACAACCTCGGTGATATTCAAGAAGAACGTCCGACTGACTGCGGAAAAACGCATAACCGTGCTCGGCAAAGATTTTTATTACGCGGAAACCTCTTCTCCGACGGGAGAAACGATAAAGTTCTTTATCCCTGCGGACTTTACGGTAGACGAGCTTTCCGCCGATCGTAAATACGCCGAATACACGATAGAAAAAGTAAAGAAAACCGCGGTCTTTAAAGACGCGGCTTTATCCGAAGAGCTTGCCACTCTCGAAAAAAACAGCCCGATAAGATTGATTTCGACCGAAAAGGGCATATGCAAAATAGCGTTTTTAAATGACGGCGAATGGACGGAAGGTTATATAAAAGCTTCGGCGGTGACAGACGAAAGTTCTATAGCCGTACGCAACGTGCTTATCGTGCTTGCGGTCATTGCGTGCGCTTGCGGTTCTGCAACTTATTTTATACTCAGAAAACGCACGCAAAGCGTCTAAGACTTTTTAAACAAATTCAATTCAACGCAAAAATAACCCGCGGTGTTGCAGGCAATAGCCTGCAACACCGCGGGTATTATTTACGATTTTTATTGTTTTGCTCTTAAAATATCGCCTTTATGCAGCGGAAGGTCGGTTTTTATAAGGAGCTTTTGCTGAACGAGCTTTGCGTCGGAAACATCTTCTCCCTTTTCGTCCGTTATGCTTTCCGCTTTGAGAACGGAATTAAACGCGACGGAAGGCGAAAGCACTTCAAGCTCGTCGCCCGTTTTAAACCTGTTTCTCATTTCCACAACAGCCGCGCCGTTTTTGTAATCGAGAACGTTAGCCACGAATTTATACGTGCCTTTGCTCTGACTGTCGTCGAAATTCTCCGTGCGGTCGTTTTCTCCGAGCAGATACGCCGTGGTAAACTCTCTGTGCGCGGTCTTTTCAAGCTCCGTTTTATAAAGCGGATTAAGCTTATAAGCCTTGCCTTCTTTATAAAACGCGTCTATCGCCCGTCTGTAAGCGTTGATAACCGTCGCGAGATAATACTCGGACTTCATTCTGCCCTCTATCTTGAACGAACAAACGCCCGCTTCTATAAGCTCCGCGATATAATCTACAAGGCACAGGTCTTTGCTGTTTAAAATATACGTGCCGCGTTCGTCTTCCTGCATTTCCATAAATTCGCCGGAAGAGCCTTTCTCGCGGATTTCGTAGTTCCAGCGGCACGCCTGCACGCATTCGCCGCGATTAGAACGTCTGCCCGTGCGATAATCGGACAACAGACAACGCCCGCTGTAAGATATGCACATCGCGCCGTGAATAAACGTTTCTATCTCGAGCTTCGGCACGGCTTCGTGTATTTCGCCTATTTCTTTAAGGGAAAGCTCGCGCGCGAGAATCACGCGCTTCACGCCCTGCTTATACCAGAATTCCGCCGCCTTGTAATTAAGCGTGTTCGCCTGCGTGGAAAGGTTTATATTAAGTCCGGGCGCAACGTCTTTAGCGAGCGAAACAAGTCCCGGATCGGATATAATCGCGCCGTCCGCGCCGACTTTTTCTAAAAACTTAAAATATTTTTCCGCCGCCCTTATATCGTCGTTACGGGCAAAAACGTTTACCGTAACGTAAATCTTTTTGCCGAGCGAATGATAAAAATCAACGGCGGTTTCTATTTCCTCGTCGGTAAAATTACCCGCAAGCGCGCGTAAAGAAAGCGATTTGCCGCCGATATACGCGGCGTCCGCGCCGTAATAAGCGGCGGTTTTAAGCTTTATCATATCGCCCGACGGGGCTAAAAGTTCAACCTTATTCATCAACGATTTTCTCCGATACGCATACGCCGTCTTCTATATCGTATACGGCGGTAACGAAATCCGCGTCGTTTTTCACGGCGGACAGATAATTTTCTATGCTTCTTTTAATTGTAGAATGTTTTCTCGGCGCAACGCCCTCTATATACCCGTGAAAAGCCACGTCGTCAGCAAACAGAATACCGCCGCGACGCAGAGCGTCTTTTAAAAAGGGCAGATATTCGTAATAATGCCCTTTCGGTCCGTCAAGAAAAATCAGGTCGTATTTACCCGTAAGCTTGGGGATTATTTCCGAAGCGTCGCCTATTATCACTCTCGCCCGCCCGCTCACGCCGAATTCCTTATAATTCTTTTCCGCTTCCCGCGCGAGATCTTCGTCTATCTCTATTCCCGTAAGCCTTGCGTTTTCGGAAACGAGAAGAAGCGCAACGCCCGTAAGCCCTACGTTTACGCCTATTTCAAGTATTCGCGACGGTTTTTTTTCTTCGGCGATTTTAAGAATAAGCTTTAACGTTTCGTCCCTTAAAATCGGTTCGCCAAGAGCTTTGGCGGCAAGTCTTTTTTCGCTTACGCGATGAAACGCGTCCAACTCAGACCACCATAACCACGGGTACGAGCATAGGATTCTTTTTCGTCACCTTAAAGAGGTAGTTTTTAAGGCTTCTCCTTATAATCGCGGAAAGCTCCGCCTCGTCTCTTACCTTGCGCATATCCGTCTGATTAAGCGTATTCAAAAGATTTGCTTTGGCTTCGTTTACCATCTCGTCGGAAAGCACCAACCCTTTGCCTATTATCTCCACCGAAGACAGCTTTGCGGAATATTCGTCCACCGCGACCACGGCAACGACCAACCCGTCTTCCGACAAATGTATTCTGTCGCGAAGAACGAAGCTGTCCGCGCCGTCTATCCCCACGCCGTCCACAAAACGCGAGCCGGACGGGAATTTTTCGCCGAATTTCATATCCTTGCCGTCGATAAGCACGGTATCGCCTATATCCGCAATCAAGGTGTTGCTTTCGCGCATACCGAGACTCTGCGCGAGCTGCGCGTGTTTTTTAAGGTGTCTGTATTCGCCGTGCACGGGAATGAAAAATCTTGGCTTTACGAGCGAGTGCAGGATTCTGAGTTCGCCGCGGCAGGCGTGACCGGAAACGTGAATCGGCTCTAAGCTTTCGTAAATAACTTCCGCCCCCAGACGGTAAAGGTTGTTGATAACGCCGTAAATCATTTTTTCGTTGCCGGGAATCACGGATGCGGAAATAACGACGGTATCGTTGCCGCCTATAGTCACTTTGTTGAATTCGCCGCTCGCCATTCTCGTAAGCGCGCTCATAGGCTCGCCCTGCGTTCCGGTAGAAACGATGACTATCTCGTCGTCTTTATAATTTTTGCACTTTTCCACGTCCACGATCAGCTTGTCGGGAATTTTAAGCTCTCCGATTTTAGCCGCCGCGTCCGCGATGTTTATCATACTTCTGCCCGAGAAAGCGACTTTTCTTTTATATTTGACCGCAAGGTCTAAAATCTGTTGCAACCTATGCACGTTGGAAGCGAACGTCGCGATGATTATGCGGCGTTTAAGGTTGTCCGCAAAAACGTGATCGAGCGTATCCTTTACCACCGATTCGCTCATCGTGTTGCCTTCTATTTCTATATTAGTGGAATCCGCCATCAGCAAAAGCACGCCCTTCTTGCCTAATTCCGCAATGCGCGTAAGGTCGGTGGTTTCTCCGTTCACGGGGGTATAGTCGATTTTGAAATCCCCCGAATGGAACACTAATCCCGCGGGAGTGGTTATCGCAAGCGCGACCGCGCCCGCGATAGAATGATTCACGTTGATAAACTCTACCGAGAAACACCCGAGCTTAATCACGCTCCCGGGTTTGATGCAATTTAAAGACGCGTCGTTTATGCGCTGCTCTTTAAGTTTGTTCTCTATAAGCGTAAGCGTAAGTTTCGTGCCGTATACGGGTACGTTGAGATCTCTCAATATATACGGAATACCGCCTATATGATCTTCGTGACCGTGCGTTATAACGATACCGCGCACGCGGCTTTTATTTTGCGTGAGATAAGTTATATCGGGGATAACGAGATCCACGCCGGGCATATTTTCGCCCGGGAACGTAAGCCCCGCGTCTATTACGATAATGTCTTTGCCGTATTCGAGAGCGGTCATATTCTTGCCTATTTCGCCCACGCCGCCCAGAAATCTTATTTTAAGTTGTTTTCCGTTTTCGCCTTTAACCGTTTTTTCTTTAATCTCTTTCTTTACGGAAGCTTTTGCCTCTTTTGCGGGTTTTACCTCCGCGTTTCGCTTTGCAGCCTTTTGCGCCTTGTCGGCTTTGGCGGGTTTTGCCTTTATTTTTTGTCTGTCCGCCTTGCGCCCGTTATTTTTTGCATTCGTAAAATCGGCTCGTTCTTCTAAAGAAAAAGCCTCGTTTTTGTTCTTTTTCAAATTGTTCTCCTTAAAATTTTAATGAATATAAAGTGGTTTTCGCCGCCGTGAGAAAACGCCGAAAAACCGAAACGCGACGTGCGCGTAAAGTTCCGTATTATGTCGGTTTAATTTTTCACCTATTATATATTACCATTTTTTTGCAAAAAAGTAAACCGTAAAAAGGCGCGGTAAAAAAATAAAAGCGAATAAACCCCGCAAAACGGTTGAAAAAAAAGTCGTATAATAGTATAATGACAATAAGCGGCAGAACGCCGCACCGATAATATCTGTTTTATAAGGAGATTTTTTATGCGAGTTTATAACTTTGCGGCAGGTCCTTCCACCTTGCCTCTTCCCGTACTCGAAGAAGCAAAGAAAGATCTGTTGGACTACCAAGGCACGGGTATGAGCATTATGGAGATGAGCCACCGCGGCAAGCCTTTTATGGCTGTCAATGCGGAAGCGAACGCTCTTCTTCGCGAGCTTATGCATATCCCCGACGATTACGCGGTTCTGTTCGTTCAGGGCGGCGCGTCGCAACAATTTGCGGCTGTTCCGTTAAACCTTTTGCAGAAAGGCAAAGCGGATTATATCTTAACCGGCAATTTTGCAAACAAAGCCTACGAAGAAGGCTTGAAATACGGCGATATGGCGGTTGCGGCTTCTTCTAAAGAAGACGGTTACACGTATATCCCCGATATGAAAAACGTTAAATTCCGCGACGGAATCGATTACGTACACACAACCTACAACAACACTATTTTCGGTACTCGTTACACCGAGCTTCCGGATACCTCCGCCACGCTCGTAACGGACGTCAGCTCCTGCATTTTGTCGGAAGAGATAGACGTTAAAAAATTCGGACTTTTATACGCGGGCGCGCAAAAGAATATCGCCCCCGCGGGACTTACCATAGTTATAGTAAAGAGAGAACTTTTAGGCAAGGCTTTGCCCATCTGCCCCACTATGCTTAATTACGCGATACAGGATAAAAACGACAGCCTGTACAACACTCCTCCGTGCTTCCCCATATATATGGCGATGCTGGTGTTCAGATGGCTCAAAAAGCTCGGCGGCGTTTCCGCCATACAAAAGATAAACGAAGAAAAAGCCGCTCTTCTTTATGATTTTATAGATAACTCCAAACTTTATAAAAACAACGTAAACAAAAAAGACCGTTCTTTAATGAACGTTACTTTCGTTTGCCCGAGCGAAGAACTTAACGCTAAATTCGTGAAGGAAGCGGGCGAAAACGGACTCGTTTCCATCAAAGGTCACAGACTCGTCGGCGGAATGCGCGCTTCTATTTACAACGCTATGCCGATAGAAGGCGTTAAATCGCTTATCGAATTTATGAAGAAGTTCGAAAAGGAGAATGCGTGATTATGAAAAACATTCTTACGCTTAACGCAATAAGCCCCGTCATAAACGACGTTTTCGATACTTCTTACAACGTTGCAAGCGACGCGGTAAATCCCGTAGGAATTATGCTCCGCTCGTTCAAAATGCAAGGCTATCCCCTTTGTTCCGAAACAATCGCTGTCGCGAGAGCGGGCGCGGGAGTCAACAATATACCCGTAGAAGAATACGCGGAAAAAGGCGTAGTCGTCTTTAACACCCCGGGAGCGAACGCCAACGCGGTGAAAGAACTCGTTATCGCCGCGCTCCTGCTCGGTTCGAGAAAAATAACCGATTCCGTGAGATGGGTAGATTCGCTGAAAGGTAAAGGCGAAGAAGTCTCCAAATTAGTGGAAAAAGGCAAATCGCAGTTCGTAGGCGGAGAAATTCAGGGCAAAACACTCGGAATTATCGGACTCGGCGCAATCGGCGCGCAGGTCGCAAACGCCGCCCTGGGACTCGGAATGAACGTTTTGGGTTACGACCCGTTCCTTTCCGTAAACGCCGCGCTTAAACTTTCCCGCCACGTCAACGTTGTCAAGGATTTGGACGATATAATAAAAAACAGCGATTACGTAACGATACATATCCCCTATATCGCAACGCAGAACAAAGGCTTTATCAATGCCGGCGTTATCAGAAAAATGAAAGACGGCGTGGTAATAATCAACTGCGCGAGAGGCGAGCTGGTCGATAATGCGGACGTGATAAAAGCCACGGAAAGCGGAAAGGTTTCGAGATATTTTACGGACTTCCCCGCAGACGAGCTTATCGGGGTTAAAAACGTTATTTGCACCCCGCACATAGGCGCAAGCACTCCGGAAGCGGAAGACAATTGCGCGGCAATGGCTGCAAAAGAGCTTATCGACTATATAGAAAACGGAAACATTACCAACTCCGTAAACTACCCCGCTTGCTCTATGCCGAGAACAACGTCCTGCAGAATTTTGGTTCTGCACAAAAACGTCGCGAACATTCTCGCAAAAATAACCGGAACGGTCGGGAACGAAGGCGTTAATATAGCTCACCTTTCTAACCAGTCCAAAGGCGATTACGCGGTTACGATGATGGACGCGGACGCGGAAGTTCCCGCAAAGGCGGTAGAACAAATAAAAAGCATAGACGGCGTTATAAAAGTACGCGTTATAAAATAAGAAACAAATCTTTCGGTTTTGCTCCCTTAATTATTAAGGGAGCATTTTTTTACAAAATTATTCCTTCGCGCGTTACGTATGCGCATTTATATTGCGTATATTCTTGCCCGACTGTCCTGTCATTGCGGACGCCCTATTCTATCATTGCGGACGCCGTTGACGGACACTCCTGACGGACTTAGTCCTTCGTAGCGATAGCGGAGAAGCGTCGAATGAAAAAGCCGCGGCAATCTCACCCGCAACAGCGGGGAATACTTTTCTTTGCAGGGGAAAGGGACTGTTTTCCGAGTCCGTCCCTATTCCCCCGCGCCCCCG
>CAJLXC010000044.1 GCA_905210545.1 uncultured Eubacteriales bacterium | reverse complement strand
GCTAAAAGTTGACAAATAAGCTGTTTAAACGCCTTCAGAATAAAAAATTTTCTATAAAAAACTTTACTGTTCTACATATTTATATGAGTATTTTAATATAAACTGTGAATGTCGTATTAAAACCCGAATAGTCTTTTATAAAATCTTTTTGCTTGACTTAACAATCGTTTCGTGATAGAATTCTTATCGGAGAACTTGAAAGTTTAAGGAGCTTTTTATAATGTTTGCAATAGGCATAGACATAGGCGGAATGAGCGTTAAAGCAGGGCTTGTATCCGAAAGGGGCGTAATACTATCTAAAAACAGGCGTGAAACAGCCGATTCCGCAGAGTTGTTGGTTAAAAATGCGGCGGAACAGATAAACGAAATTCTTAACGAAAAAAAACTTTCGGTAAAAGATATCAAGGGGATAGGCATAGGCTCTCCCGGGATAATCGATTCCGTTCACGGAGTTGTTAAAGCGGCTTGTAATTTGCCTTTTTCGGAATTCGATATCGTAAGCGAAATGGAAAAATATTTTGACGTCCCCGTGAAAGTTTCTAATGACGCAAACGTTGCAGCTCTCGGAGAAACGTTTTTCGGATGTGCCAAGGATTACAACAACTCCGTTATGTTTACTCTCGGAACGGGCGTAGGTGGGGGCGTTGTTATCGACAACAAGTTATATGAAGGCGGTTCTTCTATGGGTTGCGAATTAGGTCACGTGACGCTCGTTGCGGGCGGCCTACCTTGCAATTGCGGCAGGAAAGGCTGTATCGAGTCGTATTGCTCCGCAACCGCGCTTATAAGGCAAACCAAAGAAGAAATGTTAAACGACAAAAAAAGTTCTATGTGGAATTTTGTGAATAACGATATTGACAAGGTTGACGGAAGAACCGCGTTTGAATGTTCTAAAGCGGGCGACGCTTCCGCGAATACCGTGGTAAATAATTACGTTATGTATTTATCCGAAGCAATAATGAGTATGTTAAACATTTTCAGACCGAAAGCGATTATTCTCGGCGGGGGAGTAAGCGCGCAAAAACAATATCTTACCGATAAAATAAAAGTATATTGCAAAAAATATAAATACGGATATGAAGGCACTCCCGCGCCTGAAATTCTTACCGCGACGCTCGGTAACGACGCGGGTATAATAGGAGCGGCGGCTTTGATATATTCCTGAATCGGTTTTATAAAATAAAAGAGAAGCAACCGCTTCTCTTTTATTTTATCTTAAACGTTTTCAGACGTTCTTTTTGACGTTCCGAAATTCTGAAACTTTCGCAAAATTTTTTAATCGTAGTATTTTGGACGAATTTCGGCAGGGATTTCTCTTCTATAATCGGGATGGTATTGTTATAATCTTTTATTAACAATTCGCAATACAGCCAGCTTAACGCCATATTAACGTAATAATCGCCCGAAATCAGCCCTTTTACGGCGCTGATGATTTCCGCGTCGAATTCGGGGATAAAACCCGTTAAAAACGAAACTATTGCGAATCTGACCGTATAAGCGCTGTTGCTGTTTAGTAAAGCAAACAAAAACTCAAAATAATTTTTCTTGTCATTTTCCGAAAATTTTATAGACGCGGCAATTCCGTCGCAAATCGCCCAGTTGTCGATTAACGGTAAAAATTGCGATACAAGCTTTATTTTTTCTTCGTAATCAAATTCTCCGTATACAATTAAAAGCCCGTGGAGATATACTTCTTCAAAATAAGTGTGTTTCTCATTTAAGAACGACGTATAATCTTCATATAAAACGGCGTTTTTGGCGATTTTACGTAATTCCGGTACTCTTACGCCGATAATCGGAAGTTTAGTATCCGGGGTTAATTTTCGGGAAAATTGTTTATATATTAAATCTTGATTGTTAAACAAGGATTCTGTCAGGTTCATAAAGCGTTAAGTAATCTGATTATCTCTTGCGGAAAACCGTCGGATACCGCTTTAAGGTTTTCGGTAAACTGTTCAGAATTCGAGCCGCTGCCGAAAACGTCCGTAACGCCTTTGATTATATATAACGGCGTTTTGTTGGAAAGACAAACCTGAGCGACGGAAGCTCCTTCCATATCGCATAAGGAGCAACGTAGTTCTTTAACTGTCTTTACGTCGATATCTTTGCACGTGAACTTATCAGACGTTGCAAGCGACGCTTTGTCGAGATATTCGAGTTTATCCGTTTTTGCGGGGAAGAAAACCGTGTCGTAGTCTTGTATATATCCTACGGGAACGTTGTCAAGATCGGATAAGTCAAAATCGTATTGGCAACATTTGTCGATAGCGTAATATTTTTTTGCGGCAACGTTATTTCCGATTCCGCAGACTGTTCCGAAATTTATAACCGCGTCGGGGAAAAACTTATCGATTAAAGCCTGCGTAGAAAGCGCGGAGCTTACTTTGCCTATTCCGCTTATAATAAGATAAACCGTTTTATCGGATACCTGACCTTTATAAACTTTTTTACTTGCGATATCATCTGTTTTTACGGCGTTTATTTGCGATAAAAACGGCATCGCTTCTTTTTCTAATGCAACGACTATTCCTATAATACCTTTTTTCATGATTATATTTTAACATAAAGAAACGTGTCCGTCAAACAACAAAATAAAAAACTTTCAATAAAAATTTTTAAGTCCGCAATTTATATTCACGATTTATTTTTTTAATGTATAAAATAGTTATTAAGGGATATTTTACGTGTTTTTACCCCATAATTTTAAAAACGTGAATAATATAATAATTAAATTATAATTGTTTTTATCGCCTTATTCGGCTTTATTTGCGACTTTTTTTGCTTGACAAGAGCGAAAAAATACCCTAAAATATAAAAACGTGAAACATATAATATAAAGGAGAATGAGTTTGAAAGTTAAGCACGGAAAAAATCTGATTTTAAAAGATAAAAAAAGTTTTTTTGTCGAAGGAAACGTTGAGTTGGGAAACAACGTTACTATTTATGAAAATAATAGAATAGAAGGAACGACGGTTATAGGCAACAACGTCATAATAATGCCCGGCTGCTACATAAAAAATTGCGTAATACAGGATAACTCGGTTATTATCGGATCTCATTGCGAAGATGCTTTTGTGGGTAAAAACTGTTCAGTCGGACCTTTTGCGAGACTTCGTCCGAAAGCCGTAATTAAAGACGGTGCAAAAATAGGAAATTTCGTTGAAATCAAGAACGCAACGGTAGGAGAAGGCAGTAAAGTCAGCCACCTTGCATACGTCGGCGATGCCGAAATAGGGGCGGACTGCAATATCGGTTGCGGAGCGATTTTCGTCAACTATAACGGTAAAATAAAGCAAAAAACAATAGTTAAAGATAATTGTTTTATCGGCAGCAATTGTAACGTTATCGCGCCTGTGACAATTGAGAGCAATTCTTACATTTGCGCGGGGACGACCGTCACCGAAAACGTTCGTGAGGACGACTTCGTTATCGGAAGGGTAAGACAGATTGTTAAAGAAAACAGGGCTCACGAATATTTAAAAAACAAAAAAGGAGTTTGATTTATGGGATTGTTTTTCGGAACGGACGGGTTAAGGGGTAAAGTCAATGAGGATTTGACTTTTGACGTCGGATATAAAATCGGCAATGCCCTGTCGATTTTAAAGAATAAACCCACGATCCTTATAGGTTCGGATACGCGTATTTCTAATACGTATTTGTCTTTAAGCGTTGCAAGCGGAGCTATGAGCGGCGGCGCGAGAGTAATCGACGTCGGTATAGTTCCGACGGCAGGCGTGGCATATCTCACTAAACGCATAAAAGCCGACTACGGCGTTGTAATCAGCGCGTCTCACAATAGCGGTGAATATAACGGAATAAAGGTTTTCAACAGCGAAGGTTATAAGCTCGGCGATAAAGAGGAAGAGCGTATCGAGCGTTGCTTTATTCACGAAAAGACAAACGATTTCCCCGATATAGGAACTTACGAACAGGATTTTAATCTCGTAAAGTTATATAAAAATTTTCTTGCTTCTTCCAGCTCGTGTTCGCTTAAAGGGAAAACGGTGGTTCTGGATTGCGCTTATGGCGCGGCACACCGTATCGCTCCGGACGTTTTCAGAAAACTCGGAGCAAGCGTCATTGCGGCTAATTGCACTTTAGACGGGTTAAAAATCAATAAAAACTGCGGTGCGTTATATCCCGAAAATCTTGTAAAACGCGTTTTCAGGTATAAAGCGGATATGGGTTTTGCTTTCGACGGCGATTCCGACAGACTTATCGCCGTAGACGAAAAAGGGCATATTATCGACGGCGATATGATTATTTATGCTCTGGCAAAATATCTTAAATCGCAAGGAAAGCTTAAAAAAGATACCGTAGTCGGCACAAGCCATACAAATATGGCTATAGAAGAGGGGTTAAAAAAAGAAGGCATCGGCTTAATCAGGACGGATATAGGAGATAAATACGTACTTGCAAAGTTGATAGAAAACAATCTTTCTCTCGGAGGAGAGCAAAGCGGTCATATTATCCTGAAAGACGTTGCGACGACCGGCGACGGTATTTTATCGGCGATTGCGGTGGCGAATATGATTATTTCCGAAAACAAAACTTTATCCGAAACCGCCTTTGTCGAGTTATATCCGCAGGTTAACAAGAATATTATCGTTTCCGATAAATTCAGAATTATGAACAATGAAGAACTCGGTCAGGACGTGGCAAAATATAACGCGGAGTTATCGGGCAAGGGAAGACTTATGTTGAGAGCTTCCGGAACCGAACCTAAAATCAGAATAATGGTCGAAAGCAAAGACCGTGATTTAAATGAAAAGATTGCGAATTCAATTGCAACGATAGTAAAGAGAATCGACGCCGAATAATTTTCGGTATATAAAAAGTTCCTGTCGCCATAATCGGCGGCAGGAACTTTTTATGTTATTGATTTTTATATTTAACTATAACTTTTTCCAAAAGAGCCACGAGTGCATACATTCCCGCAGCAAGAACGCACAGAACTACTGTCGCCGCCATAACAAGGTCAAGCTTAAAAACCTGCCCGCCGTATACGATAAGATAGCCGAGTCCCGCGCGGGAAACAAGATATTCGCCCATTATAGAACCGATCCAAGCCATTCCGACGTTTATTTTCAGCATACTTATAAACGTCGGCAGGCTACCTGGAATAATTAGTTTAAATAAAATCTGAAACTTATTAGCTCCCATAGAACGAAGCAAAAGTATTTTCTCTTTGTCTGTAGCGAGAAACCCGTTTAACATCGTTATTACTGCAACTATAACTCCTATAAGCATAGCCATAAAAATTATTGCTTTCATACCGCTTCCGCACCAGACGATTATGATAGGTCCGAGCGCGATTTTAGGTAAACTGTTTAAGACGACGATATACGGCTCAAGAACTTTCTGCAGCTTCTCCGACCACCACAATGCAAGGGCTACGAAATAACCTGCAATTACCGCAATTAAAAATCCGAGAAAGGTTTCTAAGAGTGTGATTCCTATATGATAGATCAGGTTGTTTTCGATAAACAGTCTTTTAATCGTTACGGCAATACGAGAAGGGGAACTCGTAATAAAAGGGTCGTAAATGCCGAAAGAAGCAAAAAATTCCCATAGCCCCAAAAACAAAATCAATATTGCAACCCGCAAAAACACAACGATAAATTTATCTTTTCTTATTTTTTTTATATAAATATTGTGCTGCGGGGAAAACGAGTTATTTTTTTTCATCTTTAGTTTAACTCCTTCCATATTTTTTCAAACCATAAACCGAAATCGGGACTTTCTCTTTTTCGTAGCGGAGTATTGCCCGAAATTTGAGGTTTATATATTGATTTCACCTTTGCAGGTCTATCGGTTAACACTACGATTATGTCAGACATAGAAATGGCTTCGGATATATCGTGAGTTACGAGAATTGCCGTTTTCTTTTCGTTTTTAATGATTTTGTACACGTCGTCCGTAACGGATAATCTCGTTTGATAATCGAGTGCGGAAAACGGTTCGTCTAATAATAGAAGATCGGGGTTTGATATAAGCGTCCTTATCAAAGCGACGCGTTGTCTCATGCCGCCCGAAAGCTGTTCCGGATATTTTTTTCTGAAATCGTATAATCCGTATTTTTTTAACAAATCCGTAGCTTTTTCGCAGTTTTCCCGACTTTTTTTCTTTTTTATTTCAAGCGGAAGAAAAATATTTTTTTCAATCGTTCTCCACGGGAAAAGTTGATCTTTCTGGAGCATATATCCGATATCTTCTTTTCCCGTTTTTTCGTGACCGCCTATAAAAATTTTTCCTTCGGTTGGAGACAGTAATCCCGCGATTAACGATAAAACCGTTGTTTTTCCGCACCCGGACGGTCCTATAATAGACAGGAAATCGCCTTCGTCGCAGCCAAAATTAAGTTTATCTATGGCGTTAATTTCGTCATCGGGTGTTTGATAAGTCAGAGAAACGTCTTTCAGTTCGAGAATGTTTTTCATAGTGTTTATCCGCCGTAAAATTTTTGTGTTTTATCCGAAGACTTCCTTTGCGAGCGTATTATCGACGAGTTTATCGAACGGCGCTTTGTCCTTAAGTTCTCCGGCATATTTCATTATATCCATCAATCTGTCGAAGCTTTCTTCCGAAGCCTGAAGATCGGTTTTCCACGCGTCGATTTTTTTATAACTTTTTAGCGACGATTCGATAGAAGTTATGCTCGTTGACGGAAATTGCTTTACGATGCTTTCCGCTATTTCATATTCGGTATGTTCTGCCATAAACTCATGCGCTTTTTTCAAAGCTTTAAGGAAAGAGATTGCAGTGTCTTTATTGTTTTTTATAAAACTTTCTAACGCGATAAAAGAAGTATAGGGGATTTCTCCGCCTTTTTCTCCGACGCTTGCAACAACGTGCCACGTTCCCGCTTTTTCGTATTCCGACGCAGTCGGTTCAAAGACGGTACAATAATCTGCCGTTCCCGAAACAAACGCGCTTGTCATCAGATTGAATTGCACGTCGAAATTCAGATTATAATCGACTTTATTCTTAAGTCCGACTTCTTTCATAACGTATTCGAACGTCATGGCAGGAACGCCGCCGAGTCTGCCGGCAAGAATTTCTTTACCTTTCAGATTTTCCCACTTGAAATCAGGCTCGGCTTTTCTTGAAACGAGAAAAGAGCCGTCTTTTTGAGTCAGTTGCCCGAAGACTTTCGGAGCGTCTTTTTTATTTTGAGCGTGAACATAAATAACGGTTTCGGGACCCATAAGTCCGATGTCCGCCGTTCCCGAAAGTACCGCGGTCATGGAATTATCCGCTCCGCCGCCGTTGGTCAGATTTATTTTCAATCCTTCTTCCTCGAAATAACCGTTCTCTATCGCTACGTATAAGGGAGCGTAGAATACCGAATGAGTGACTTCGTTTAGTTCCACCGTTTTAAGTTTGTCGTTTTTCTGACAGCCCGAAAACGGCAATACGATAATAATCGCAGACAAAAGTAATATCATAAGTTTTTTTAGCATAAATAATCCGCCTTTACGTTTTTATAGTTCATTTTATGATTTTATATTTTTATTTGCTAACGTTTTGCTTTTAACGATTGACAACTTCGATAATATAAAGTATAATAAAACGAGCGTTTCCGTGAGGAGGCGTAACAGGAGAAATATATAATGGAAATGGAAAAAAAGTATAACCCTTCCGAATTTGAAAAACAAATTTACGACGAATGGGAAAAAGAAGGCTATTTTAAGGCGAAAGTAGATCCGGATAAGCTTCCGTTCACCATCGTTATACCTCCGCCAAACATTACGGGACAGCTTCATATGGGACACGCTTTGGACGAAACGTTACAGGATACTCTCATTCGTTTTAAGAGAATGCAGGGGTATAGCGCGCTGTGGCTACCCGGGACGGATCACGCTTCTATAGCAACCGAAGTTAAAATAGTCGAACAGATGGCTAAAGAAGGTCTTACCAAAAACGACGTCGGTCGCGACGGGTTTTTGGAACGCGCCTGGGCATGGAAAGAAAAATTCGGCGGAAGAATTATAGAACAGCTTAAACTTCTCGGCTCTTCGTGCGACTGGTCGCGACTTGCGTTCACTATGGACGAAAAATGTTCCGCCGCCGTGAAAGAAGTTTTTGTCAATCTTTACAACAAAGGCTTGATTTACAGGGGTGACAGAATTATAAACTGGTGTCCGGAATGTAAAACCGCACTCTCGGACGCGGAAGTAGAATACGTAGAAGAAGACAGCAATCTCTGGTATATAAAATACCCGGTAAAAGGTAGCGACGAATACGTTACCGTTGCAACTTCGCGTCCCGAAACAATGTTCGGCGATACCGCCGTAGCGGTAAACCCCAAAGATAAAAAATATAAGGATCTTAAAGGCAAGACGCTTATTCTGCCTTTGGTAAATAAAGAAATTCCGATTGTATTCGACGATTATGTAGAACTCGAATTCGGTACGGGCGCGGTTAAAATTACGCCGGCGCACGATCCCAACGACTTCGAAGTCGGTATAAGGCATAATTTAGAAATTATCAGAGTAATCAACGACGACGGAACGATGAATGAACATGCCGGAAAATATAACGGAATGAAGGCTCTCGATTGCCGTAAGCTCGTCGTGGAAGAACTCGACAAAGCGGGACTTCTCGTAAAAACAGAACCGCTTCATCATAACGTAGGACATTGTTACAGATGCCGTCATACCGTAGAACCGATAGTTTCCAAACAATGGTTCGTAAAAATGGAGCCGCTTGCAAAGCCCGCTATAGACGTTGTCAGGAAAAAAAGCGTAAGATTTATTCCCGACAGATTTTCTAAAGTATATTTCAACTGGATGGAAAACGTCAGAGACTGGTGTATTTCGAGACAGCTTTGGTGGGGACACAGAATACCTGCGTATTACTGTCAGGATTGCGGGGAGATGGTTATCAGCAAGGAAGACGTTACGGTCTGCCCGAAATGCGGAGGAACAAACATTAAACAGGACGAGGACGTTCTCGATACCTGGTTTTCTTCCGCGCTCTGGCCGTTTTCAACGCTCGGTTATCCGGAGCAGACTGAGGATCTGAAATATTTTTATCCGACAGACGTTCTTGTAACGGGGTATGACATTATATTCTTCTGGGTTGCGAGAATGATTTTCTCAGGACTTGAACATATGAAAAGGATTCCGTTTAAGGACGTGTTGATTCACGGATTGGTCAGAGATTCTCAAGGCAGAAAAATGAGTAAATCTTTGGGTAACGGAATCGATCCTACAGAGATTATATCCGAATACGGTGCGGATACGTTGAGATTTTCTTTGATTAACGGCGTTGCCGCGGGAAGCGATATGAGATTTTCCGACGAAAAGATCGAAGGCGCGCGTAATTTTATGAATAAGATATGGAACGCCTCGCGTTTCGTTCTTATGAATGCGGAAAACAAAGACGTACACGACATAAAAAAATGCAAACTTACTTCTGCCGATAAATGGATAATCACCAAACTGAATAAAACCGTTAAAGAAGTTACTCTTAATATGGAAAAATACGAAATGGGCGTTGCGCTTGCCGTTTTATACGATTTTGTGTGGAGCGATTTCTGCGACTGGTATATAGAACTGACAAAGCCCGTGTTATACGGGGAGGACGATAAAAAATCTTCCGACACGGTCAGCGTTCTTGTATACGTTCTTGAAAAAACGGTTAAACTGTTACATCCATTCGTTCCGTTTATCACGGAAAAAATTTATAAAAACATTCCTTTTGCCAAAGGTTCGATAATGGTTTCGGATTTTCCGAGATACAATACAAAGCTAAATTATTTCAGCGCGTTCAAAGAAATAGAATCCGTCAAGGAAGTTATAAAGCTTGTCAGGAACGTTAAAGCAAAGGCGGGGGCTGCCCCTTCAAAACGCGTTACGCTTTACGCCATAGCCGAAAATGTCAAGCCGTTAAAAAGCGGGGCGATTTATATTGAAAAACTTGCAGGCGTTTCTGAAATCAAATTCATATCGGATAAGAACGAATTGACGGAAAGAGTTGTTTCTCAGGTTACTAAAGATTTTGAATTATTTATTCCGCTCGGCGAACTTGTCGATATAAATAGCGAAATCGAAAGACTTGAAAAAGAACTCGCAAACGTTGAAAACGAGATTGCCCGCGCAGGAGGCAAACTTTCAAATAACGGCTTCCTTGAAAAAGCACCCAAAGCTCTCGTTGACGCAGAACGAGAGAAACTTAACAAGTTTATCGATATGAGGGATAAACTGAAAAAACAATTAACCGATATTAAAAACGGTTAAAACGCGAGAAGAGTCTTGTTTGTGCAAGACTTTTCTCTTTTTTTTACAAAAATTTACAAAAAAAAACGTAGATGCGGCGCTAATCTTGCCACATCTACGGTCTTTTTCCTCTTTCTGGCAATATCAGATAGCGCTCCACATAATTGTGACAGTCTGCAGCATATTCTGATGCAGCCCAGGGAAACATCCCGGACGGATAAATCCCTTCGGCGGAATTCCCTTTCTTATGCAGGCAGCTGTCCTGAGCGTTCTCCTGCACGGTACTGATGAAGTCCGCGCCTCTATCGTGTTTTGTTACGGCAGATTGTACGATAATTTGTCGAAGAAAAGCATACAATCTGCTTATACGGGCATTCTAACACTCTATATTGGAAATAGCAAGATGTTTTCCAGTAAAGATGTTGACAAAATCGTCCGTTGATTTCCGGTCTGTCGGGAAGTATAATAAAAAACAGAGCGTAAGCAAAAAGGCAGGAGACAGATCATGAAAACAGCAATTGTGTACGCATCCACTCATCATGGGAATACGAAGAAGCTGTTGGACGCAATCGCGGCGGCATATGAGGTGGATCTGATTGACGCGGTAAAGATTCCGGAAAAGGATTTGAACCGATACGACAGGATCGGATTTGCATCCGGTATTTACTATTCGAAATTTCATCAGGCGGTATTGAATTTTGCGGCAGTCAATATGCCCCAGAATAAGCAGACCTTTTTTATCAGCACCTACGGAGGCAAAGCGGATTATACTTCGATCGAAAAAGCGCTGACAGCCAAAAACAGCGTCCTTCTGGGAAAATATGGCTGCAAGGGCTATGATACGTTCGGACCGTTTAAACTGATGG
>CAJLXC010000043.1 GCA_905210545.1 uncultured Eubacteriales bacterium | reverse complement strand
GCTTTTGCCGTCGGGGCGATTTTTATGTTTTTTTTAAATCAAGGCTCGCGACCCGCGACAGACGAGATTGACCTCTTCGGTCATCGAGTTTGGCGTGACGAGCAGTAACGCAGAGTTGCGCAGGTTATCAGCCGCGAGAACCGTCGTTGAAAAACAAAATTCCCAAGGTATTTGCGCCACAGTGACTTGCTATGGTGCATCCGGCACGCGTTTCTATAATGGACTTGAACCCCGCGTTTTCGCAAGCGGAGCGCGCAGCGGCAACCATTTCCGGCGTGGCGGTAGTATAAGTTATAAAAATTCTCGTAAGATCGGGCGTATTGAATTCTTCTAAAACATCGGCGCAGTATTTTGCGATTACCGCGTCCATTTTGCCGCGGTATTTTTTATCGGAAATCATCTTGCCGTCTTTAAGCACGATTCTCGGACGAATTTTCAAAAGGTTTGCGCCGAGCAACTGCAAACTGTTGCATCTGCCGCCTTTATAGAGATATTCGAGTTTTTCCACAACGAAACTGACCTGCAGTTTTTCGCGTCTTTCTTTAAGTTTTTCCGCAATAACGTCGGGCGAAGTCCCGTTGTCGACAAGCTCGCGCGCGTAGAGTGCGAGAAGCGCTATCCCGGTAGAAAGACTTTTGCTGTCAACCACGTAGACGTTTTGCATTTCCGCGGCGGCTTTTTCCGCGTTGGAGCAGGAAGAAGAAATACAGCTCGAAAGCGTGATATGGACGACCGCGTCGTATTCCTTTTTAAGTTCCGCAAAATATTCCGCGTATTCGAATTCGTTTATCGCGGTGGTTTTGGGTAAAATTTTATTTTTATCCACGAACGCGAAAATATCTTCCGGAGAGCGTTCTCCGTCTTTAAAATCGGCGTCACCGAGAATTATATGAAAAGGTATAATTTTTATATCGTATTTTTCTATCAGATCTTTGGAAAGGTCGCTCGTCGATTCGACGGATATGGCTATTTTCATAAATTATCTCTCCGTTAGTTATCAAATGAGCCGATGCGCAAACCGCAACCGGTAAATATATTTTAGCATATTTAAGAGAGATTGACAATCGTTTTTTTCAAGAAACGACAGCTTAATTTAAAAACATTTTCTCAAATTATTATTTCCGTTCCGTAAAAAACGTACGGAATATTACCGTTTTTGCTCCTTATTTCAAACGGCGTGACGGAAAATTTCTCCGCTATGCTTTTAAGACTGTCATAAGGCGTTATTTTATACCTCGTTCCCTCCCGCACGTAAACGAAAAGAACGTCCCCCTCCGACGGCTCTTTTATCAACTCGTTGTCCGCGACGAGAGAAAACGCCGACACCCCGAACCGCGCGGCTATACTCATTATATCGTCGCCGTCTGTTACCCGATAAAAAAACTTTCTCATACCGATATTATATTTATCGGACGAGCCGAATAGAATACATATAAGAGCTATTAAAGGCGGAACTCGATTTGAGAAAGTTTTTTAAAACGGTGGCTATCGTTACCGTTTTCTCTGTTTGCGAAAAGTTTTTAGGGTTTGTTTACCGTATTTATTTATCCCGTTCCATCGGCGCGGAAGGCGTGGGAATGTATCAGGTCGCGCTTTCGGTCTTTGCGTTCCTTTTAATCGCGAGTTGCTCCGGCACGCCCATCACGGTTTCGCGGCTTATGACCAAATATAAGTCCGAAAATCGCCTGCGCGACGTAAACAAAATAATTACCGCGGGGCTTGCCTCAACGCTGTTCACCGTTCTGCCCGTGTGCGTCGTATGTCTTCTGTTCGGAAAAAAATTCGCTTTCCTTTTCGCCGACGAAAGGTGTATGAATATTTTTCTCGTGGTTTTGCCGGGTATCGTTTTTACTTCGCTTTACTCGGTGCTTCGCGGCGTGTTCTGGGGCAACAAGGACTTTTTGCCGTACAGCGTGATAGAGCTGTTAGAAGAAATATGTATGATAATCGTCGGCATTCTGCTGATAAACCGCGCGACTACCGCTTATCAGGGAGCGTTCCGCGCGGGCGCGGCGGTACTTTGTTCGTATATTTTCTCGTTCTCGCTCGCAACGGTCGTGTTCTTTGTCAGAAAAAACAAACTCGCTTCGCCCAAAGGTCAGTTAAAACCGCTCCTTTCTTCCGCAACGCCCGTCACCGCGATGAGAACGGTGACTTCGCTCTCCGTTTCGCTCGTATCGATAATTCTTCCCTTGCAGCTCGTAAAAGCGGGCTATTCGCAATCGGAATCGATGGTTCTTTACGGCGCGGCGCTTGGGCAGGCTATGCCCATTCTCTCTATCCCCACCACGCTGATAAGCTCTTTTATCATCGTTCTCGTTCCCGAAATATCCGAGAGCTACTACGGCAAGAAAAACGCGCAGCTTAAAAACGACGTGGAAAAAGCCGTGCGCTTTACCACCCTCCTAACCGTTTCGTTCATTCCCGTCTTTACCGTCTGCGGAGAAGAAGCGGGCATCGTCGTGTTCGGCAGCTACGAGTGCGGGAATTTCCTTTCGCGTTCGGCGTTTTTAATGGTATTTATGGGACTTTCTTCCGTTTCGACAAGCATACTGAACTCTATAGGATTAGAGAAAAAGTCCTTGCTTATAACCGCGATCGGCGGCGCGTTTATGCTGCTTTCCGTATGGCTTCTTCCGCAACGTCTTGGAATAAACGCGCTGCTTGTAGGACTATCTTTCATTTACGTGCTTACTTCCGTGCTTAACCTTTTGCTGATAAAAAAGCAGTGTCCTTTTAAACCCGCGTATTTCGGCGCGCTTTTTAAAGCGTGCGTTGCCGTTCTGCCCGCAACGCTTCTCGGTGCGATGCTGCGAAAAATGCTGCTGCCTTATTTAGGCTCGTTTTTCACTCTTTTAGTATGCGGAACGATTCTCTATACCTTTACCGTGCTGACGTTCGCAGGCTTCGGACTGATCGATATAAGCACGATAAAAACCTTTTCGCCATTAAGACGGCGGAAAAAGAAATCGGTTGCGTAAGCGTTTACGCAACCGACGAACGCAATAAGCGTTAAAACGGTCTGTTGTTTTATACGTTGAATTTTTCTTTGGGCAGAACGCGCGGCAGCAACGCCGTAAGCGTAAGACACAACGCAGCGTTGGCGAGAACCGTTATCAGCTTTATCGGCAAAAGGCTCATAAGACTTTTGAACGACATAGAATACATAAGCGAAAGTCCGAGCGTGTTCACCGCGAACGAGCAAACCGCAAACGAAACGATAAAAGATATAATCGTTTTAACGTAGTCGTTCCCTCCGAAATACGTGAATATAAGTCCCGGAATAAGCCCCCACAACCCCGATCCTATACCTATAACGGGATTATACGCCCCGAACGGCGCGACGATTCCGCAAATCAGATCTCCCGTGAACGAAGCGACAAAGCCGAGTCCCCCGCCGAGCAGATACCCGGCGATAAACCCAACCGTCGCGACGAAAGAAATCTGCAACGCGTCGCTTATTTTTACCGTAAAATAATTAGCCGCGAACGCAAGCGCGGACAGCACCGCCACGTAAACGATTTTCTGCGTTTTGCCGAGATTGTTGCGTTCCGGACGTTTTTTCAGCGCGAAAAACAGCACGAGCGCAACGACGAAAACGGCGAGTATGAGATAATAATACCATTTGGAAGCGAGATTGCCGAAGATGCTTTTAAAATCGAAAGCGTTCGGCTTTAAGAGTAAAAAGTTCATAAAAAAAGTCTCCTTTCAAAATCGAGAGAGACCGATAAAATTTTACGCGGACGATTCGTTCGCCCCGACTAAACGGAAAGGAACGAAAAAACGCGCTCGATAATAGCGGACGCGCAAAGACACCGCAAGCCCTGTCGTCACGCCGCGTCGGCGCGAAAGCTTTTCGTTTGCAAACGACATCCCATTCTGCAACACTTAACGCGTCTTTGCTACTCTACGCAATAATGATAACATTAAGCGGGCGCGCTTGTCAAGCGCGCCCGCGTGTTTTATAAAAATTTCGGGAATTAAAACGGCATAATTTTCGCGCGGTTTCTCAAACTACCGTTATGACGGTTATTTTTATCAGAACGCTAATAACGTTTATCGCTTTGGTTATAGTGATGCGGCTTATGGGAAAACGGCAAATAGGAGAAATGCAGCCGTTTGAGTTTATCGTAACGCTTATCATCGCGGACCTTGCGTGCGTGCCTATGGCAGACGTATCCATTCCGCTCGTTTACGGACTCGTGGCGGTTTTCACACTGTTTATTCTGCATCAGATTCTTTCGCTTATAGAACGCTCCGGCGACGTTGCCAAACACGTTATTTCGGGCAAACCGAGCGTCGTCATAAACAAGGACGGCGTAAATTTTTACGAGCTGAAACAGAACAACATGGACGTGGAAGACCTTATAGAATCGATGCGCGCCGCGGGATATTTTTCTCTCGACGACGTGGACTACGCGATTTTCGAGTCTAACGGAAAGCTTTCCGCACTGCAATCGGAATCTAAAACGAAAGGCACTTCCTTGCCCGTACTCGTCGTCAACGAAGGCAAAACGGTCAAGCGTAATCTGTCTCTCCTTAAAACCGAAGAAAAAAACGTAACCGATTTTTTAAGACTTAACGGCGTTTCGGAAAAAGCAGTAGAGGTTATGACCGTTGACGGCAACGGAAGGACTTATTTAAAAAGTCGTGGCGAGAAGTATAAAATTCTCGAATTCCCGTTGCCGGAGGGGGTTAAATGGTAAAAACAATTATATCAATGCTCGCGGTTGCGGCGATTCTCGTTTGCGGCGCGATTTACGAAGCGGATTTTACGAAAAGACAGTTTGAAGAACTAAGCACGGTATTAGAAACGCTTTACGAAAAGGTAGACGACAAAACCGCCGTAGAAGACGACGTTTACGCCGTGCAGTCCAACTGGGTGGAAAAGAAAAAATATCTGCACATATTCATTCCGCACAACGAAATAAAAGAAATAGACCTGTGGCTTGCGGAATCGGTCAAGCTCGTCCGCGACGAAAAGTGGGAGGACGCGCTTTCTAAAATAGAAGTTTTAAGAGAACTTGCGGAACAGATACCCAAGACCTTTGCCGTTTCGATAGAAAACGTTTTTTAAAATTCTATTTTGCTTTTAACCTTGACATTACGCGCGCATAATGGTAAAATTTTCTTAACGGAGATGTGATTATGAAAGGTTTTAAAAACGTTATCGCCTACGTAGAAAGCAAAGGCGTGATAAAATGCGACGTTGCCGTAGAAAACGGCAGAATTAAAGAAATCGGCAACAATCTCGGTATAACCGAGCCTTTTCCCTACGCAGACGGAGAAATCGTTCTGCCCGGATTTATAGACGAGCATATACACGGCGCGAACGGCTCGGACGCGATGGACGGAAACATAAACGCGCTTTCCGTAATTGCAGACGCCGTCGCCGCGGAAGGCACGACGACTTTCCTTGCAACGACGATGACTCAATCGCGCGAAAACATAAAAAACGCGCTCGGCGCGGTCAAAGCGTATAGAGAGCAAAACCCCGCGCACGGTGCGAGAATAGCCGGCGTGCATCTGGAAGGACCTTTCATTTCGGAAAAACACATAGGCGCGCAGCCGCTTAAATATATGTCCGATCCGAACGTTCCGCTTTTCGACGAATATTACGAAGCGAGCGGAAAAACGATCAGAATAGTCACGCTTGCACCCGAAGAACCCGGCGCGGACGAGTTGATAAAAAACCTCGTGAAAAAAGGCATTCGCCCGAGCGCGGGACATACGGACGCGGGTTATAACGACGTGATGAACGCAAAAAGTCTGGGGCTTGACGCAATCACCCACACGTATAACGCGCAACGCGGACTGCATCACAGAGAAATAGGCGTGGTAGGCGCGGCTCTTTTAGACGACGGACTTTATGCGGAAGCGATCTGCGACCTTATTCACCTTTCCCTCCCCGCGATAAAGCTGCTCGTTAAAAACAAACCGAAGGACAAGCTTATACTTATAACCGATTCTATGCGAGCCAAATACCTGCCCGACGGAGAAAGCGAGCTCGGCGGACAAAAAGTTATCGTTAAAAACGGAGAAGCCCGTCTTGAAAACGGCGCGCTCGCGGGCAGTATATTAAAAATGAACGACGCGATAAAAAATCTCGTGCTTTACGCGGACGTGCCGTTCACGAACGCGGTCGATTACGCCACGGCAAACCCCGCAAAGCATCTGGGCATATTCAACGACACGGGTTCTATAGCGGTCGGAAAACGCGCGGATTTTTGTACGCTTACGGAAGAGTTCGGCGTAACTCTCACCGTCCGCGACGGAAACGTCGTATATAAAAAATAAAGCCGCGAGGAATCCGCGCGACCTGTATTATTTTTATTTTTGCAACCGTGCGGAAAACCCCGTCGCGACAAACGACTATCGGAGAAACGTTTTAACCCCGCCCGCAGTAAAAACCGCGGGCGGGGTTCTTAAAAAATTATACGACAAAAGCCGCTTAACCTGTGTTTTAAGCGGCTTTATCTTTCGGATTTTTAAAATCTTTAAGATTATCAGTCTTTCTTTTCTTTCTTTGCGGTATCGATTATCTGTTTGCCGTCGTAATAACCGCACTTTTTGCAGACCTGATGCGAAGCTTTAAGCTCGTGGCACTGGGGGCATTCCGCAAGGTTGGGAGCGGTAAGCTTCCAGTTTGCGAATCTGGTATTCGTTCTCTGCTTTGAAGTTTTGCTTTTCTGTACAGCCATTTTTATTTACCTTCCTTATTTATCACATTTGCAATCCGCGACGTTTAAGTTGACTCCGCAATTCGGACAAATTCCTTTGCAATCGTCTTTACATAAAAACTTGACGGGCATATTAACGATAACGGCGTCGTCTACGATTTTGCCGAGATCGATTTTATCGTTCACTACGGGATAGCCGTCTTCTTCTCCCGCGACCTCGTCAAAAGAAACGACGTATTCGCGTTCGGCGTCTTCGAGACAACGGGTGCATTCTCCGCGCAGTACGAACGTGACTTCGCCGGATATTTCCGCGCTATGCTCGCCCGTAACGTAAATCGTACCTTCTACTTTCACGGGAACGGATACTTTCGTTTCCGGTATAGCGGAAAGTTCGGTTTTCGGCTCGTACTCGAAGAAAAAAGATTCTTCCGTTTTGCCGACCTTTTTTAGTTCCCTTAAATCAAGAATCATACTATCCCCTGTCGATAACAGCCTTAAAAGTATATACTATTGCGGTATAAAAGTCAACGATTTTATAACAATTTTTATTTCGTGCGGATAAAATTACTTATTTTCGGTAAGTTCCTTGGTTTCTCTCGCGATAGAAAGTTCTTCGTTGGTGGGAAGAACTATGATTTTAACCTTGGAATCCTCGGTATTTATATACCCTACGTCTGAACCGTATTCTTCGTTTTTCTTCTTATCGAGTTTCGCGCCGCAGTATTCCATACCGTCCATAACCATTTCGCGTACTCTGAAAGAGTGTTCGCCTATTCCGCCCGTAAAGACGATTGCGTCTACCCCGCCGAGAACGGCTATATAACTGCCGACGTATTTTTTAACTCTGTAAGCGACCATCTCGATAGCGAGTTTCGCTCTCTCGTTACCGTTAAGCATAGCTTCGGTATTGTCGCGCATATCGCTGGAAAATCCGCTTATACCGAGCATTCCGCATTTCTTATTGAGATAGTTTACGACTTCTTCGGGCGAAAGACCGAGCTTAACTCTCATAAATTCCACCGCGGCGGGATCTATATCGCCGGAACGCGTACCCATAACAAGACCTTCGAGCGGGGTAAAGCCCATAGAAGTATCCTGACATTTGCCGTCTTTTACCGCGGAAACGGAAGAGCCGTTGCCGAGATGGCAGACGATGATTTTTGCGTTTTTATCGCCGAGAAGCTTTGCGGTTTCTTCCGACACGAACTTGTGCGAAGTACCGTGGAAACCGTATTTTCTGATTTTGTATTTATCGTACACCTCGTAAGGAATACCGTACATATACGCTTTTGCGGGCATAGTCGAATGGAAAGTCGTATCGAACACCGCAACCATCGGAACGTTAGGCATAACTTCTCTGCAGCTCTTTATGCAGGCGATTTCGCCGGGCATGTGAAGCGGTCCTAATTCCGCGTTCTTTTCGCAGATTTTTATAACTTCGTCGTCGATAACGACGGACTTTTTGAAATCCTCTCCGGAATGAAGGACTCTGTGTCCTACCGCGCCGATTTCGCTTATATCTTTAAGCGCGCCCTTTTCGGGATCGAGCATAGCTTTTATAACAAGCTCCAAGGCTTCTTTATGCGTCGGCATATCGCTTTGTATAAAAGTTTCTCTCTTATCGAAAGTTTTCTGCGTGAGAGTGCTGCCCGAAAAAGAAATTCTTTCGCACACGCCTTTAAGCACAACGCTTTCGTCGGTCATATCGATAAGCTGATATTTAAGAGAAGAACTGCCCGCATTTATAACTAATATTTTCATTATTTACTCCTGAAATCGTATATTTTATCGTGTTAAAATTATTTCGCCTGCAAAGCGGTGATTGCGATAACAGCTTTTACGTCGTCTGAATTGCAACCTCTCGAAAGGTCGTTTATCGGTTTTGCAAAGCCCTGACAAACCGGACCCAACGCCATATACCCGCCGAAACGCTGCGCGATTTTATAACCTATATTGCCCGCGTTGATGTTGGGGAAAATAAACACGTTTGCGTTGCCCGCAACCGACGAGCCGGGAGCTTTGAGTTTGCCGACCTCGGGCGCGACCGCCGCGTCGAACTGGAATTCCCCGTCAAGCTTAAGGTCGGGAGCGGCGGCTTTCGCGATAGCGGTGGCTTCCTGCATTTTGGGAACGGACTTAAAGAACTTGTCGTCGTTGCCCGAGCCTTTCGTCGAGAAAGAAAGCATTGCGACTCTCGGTTCGATAAGCGCGATGTTTTTAGCGGTTTCAGCAGTGGAAATAGCGATGTCCGCGAGCTGCTGCGCGTCGGGTTCTATATTGATGGCGCAATCCGCAAACACGGCGACGCCGTCGGGATTATATTTGTTTTCTCTGTCCGCAATCATAATAAAACAGCTGGAAACGGTGTTGATTCCGGGCGCGGTTTTGATAACCTGAAGACCGGGGCGAAGCGTGTTTGCCGTAGAGTGGCACGCGCCGGAAACGAGTCCGTCCACGTCGCCCGCTTTAAGCATAAGCGCGCCGTACATAGTGTAATCCTTTAAGATTGCCGCTTTTGCCGCGTTTACGTCCGCATATTCGGGAAGTCCTGTTTTTTTGTTTATCTTGCCTTCGCGCGCTTTGAAAAGTATTTCCGCATAAGCGGGGGTTTTTTCGAAGGTCGCGGGATCAACGACGCTCACGCCGGATAAATCCGTGTCGGGGTTTTTAGCCTTGATTTCTTCCGGATTGCCGAGAAGCGTAATTCTCGCAATACCCTCTTTAACGGCTTGCGACGCGGCGATGACCACGCGCGAATCTTCCCCTTCGGGAAGAACTATGTTTTTGTTCAGTTTAGAAGCTTCTTTGACGATATTTTCGAGAACGCCCATATAAATTACCTTACCTTTATTATTTTTTGGATATTTTACTTTGTATTTTTTAGAAAATAGTGTAAAATATTTATATACTTTTTATATTTTACAACATTTGCCGAAAAAAGTAAAATAATACATTGAGGTTTTTAACTGTTTTTTATGAAAATTTGCGCTTGCGTCGCAGAGTACAATCCTTTGCATCTGGGACACCTTAAACACATCGACTATATGAAAACCGACCTTCGCGCGGAAAAAATCATCGTCGTGATGAGCGGCAATTTTACGCAGCGCGGCGAACCCGCCGTTATGAACAAATATAAGCGCGCGCGTCAGGCTATCATCGCGGGCGCGGACGCGGTTATCGAGCTGCCCGTCGTATTCGCGACGGGCAATGCGGAAACTTTTGCGCGCGGCGCGGTAAATCTCGTCTGCGATATGAACGTCGCGGACGGGCTGTGCTTCGGCGCGGAAACCGCCGACAAAGACAAGTTTATAACCCTTGCACAGGCTATGAACGACGAAAGCAAAGAATTCAAGAAAGCGTTAAAAGAACAATTAAGCGACGGCGTTTCTCTCGCAAAAGCCAAATTTCTCGCCTTAAAGTCTCTCGGCAGATCGGAGCTGGACGAATCGCTTATTTCTTCCCCGAACAATATTTTAGGACTCGAATACACGAAGGCGTTATTAAAAAGAAAAAGCGATATAGAGATATATCCGCTTTTGAGAGAAGGTTCGGACCACAACGACGCGGTGCTGAAAAAAGGAATAACCAGCGCGACGAGCATAAGAAGCGTTATCCGCGCGGCACAGTTCAAGAAACTCAAAAAAAGTCTGCCCCCGTTCGTTTACGGCGAGCTTAACGAATATCCTTTCGCATTCGATAAAATGATTATGACGAGAGTGATAACTTCTTCCGCAGCCGAGCTTGCGGAAATTTCCGACTGCACCGAGGGGTTAGAAAACAGAATTAAGGCGTTATCCAAAGATAACCGCACGGTAGACGCGCTGGTAGAAAAGGTAGCGACCAAACGCTACCCCGCCACGAGAATAAGACGTATCCTCACGGCAAACCTTTTGGGCATTAAAAACGACTTTGTCAAAGACTGTCTCGATACAGGATTATACGCAAAAGTGCTTGCGGTAAACTCTTCGTCAAAAGACGTGATTTCGTTGCTGTCGGAAAAAAGCTCCGTACCCGTGTTGACAAGAAAGAGCGATTCCGCTTCGCTTAAAAAACTCGCGGCGAAAAGCTTTGAATACGACGCGCTCGCAAACGACCTTTATAATCTGGCGACCGACGAAAAGAACAACGAATATCAGATGCTTATCGTCTGAACTTATAACCGACTTTTGACCGTTCCGCCATTTTGAGAGTAAATTTGACAATTCATTTATGCCGAATCGACAACGCTAAACCCCCGCCGGCTCGCCGCGCGTTCTCGGACTGGTCGCTCCCTACACCGGCAAGGAAATTGCCGAAAAACGCTATTGCTCGAGATTTGTCTTGCCCGTCGGATAGCGACGCTTTTTATTTCGTGCGGGTTGCGCCTCGATGTCGCCATTGAAACTATTTTTAAAACAATTTAAATAATAGTACCGGTCGCTCTCCGAAACGGAGAGCGACC
>CAJLXC010000042.1 GCA_905210545.1 uncultured Eubacteriales bacterium | reverse complement strand
GCTTGTCTTTTGGTGATGAAAAAAATGTTTCGAGTATAAGGATTCGCTTAATAAAGGCGAAGACCTGCTCGTATATAATGCGGACGGCACGGTAACTGTAAAGGCTTGAAATGCATAAATTTATTCTGATACCCGATTCTTTTAAAGGCACGCTTTCGTCGCAGCGGATATGCGAACTTGTTTCCGAAAAAATAGAAAAGATTTTTCACGGGAGCGAAATTATATCTCTTCCCGTGGCGGACGGCGGCGAAGGAACGGTAGATTGTTTTCTCGCCGCGATCGACGGCGAAAAGGTGTTTACCCGCGCAAGCGATCCGTTCGGAGAAAAGATAAATGCTTATTACGCGCGTTTCGGCGATACCGCCGTGATAGAAACCGCCGCGACCGTAGGGTTGCCGCTCGTCGAAAACAGAAAAAATCCGCTTAAAGCTTCTACGTACGGGCTTGGCGAGCAAATTACTCACGCCGTATCGAGCGGCGCGAAAAAGATTATAATAGGTCTTGGCGGCTCTTGCACAAACGATTTCGGTTGCGGAGCGGCTTGCGCTCTCGGTGCAAGGTTTTACGACAAAGACGGCAGATCATTCGTTCCGACGGGAGAAAGGCTTATAAATATAGAAAAAATCGAGCTTGGCGGGGTAAAAACGAAAGGCGTTTTTATTACCGCGATGTGCGACGTGGATAATCCTCCTTTCGGTGAGAACGGCGCGGCTCGCGTTTTCGCACCGCAAAAAGGCGCGGACGAAGCCGCCGTAAAGCTGCTCGACGCGGGCGTAAAGCACGTGTGCGAAGTGATAAAACGCGATTTCGGCGCGGATTATTCGGAGCTTAAAGGCGGCGGCGCGGCAGGCGCGTTGGGCGCGGGCGCAAGATTCTTTCTCGGCGCGGAGCTGAAATCGGGGATAAGCACCGTTCTCGACACGCTCGGATTCGACGAGAAAATAAAAGGAGCGGACTTTATATTTACGGGCGAAGGGAAAATCGACGGGCAAAGTCTGCGCGGCAAGGTAGTCGCGGGTGTTGCGGAACGCGCCGAAAAAGCAGGCGTTCCCGTGATAGCGATAGTCGGCGGTGCGGACGGAGATATGACGGAGCTGTACGCCGCAGGCGTTACGGCGGTGTTCCCCATAAACCGACTTCCGCAGGATTTTTCCGTCAGCAGACGTTATAGCGAAGAAAATCTTTCACGCACGGCGGAAGACGTGTTAAGACTTTTAAAAGTTCTTTCGCGATAATTGACTTTTCTTCCGCATAATGTTATCATTTTAAAAGACGTGAAGCAATAAAAAAACAAAAAATCAGAAAGATTGAAAGGAGATTTATGAGCGTTAAAAATATTCCCGAAATGTTCGGCATAAACGTGTTTAACGACAAGGCGATGAAAGAAAGACTCGGCAAAGAGGCTTATGCCGCCGTCAGAAAAGCGATGAACGGCGAAGCGCCGCTATCAAAAGACAGCGCGAAAGAAGTCGCTTCCGCTATGAAGCAGTGGGCGATAGAAAAGGGCGCGACGCACTTTACGCACTGGTTTCAGCCGATGACGGGCATCACCGCGGAAAAACACAACAGCTTTATCGAACCCGAAGGCGAAGACGGCGTTATTATGAAGTTTTCGGAAAAATCGCTCGTAAAAGGCGAGTCGGACGCTTCGAGTTTCCCCTCGGGCGGACTTCGCGCAACGTTCGAAGCGCGCGGCTACACCGCGTGGGATCCTACGTCTTATGCATTCGTAAAGGACGGATGTCTTTATATCCCGACGGCGTTCTGCTCTTACGGCGGTGAAGCTCTCGATAAAAAAACGCCGCTTCTGCGTTCTATGGAAGCGTTGAACGCGCAGGCGTTGCGCGTGCTTAAATTGTTCGGCAACGACGTTAAAAAGGTTACGCCGATGGTCGGCGCGGAACAGGAATATTTTTTGATCGACAAATCCGTTTACGAAAAACGCCCCGACCTCATTCACTGCGGCAGAACGCTTTTCGGCGCAAGACCCGCCAAAGGTCAGGAGCTTGACGATCATTATTACGGTGCGATAAAGGCGCGCGTTATGGACTTTATGCGCGAAGCGGACGACGAATTGTGGAAGCTCGGCGTTTACGCGAAAACGGAGCATAACGAGGTCGCGCCCGCGCAGCACGAGCTGGCTTCGGTGTATACTTCCGCAAACACCGCTTCCGATCAGAATCAGCTCACGATGGAAATTTTAAAGAGCGTGGCGAACCGCCACGGACTCGTGTGTCTGCTCTCCGAAAAACCGTTCGCCACGGTGAACGGCAGCGGCAAACACGTCAACTGGTCGCTTGCGACCGATTCGGGGGAAAACCTTTTAGAGCCGGGCGAAACGCCCGAAAACAACGCGAGATTTTTGTTGTTCCTTGCGGCGGTGATAAAAGCCGTGGACGAATATCAGGACTTGTTGCGCATTTCGGTCGCGACCGCCGGCAACGATTTAAGGCTCGGCAAAACCGAAGCTCCGCCCGCGATCGTTTCCGTGTATTTAGGCGACGAGCTTGACGGGGTTATTTCCGCCATAGAAAGCGGCGAAACGTATAACTGCAAAAAGGGCGGAACGCTGAAAATAGGCGTTTCGGTGTTGCCGAATATCCCCAAGGACACTACCGACAGAAACAGAACTTCTCCTTTCGCGTTTACGGGGAACAAGTTCGAGTTCAGAATGGTAGGTTCTTCGGCAAACATTTCGTGTCCCGTGTTTATATTAAATACCATAGTCGCAGAGGCTTTGTCGGAATTCGCAGACGAACTGGAAAAGGCTTCCGACTTTAATTCCGCTATGGACTCGCTTATAAAGGATACGTTCAAAAAACACGAGCGGATCATATATTCCGGCAACAGCTATTCGGAGGAATGGAAGAAAGAAGCTGCTCGCCGCGGGCTTAGCAATTTCCCCGCGACCGTGGACGCGCTTCCGCATTATTCGGACGAGAAGAACGTGAAAATGTTTGAAAAACTCCGCGTTCTCTCCGCAAGCGAGATAAAATCCCGCACGGAAATTCTGCTCGAAAACTACGTCAACACCGTGCATATAGAAGCTCTTACCGCGGTGGATATGGCAAACAGAGAAATTACGCCCGCGATAATCGCTTACGAAACCTTCCTGCTTGACGAGATGAAGCTTAAAAAGGAAACGGGCGCGTTCCCCGCAGGGTTGGAGAACAAGCTTTTAAGCCGCATAGCGGAACTTTCCGAAGAGTACGCAAATCAATTAGAGCTTCTCACTTTAAATACGGAAAAGCTCGATTCGCTCGATGGCAGTCTTGTAAAAGCCGAATATTGCAAAGACATAATCATTCCCGCAATGGAAGCGTTGCGCCGCTCCGCGGACGAAGCGGAGCTTATCACGGGCAAGAGATTTACCACTCTTCCCGATTACGAGGATATTTTATACAGCGTTAAATATTGATAAGATACGCGGCGGCGAAACATTTCGCCGCGTAAGCTTAACGAGGAGGATTTTTGTATGAAAAAAGTAGTTGTAGTGACGTCTTCTCCGAGAAAGAACGGAAATTCCGAAACTCTCGCGAGAAAATTCGCGGAAGGCGCGAAAAACGCCGGCAACGCCGTGGAATTCGTTGCGGTGAGAGACGTGAATCTCCTGTTCTGCATAGGGTGTATGTCCTGTCAGAAAAATCTCGGAAAATGCGTTCTTAAAGACGGTATGAACGACCTTTACGAAAAATTCAGAACCGCGGATGTTCTCGCGTTCGCAACGCCCGTTTATTATTATTCCGTATGCGGTCAGCTGAAAACCTTTCTCGACAGGCTCAATCCGCTGTTTCCGCTCGACAATAAGTTTAAAGACGTATACCTTCTCGCGACCGCTGCCGAAGACGAGGATTATACCTTCGACGGTTGCGTAAAGGATATTCAAGGCTGGATAGACTGCTTTGACGGCGTAACCTTAAAAGGCGTTATTCGCGGCGGCGGCGTGAGCGAACGCGGCGAAGTCGATAACACGGATTATCCGGAGCAGGCTTACAGAGCGGGCGAAAAAGTCTGACGGAAAAAGGCTCGGCAGAACACAGTATCTCGGCTCTACGATAGGGCGGTGCCGAAACAGAATAGTCGGCGTTCGGTTTTACGGCGGCTTTAAAAAAAGCATATTTAAAAGTTGTTGCGGCAAAGCGATTTTCGCTTTGCCGCAAAACGTTTTTAAAGATAAAAATTAACCGTAATTATATAAAATCAACTTCGCGTTGTTGCAAAATCAACCGATTTGCTGTAAAATAAAAAAGGAACGATAAAAAGGAGAAGTTATGGAAAATATCATAGAAATATCTCACCTTAAAAAAACTTTTAAAGAAGTCGTTGCGGTAAACGATTTGTCGTTTAAAGTAAAGAAAGGCGAACTGTTTGCGTTTCTCGGCGTAAACGGCGCGGGTAAATCCACCACCATTTCCATTATGTGCGGCACGCTCGAAAAAGACGAGGGCAAAGTTATTATCGACGGGTTCGATACGGACGCGGAGCTTGGCAAAGCAGTTTCCGAGCTGGGCGTGGTTTTTCAGAATTCCGTACTCGATTCTATGCTGACGGTAAAAGACAACCTTGTTTCCCGCGCGGCGTTATACGGAATATGCGGAAGCGCGGCTATGAATGAAATAAAAGAGCTTGCGGAGCTTCTGGGTTTTGAAAATCTGTTAAACAGAACGGTAGGCAGGCTTTCCGGCGGTCAACGCCGCAGAATAGACGTTGCGCGCGCGCTCCTTAACGATCCCGAAATTCTAATTTTAGACGAGCCGACCACGGGACTCGATCCGCAAACCAGAAAAACGTTGTGGGAAGTAATCGGCAAATTGCGTAAAGAGCGCGGTATGACCGTCTTTCTTACCACGCATTATATGGAAGAAGCCGCCGAAGCGGATTACGTCGTTATTTTAGACGGCGGAAAAATCGTGGCGGAAGGCACGCCGCTTACGCTCAAAAATACTTATACGGGCGATTTTATAACCGTGTATAACGCAAAAGAAAAGGAGATAGCCGCGCTCGGCTTGCCGTATGAAACGATTAAAGACGCGGTAAGAATTTCCGTAAAAGACACCTCGGCTGCGCGCGACCTCATAATAAAACGCCCGGAGCTTTTTACGGACTTCGAGATAGCCAAAGGCAAAATGGACGACGTGTTTTTAACGGTAACGGGCAAAAAACTTTCGGGAGATAACAACTGATATGCAGACGTTTTTCGCGCTGACAAGGCGCAATATAAAATTGTATTTTAAAGATAAAGGAATGTTCTTTTCTTCGCTGATAACTCCGCTTATTCTGCTCGTGCTGTACGCGACTTTTCTTGCCAAAGTGTACAGGGATTCTTTTTCCGGCGCGATCCCGCAGGATTTTCACGTAGAAAATCTTTCCGGTCTGATAGACGGAATGGTCGGGGCGATGCTTTTGTCGTCGCTTCTCGCGGTGTGTTGCGTGACGGTTGCGTTTTGTTCTAATCTCGTTATGGTGCAGGATAAATATACGGGCGTCAGAAAAGATCTGCTCGTAACGCCCGTAAAAAAGAGTGTTCTTTCGCTTTCGTATTTTGCGGGAACTTATCTCAACACGCTTATCGTATGCTTTATCGCCTGCGCGGCGGGATTCGTTTATCTTGCGGGGATCGGTTGGTATATGAGCTTTGCGGACGTGTGCCTCGTTATTTCGGACGTGATGCTTCTCGCTCTGTTCGGCACGGCGCTATCTTCTATCGTCAATTCGTTTTTAACTTCTCAAGGGCAAATGTCCGCGGTGGGAACGGTCGTTTCGGCGGGATACGGCTTTATATGCGGCGCGTATATGCCTATTTCGCAGTTCGGGGAAGGATTAAGGAACTTTCTCGGGTTTATGCCCGGCACTTATGGCACTTCGCTGATAAAAACGCACGCTTTAAACGGCGTATTCAGAGAAATGGCGGCGCAAGGCTTTCCCGATGAAGTCATCAACGGTTCTGCGGAACATATCGGCATCAAAGAGAGCGTAGACTCCACGCTCAGATTTTTCGGGAAGGAAGTGTCCGAAGGCGCGTCTTATGCGGTGCTTATCGGTTCTATCGTATTGCTTATAGGAATTTACGTTCTTATCAACGTTTTAAGAAAGAAAAGAAGGTAAATGTATATTTAACAAAAGATATCGGGGAAAACAGACGGCAATCTCGGGTTTCGGTAGTGCGGGAAGTTAGGTATGCTGAAAAAGGACTATGCCTTTGTAAAAAAACAGAAACCGACGTATGCTCGTATGATAAAGTGGTGATATGTTCTTTCGTTTGGGTGTTCGGAATCGCCGTGCTACGCTGCCGCTTCTCCGCCGGCGCTACGAAGGACTAAGCCCGTCGGGGCTGCCCGTCAAAGGCGTCCGCAATGACAAGGTATGGATAGAAAGGAGATTGCCGTGTCGCTCCGCTGACGCTACGAAGGACTAAGCCCGTCAGGGCGACGTGGGAATCTCTTTTTAAAATTTCTTCTTTTATCAAACATAAAAGTTCAATCGACTTTTTTTACGTTTGTTATCTTATCGTTCTCCGTTTCGAAAACATAATAATCCACCGCGTATTTACGTTCGCGGATTTTTTTTATAAGTCCTACCTCGCGATAATCGCGAAAAGACGGCGGAACGCACACGCCGATAAACTCTCCGAAAAACCCCGCGAGCTTATCCGCGTCCTTTTTTACGTTTTCCGCAAGATAAAAAGTATAATCTCCGCCCGCGGCAAACTCTTCCGCAAACGCGTATGGCAAAATTTTGGGGCAAACGGTTTCTTTGCGGAAGTCTGCGGCGTGAAATACTTCTCTCGAAATTTCCTTAAATTCGGCGGAGCAATCCCATCGTATTTTTATCTCGTGTTTCGCAACGTCTTTTTTACGCTCTACGGTGCAAAATCCGTTTTTTACGTCATAGCCGTCCGCTACGCGCGAAAAAAGTTTTTTAACTTTCCCCGCAGAGTACGCGCAGAGATAGCGTTCTGTCGGAAAGAAAACGACGATAACGTCGTTTCCGTCTATAAATTCTCTCGATATTTCCGCTGAAGTCGCGGCAAAAGGCAGACCTTCCGTATAAAAGTCGGCGGGCGTTTCTATCGAGAGCTTGTATCCGTTGTCGCAGAACACCGTTATCACCGCGTCGGAAAACTTCTTTTGTTCGATAACGCCGTATTCGCCGCGTACGGCAACGAAATCGAACGCAACGAAATACCCGCCGCGCAAATCGGTAACGATTACGCCCTCCGGAGGATTATCGGTAAAATTTTCGTCGGGAAAGAACGCCGTAGGCGGGGCGGCGCAGTTTAACGGACAGAATTCAAGAAACGGCGGACGCGAAGCGTCGATTGAAATTTTAAGCGGCTCGCAAAGCCTGCCCGCAAAGTCGCCGTTTATTTTTAACGCGGCATCGACGTTGCTCTGAAAATAAAAATACATATTAAAGTATATTTTTTTTATTTTAAGTCAATAACCGTAACGTAAAAAAAACGAAGAAGGAGTTTACTTTATTATGGAAAAAATATACGGTTATAAAGAAAAGGACATCATATCGCTCGCGAAGTTTTTGAAAACCCGAAAATGCGAAACGCTTTCCGCCACGTTTGAGAGCTTTGGCAAAAGCTACGGCAAAGCAAAAGGCACGGTGAGAAATCTCTATTACGCGCTCGCAAAGCTGTCGGCTAACGACGCGGATTTTTGCGAGAAGTACTTAGGCGGAACGCCTATCTCGGTGAACGTTGTTACGGAATTCGGAAAGTCGGAAGAAAAAAACCTGCTTAAAACGGTGCTGTGCGGTATTAAAGACGGCAAGTCCGTGAGAAAGTGTATAGCCGAAATGTCCGACGGCGACGCGAAAAAATCGTTGAGATATCAGAATAAATACAGAAACATTTTAAAAAACAACCCCGATCTCGTTGCCGAAACGGTTAAAGAGATAAAAGACGAAACGGGCGAAACGGTGAAGCTGAAAAACGAAGAACCGAAAATCAAAGACGTTCTGCCGGAGTTCCGGTTTGAAAGACTTAAAAAAGAGATCAACGGGCTTGTTGAAAGAATATCTTTTAAAACCAAGCGCGAAAACGAGTTTCTGAAAGACAGAATAAAAAAACTCGAAAACGAAAATATCCGACTTTCCGCAATGCTTTACGGCGGCAAAAGAACGAGCGCGCTTAAATATTTCGCGTCCGGCAAAAGCCGCGATATGCTTAATTGAAACGGACAAAAACAAAGCTGCTTTAACTTGAAAATCCCGCTTTTGCCGCGGACTCTATAAGCGATACGGTATAGAGAGGGGTATGGCGCGGCGCAGTCTTTTCTCAGCGATTAAATTCGTCCGAAAAAATTTTTTTATCCCCCTTAATTTTATTTGACATCTGTCGTTATTGATATTAAAATATAATTGCAACCAAAAAGGTTGCAATTATTCTGCCGTACGGAAACGGAAAGAAAAGCAAGCGTCGTAAGGGCGCGGCTTTTCCGGCGTTAAGGCGCGGGAGAAAGAGAGGTATCGGGTATGAAGCTGTCTTCTAAAACGCATTACGGTTTGATGGCGTGCCATATACTCGGTGAAAATTTCGGCAAAACTCCCGTTTCGGCAAGCGAGCTGGAAAATCGGATTTCGGTTTCCGGCAAATATCTGGAAAAGATAATGAGAATGCTGTCGGCGCGGGGCATCGTTTCCGCAACGCGCGGAGCGAGCGGCGGGTACTTTCTCGTTCGTCCGCCGGAAGAGATTAAAATAGGCGAAATCGTCCGCGCGCTCGAAGACGATATGGAAATTATCGAGTGCGTCAGCAAGGGCGGCGCGTGCAAATGCTGCCCTTCGAGTATGGTATGGAAAAAGCTGTATAACGGCATCAACGAGTTGCTCGATTCCATTACCTTAAAGCAGATGCTTGACGGCGACGTTCAGGTATAAAGCGTTAGGATACGAAAGCGTTTCAGTCATAAGACGTCAGGATATAAAAAGAAAGGATATAATCAAACGATAAATTTAAGGAAGTGCTTTTATGGTTAATAAGCATATATATTTCGACCACGCGGCAACGACGCCCGTGTGTGAAGAAGCGTTTAACAAAATGAAACCGTATTTTACGGAAGTGTTCGGCAATCCCAACAGTCAGCACTTTTTCGGGCGGGAAGCCGTTAAAGCCGTTGACGAAGCGAGAGATACGATCGCTTCTATAATCAACTGCAAGCCGCACGAGCTGTATTTTACTTCCGGCGGCACGGAAAGCGACAACTGGGCGCTCCGCGGCACGGCGAGCGCGTTCAAAAATAAAGGCAAGCACATTATAATCAGTCCTATAGAGCATGCCGCGATGATTACCACCGCGCACGTTCTCGAGAAAGAGGGCTTTGAAATTTCGTTTATGAAAGTGAACGAAGAAGGATTCGTAGATCTCGATAATCTTATATCTTTAATCCGTCCCGATACGATTTTTATCGGCTGTATGCTCGCAAATAACGAGGTCGGCACGATAGAACCCGTAAAAGAAATAGCCAAAATCGCGCACGCACGCGGCATAATCTGCTTTGCGGACGCGGTGCAGGCGGCGGGCGTTCTTAAAATAGACGTAAAGGATCTGGGCGTGGATATGCTCAGTATGAGTTCTCATAAGATTTACGGACCGAAAGGCGTGGGCGCGCTGTATATAAGAAACGGGCTTCTGATAGACAGTATTCAGACCGGCGGACATCAGGAAAGAATGAAACGCGGCGGCACGACCAACGTCCCCGGCGTAGTCGGATTTGCGGAAGCGTTCCGCATCGCGGCAAGGGATCTGGATAAAAACTTCGAATACGTGTCGGGGCTTCGCGACCATTTTATCGACAGGGTTTTAAACGAAGTGCCGTTCGTCAAGCTTAACGGACCGAGAAAGGAAAACAGACTTCCCGCAAACGCGGACTTTTCGTTCAGATATATAGAGGGCGAATCCATTCTGTTCAGCCTTGATCTGGCGGGGATAGCGGTTTCTTCGGGTTCTGCCTGTTCGTCCGGCTCGCTCGAACCGTCGCACGTGCTGCTCGCCATGGGTCTTCCCGAAGGGCTTGCGCACGGAAGCATAAGGTTTTCGTTCGGCAAGCATAACACTATAGAAGAAGTAGATTACGCGGTAGACGTGTTGAAAAAAGCGGTAGAAAGACTGCGCGATATGTCGCCGTTATTCAAAAAAGAGGAGATTATAAAAAATGTATAACGAAAAGGTGATGGACGTATTCAAAAACCCCAAGAACGTAGGCGAGATAGAAAATCCCGACGGAACAGGCACTGTCGGCAACGAGGTTTGCGGCGATATAATGCAGATTACGTTGCGTATAAAAGACAACGTGATACAAGACGCCAAGTTCAAAACCTTCGGGTGCGCCGCAGCGATAGCAACCAGCTCCACCGCAACGGAAATGATAAAAGGAATGACTCTCGAAGAAGCTTTGAAAGTAACCAACAAATCGGTTATAGAAAAGCTGGGCGGACTTCCCCCGCAAAAAATTCATTGTTCCGTGCTTGCGGAAGAAGCGATAAAAAAAGCGATAGACGACTACCGCGCAAAGCAAATGGCGTAAATCCGTAAATTCGTAAATCCGTAAAACCGTAAATCCCGCCGCGATAAAAACGACAGGCTGATTTTTATACGGTTTGAAAAAGCGGAATAATTATCGGAGCGGATAAAGAACGGGCGTGGAACGGTTAAAAACCGATTTTTGCCCGCAGGGATTTTGCATAATTCGCCGTTTTTCGCGCATAATACTCTCGTAAAGGGGGGAACGTTATGGACGATAAATTTTTGATGGGCGTTATTCTCGGTATGGTCGGCGGCGCGGTAATCGTTACGTCTGCCGAAACAGGCTTTGCGCTGTGATCGGCCTTGACGTATATGCCCTGAACCGTGCTCTCGTGCGCGGCAGCGTCATGCGCAGTCAGGATGATTTCAATGGTTTCTCCATCCGCAAATTCACCCGTGTCCAACACGCCGAGCTGTTCGGACAGCCTTTCGGTCGAATCGGCGTGAACGGTCACTTCTTTGCCGGACGAGCCTTTGGCCGTCAGCGTCCAGTCCGTCAGCGAAATATCCGAGACAGTGCCCCAAATGTCCAGAACGCCCGTCACAACCGCGCCGTTCTGCGGCGTAAGCAGCTCGACAACAGGCGGAGTGTGATCCAGATAGATCGTATGTTCCCATGCCGCAGCGTTTTCAAGCGCATCCGTCAGACGCAGCGTAATTCGATGTTCGCCGTCCGCCAGCCCGCCGATTTCAATTTCCCGGCTTCCGTTTTCGTTCACGTCGAGCGCTTCCCAAGCGCCGCCGTCAACGGCATACTCCATCCGGGCAAGACCGCTGTATGCGTCCGCCGCGCCTTCCCACGTCAGCATAACGCTGTCCGCCGCCGTCCATGCTGCGGGTTTAACGGAAGATTGGGTCAGCGTCGGCGCGCTGCGGTCAATCTGAATTGATGCAGTTCCAGCTTCTCCGACGTTCCCGGCAATATCCACGCCCCGGATGCTCAGGGTATGCAGCCCGTCCGCAAACGACGAGATATCCGCTTCATATCCCGAACAGGTTTTATCGGAAAGCCCGGTTGTCTGGTATGCACCGCCGTCCCACGAAAGCTCCACGCGATTCAAATCGTTCAAATCGGCGATATTCGTCCATGAGATCGACGCGGTATTTTCCTTTGTCCAATCGTCAGGCAGTACGGACACGTCCGGCTGCGTCGGTGG
>CAJLXC010000041.1 GCA_905210545.1 uncultured Eubacteriales bacterium | reverse complement strand
GAGGGACGGGAGGATGAGTCGGATCTGCGGGAGGTAGAGAGGCAGACACTCCTTGGGCGTGTGGGGATCCTCATCTCCGATGACGGACACGCCCATGATGTCCAGCGAGAACGAGTACTGGATGCACGCATTGTTCGCGTACAGCGCCGAGGGCGTGAAGGCCGTGTACGTGGGCAGGTGCGCGGGCGGCGCGGGCAGTCCGGATCGCGCAGATGTGTCGAAGGAGAACTGCGGCGGGCGCATGGGCAGCGAGGGGGGCTCGGAGAAGGAGGGGATGCGGTTGAAGTTGATGGACTGCTGTCGCGTGAACGCCGGCAGGTCCGCGGGCAGCATGGTGAGGGTGAGGACACCCGCCACACCGCCGATGACCATGATGCCTTCCAGTGCGATGTTGATGATGCCGGAGTGCTCACTGAACATACCGCCCAGAGCGACCAGCATCAGCACGATGCCATACAGCAGAGTATACTTGATGAGAAGCAGCATATCACTTGCCCTCCTTCTTGGTTTCGGTCTTAGCAGGGGCAGGCTCTGCATTCACGTTGGTCTTGTCCGCATTCTTGAACAGCATGGAGTGGATCTTGCCACGGAACAGCATGGAGAATGCGCACAGGTAGATGATGATACCGCTGATCAGGTCGGAGATCTCGGTGGGGTAATACTTGGTGGACAGGAAAGAGCCGCCAACCGAGATGTGAGAGATGAAGATCGCGGAGAAGATGGTGCCGATGGGGTTGGAGCTTGCCAGCAGGGCCACAGAGATGCCGTTGAAGCCCATGGTCGGCAGGCTGGTGGAGTTCAGCGGGTTCCACTGAGAGACATTGGACAGGTAGTAGAGTCCGGCGCCGAAGCCTGCCAGAGCGCCTGCAATAGCCATGGAGAGGATGATGTTCTTCTTCTCGTTGATGCCGGCGTAGCGGGCGGCGCTCTTGTTCAGGCCGACGGCCTTCAGCTCATAGCCAAAGGTGGTCTTGTTCAGGATGACCCAAATCAGAATGGCGACTGCCGCAGCGAGGAAGATCGCAATGGTGGTGCTGTTGGTCTGGAACATCTTGTTCAGGCCGAAGTCCGGGATGATGGACTGGGCGTACTCAGCGTTCTTGCTCAGGTTCAAGGTACGGGTGTTGCGCACGTCGTACATGGGGCCGGTGCCGTTCTGGTAGATAAGCTCATTGACCAGATACAGGCCGATCCAGTTGAACATGATGGAGGTGATGACCTCGTTGATGTTGAAGTAAGCCTTGAAGAAGCCGGGGATAGCGCCCCAGATGCCGCCGAGGATGGTGGCGACGATCAGGCAGACATACCAGGGCATCTTGAGCATGATGGCACAGTAGAGTGCGCCGTAAGCGCCCAGCGTGTACTGACCGGCAGCACCGATGTTGAACAGGCCGGTCTTGAAGGCGAAGGCCACGGACAGACCGGTCATGATGAGGGGTGCTGCGTTGGCCAGCTCCTTGCCGACGCCGTAGGGGGCGTCATGGAAGCCGCCCTTAATGATGCGGACAAAGCCGTCGCCCCATGCATGGGCCGGGTTGATGGCCAGCAGCACGAGGAAGCCCACAGCCATGCCGATGACGATGCACAGCAGCGCGGCCAGCACACTGGTGATGGAGCTGTTAAGGTTGCTGTGGGAAAGTTTTTTCTTGTTCATTTATTTGCTCTCCTTTCCCTGCTTGCGTGCGCCGGCCATGTAGAGGCCCAGCTCCTGCACAGTGGTGGTCTTGGGGTCGAACTCGCCCACGATCTCGCCCTCGTACATGACGAGGATGCGGTCGGACAGGTTCATGACCTCATCCAGCTCGAGGCTGACCAGCAGGACAGCTTTGCCCTTGTCGCGCTCGGCGACGATCTGGCGGTGGATGTATTCGATCGCGCCGACATCCAGGCCGCGGGTGGGCTGAACAGCCACCAGCAGCTTGGGGTCTTTGTCGATCTCACGGGCGATGATGGCCTTCTGCTGGTTGCCGCCGGACATGCTGCGCACGATGGTGGAGCTGCCCTGACCGCTGCGGACGTCGTACTGAGCGATCAGCTTATCGGAGTACTCGCGGACTTTATCGGACTGGATGAAGCCGCCCTTCTGGAACTCGGGCTGCCAGTAGCGCTGGAGCACCATGTTGTTCTCGAGGCTGTAATCCAGCACCAGACCGTGCTTGTGGCGGTCTTCGGGGATGTGGCTCATGCCGTCCTTCGAGCGCTGGCGGATGCTCTCGCGGGTGATGTCCTTGCCGTCCAGCGTGATCTTGCCGCCCGACAGTTTTTCGAGGCCGGTGAGGCCATAGACGAGCTCGGTCTGGCCGTTGCCCTCGATGCCCGCCAGACAGACGATCTCGCCTGCGTGGACCTGGAAGGTGACGTCCTTGACGGAGTCCTTCTTGCGCTGGTCGTTGTGGATGGTGACATCCTCCACGTCCAGCACGACATCGCCCGGGTGAGCGGGCTTTTTATCGACCTGAAGCTGGACGTCACGGCCGACCATCATGCGGGAAAGCTCTTCCTTGGTGGTGTCCTTGATGTCCACGGTGCCCATATACTTGCCCTTGCGCAGAACAGTGCAGCGGTCTGCCACCGCCATGATCTCGTTGAGCTTGTGGGTGATGAAGAGGATGGACTTGCCCTCCTTCTTGAACCCGCGCATGATCTCCATCAGCTCGTCGATCTCCTGCGGGGTCAGCACAGCGGTGGGTTCGTCGAAGATGAGGATCTCATTGTCGCGGTAGAGCATCTTCAAAATCTCCACGCGCTGCTGCATACCGACCGAAATATCACTGATGAGCGCATCGGGGTCAACACGCAGACCGTACTTCTCGCTCAGGGCCACGACCTTCTTGCGGGCCTCGGCCTTCTGCAAAAAGCCCAGCTTGTTGGGCTCCACACCCAGAATGATGTTGTCCAGCACGCTGAAGCACTCCACCAGCTTGAAGTGCTGGTGGACCATACCGATGCCCAGTGCATTTGCATCGTTGGGGTTGCGGATGGCGACCTCCTTGCCGTTTTTGAGGATCTTACCCTCCTCCGGCTGATACAGGCCGAACAGCACGCTCATCAGGGTGCTTTTGCCTGCGCCGTTCTCGCCCAACAGGGCATGGACCTCACCTTTGCGCAGCTGCAGGGTAATGTCGTCGTTTGCCTTGATGCCCGGGAACTCCTTGGTGATATGGAGCATCTCAATCACAAAATCCTCTGCCAATCTGCTCACTCTCCTTTCGTGTCCAAACGACACTTATACTATTGTAATGCCCATTATACCGTATTTTTGCTGTTTTGCACACTTCTTTTTGAAAATTTAGTGTTTTGCTGTATCACAAGTATTACTTTTGTACATTTCGACGAACATTCCTTCCTCGTCTTGAAAAAGCATACAAAAAAGGCGGGACGCCCTTTGCAAAGCGTCCCGCCCGGGAAGTTTCTGATTACTGGATGTAGTTGACGGTGGTGAACTCGCTGACGGTGGGCTTGGTGCTGTCGTCAGAGCTGTTGTCCACAGTGATCTCGCCGCTCTTGATCTTCTCCTTCAGAGCCTCGTACTCGTCGGTGGTGAAGGTCTCGAAGTTCCAGCTGTCAGCATCGGTGGGCAGGCCGACGTAGTCGCCGTCCTCCAGACCGAAGTTGCCGTTGGAAGCAGCGATGTCGCCCCACTCGCCTGCATCGATGTCGGACAGAGCGGTGTTGACAGCCTCGGTCAGGCCCTTCATAGCGGAGGTGATGAAGGGGTTGTAAGCGAAGGAGCCGTCTGCCACGCCGTTGACACCGATGTAGTTCTGGTCAACGTCAACGCCGACGACATAGCCGTTGCTCTTCAGAGCAGCCTCAACAGCGGAGGTGTAGATGCCGCCGCCGCAGGCGAAGACGACCTGAGTGCCGTTGGAGTACCAGCCCTCCATACGGGAGGTGATGTTTGCATCGCCGTAGAACTGGCCGCCGTAGAAGTAGTTGATGTCGATGTTGGTACCCAGCTCCTGAGCAGCAGCGTCAGCGCCCTGCACGAAGCCGTAACCGTAACGGATAACAGCGGGAACAGCCATGCCGCCCAGGAAGCCCAGCTTGGTCTTGCCGTCCTTTGCAATGGCGTAGCCTGCCAGATAGCCTGCCTGCTCCTCCTTGAAGGTGATGCAGTAGCAGTTGGCGGGGATGGCGTCGGTGCCGATATCGCCCTGAGTCACATCGATGGCGATGAACTTGACATCGGGATACTGGTCAGCAGCCCATGCCAGAGAAGCGCCGTACAGGTAGCCGACGCAGACGATCACATCAGCGCCGTCGTTGACAGCCTGACGGATCATGGTCTCGCGGTCCTCATCGGAAGCGTCAGCCTCGGGGATGTAGTACTGGCAGTCATCGCCCATGTAGCTGGAAACAGCAGTCCAGCATGCCTGGTTGAAGCTCTCATCATCGATCGTGCCGGTATCGCAGGTCAGAGCGACCTTGACGATCTTGTTGTCGCCGCCCTCAGCAGTGGAAGAAGCCGCGGTGGAAGAAGCGGGGTATACCTATAAGGGAATAGTGAAATAACGCGTTATGGGCAGGGTTTATTGCTGTATAGACTTAAAGAGTTTTTTTGCGTCCGTAGAATGCGTGGAACGCGGACTCGATCCTTTTAAAGAAAATCTCGTCGTTGCCGATCCCGACAGAGGGAGCGGCACGATTTGTCTTGCCGTAAGCCCCGCAATGAAAGCCGCGGGAGTAAAAAACCGTTGCAGAGTTTTCGAGATTCCCAAAAACGTGCGTTATATAACGGCTAAACCCAGAATGAAGCTTTATATGGAAAAATCCCTGCAGATTTATTCCGTATATCTGAAATTCATAAGCCCCGACGATATTCTCGTATATTCTATAGACGAGTGCTTTATAGACCTTACCGACTACGTAAAGCTTTACGGCAAAACGGAAACGGAACTTGCAAGGCTTCTCGTGAACGCGGTTTATAAAGAAACGGGTATCCGGGCGGCGGCAGGCGTGGGAACGAATATGTTTCTCGCAAAGGTCGCTCTCGACATAACCGCAAAGCATTCCGCGGATTTTATGGGTTATCTCGACGAGGAAGAGTTCAAAAAAACGATATGGCGGCACAGACCGATAACCGACGTGTGGAACGTAGGTCCCGGCATAGCGGAGAGATTAAAGCGTTACGGCATATACGACCTTTACGGCGTGGCGCATTGTCCCGAAGAAACGCTGTACCGCGAGTTCGGCGTAAACGCGGAGCTGCTTATAGATCATTCAAAGGGGATAGAGCCTTGCACGATAAAAGACGCGCACGCTTATAAATCCAAAACCGCGTCGCTGTCCAACGGACAGGTTTTGTTTTCCGATTACTCTAAAAAAGACGCGCTCGTAATAATAAAAGAAATGACAGAAGGTCTTATTTACGAAATAATAGACAAAGAGCTTGTCACGAATTCCGTTTCGCTTTCTCTGGGTTTTGCGGACAGAACGCTCGCCCCGAGAGGAGGAACGACCAAGCTTCCCGTATATACCGATTCTTATAAAAAAATTTTCCCGTATTTTGAAAAGCTTTTTAACAAATTTGCGGGAGAAACGGATAAGATACGCCGCGTGAACGTGGGGCTTAACAACCTTATACACAAAGATTACGTCGTATACGACCTTTTTGCCGATAAAGAAAAAGACGATAAAGAGAACGCCTTGCAGAAAGCGATAATCGGCGTAAAGAAAAAATACGGGAAGAACGCGCTTCTTCGCGGCGTCAGTTTCGAAGAGAAAGCGACCGCTCGCGAGCGGAACGGAATGATAGGAGGGCATAACGGTGGAGAGACCTAAAATGAGCGTTGCGGACAGAGCAAAGCAGTTTTCGCCGTTTGCCGCGCTGAAAGGATACGAAGAGATGATAGAACGCGCGGGCGGCGTCGTCGTGGAAAGAAAAACCCTTTCCGAAGAACAGGCAGAAACGCTTTCGGACTGCGTGAAAAGTCTTAAAAAAGGCGACCTTATCAGCGTGGAATATTATAAAGACGGCAAATACGTTACCGCTTGCGGAATGCTTTCCTCGATAGATCTCGTAACCGGACGCCTTACCGTCATAAAAACCGCGATACGGTTTGAAGATATATACAAAATACGGAAGGAAGAATAATGGAACTGATACTTGCGAGCAATTCTCCGAGGAGAAAAGAAATATTAAAAACGGCGGGTTACGCGTTTACCGTGATTCCGTCGGATTATGCCGAAAACGACGAAAAAGACCCCGTTTCCACGGCAATCGACAACGCGAAAGGCAAAGCGGAAGACGTTTTTTCGCGCCTCGATAACAAAAAAGGCAAAACAGTTCTCGGCGCGGATACCGTCGTGTTTTTTAAGGGCGAAATTTTAGGCAAGCCCGCTTCGGAAGAAGACGCGACAAACACCTTAAAAAGGCTTTCGGGCAACGTTCACCGCGTGGTGACGGGTTACGCGCTCGTAGACGAAAGCGGCGTAAAAACGGGTTACGACGTGTCCGAAGTGATTTTTAACGAGTTATCCGACGAGCTGATAAGAGAGTACGTAAAATCGGGTTCGCCTATGGATAAAGCGGGCAGTTACGGCTTGCAGGACGGCTTTCCCATAGTAAAAAGCTTTAAGGGCGACAAAAATAATATTATAGGCTTGCCGCTCGATAAAATAAAAGAAGAGCTTAACGAGCGGCTTTAAAGCCGATATCAGAGGCTTTATCGTGAATGCTCAAAAAAATAAAGACGTCGGATAATTTTTTATTGTCCGATTTTTTATTGTGTTTTTCGTTAAAATATAGTAGAATATTATAAATGCCGTTGAATTCGGCAAATAAAAACGCAAAGAGGAAAAAAGGTTGTTTCGTTTCGGCGAAAAGATGGAAAAAACAAAAGCGAATTGCTTGAATCCCGTCGTGCTTGCGTTCGTTGGAGACGCGGTGTATTCTCTGTTCGTGAGAGAACGCCTTACTTTTATGAGCGACGGCAAGGCGGGCGAGCTTAATAAACTCGCGGTAAAAGAGGTCAAAGCTTCCGCGCAGGCGGAATTCATAACGGAGTTGTTGCCGCTTTTAACCGAAGAAGAAACCGCCGTTTTCAAACGCGCGAGAAACGCAAAAAAAACCACGCGCGCAAAAAACGCGAGCGTGGCGGAATATAATCTTTCCACGGGATTCGAAGCGGTTTTGGGGTATCTTTATCTCACGGGAAACGAAGAAAGACTCGATTTTATACTCAATAAAGGAATTATACAATGAAAACAGAAGGCAGAAACGCGGTTTACGAACTGCTTAAAACGGACAAAGAAATAGACAAGGTTCTCGTACAGAACGATCTTAAAGACGAAGCGAGCAAACGCCTTATAAACGTTATGCGCTCGCACAAGGTAAAGGTTCAGCTCGTAGATAAATACGTTATAGAAAAAGAGAGCGAAAGCAAACGCCATCAGGGTTTTATCGCTTTCACCTCGGAATACGAATACGCGGATCTTTACGATCTGCTCGAAGAGGTAAAGGATAAAGACGGATTTATCGTCGTGCTTAACGAGATTTTAGACCCGCATAATTTAGGCAGCATAATAAGAGTGTGCGAATGCGCAGGCGTTGACGGACTTGTTATTTCAAAAGACAGATCCGCATCCGTTTCCGATACGGTTATGCGCATTTCCGCCGGCGCGGCAAACCACGTTAAAGTGGCGCGCGTTACTAATATCAACAACGCTATCGATAAGCTCAAAGAAGAAGGTTTCTGGGTGTACGCCGCGGAAGTCGGCGGGGAAAGCCTTTATAAATCCAACCTTACGGGCAAATTATGCCTCGTTATCGGCGGAGAAGACAGCGGCGTAAAACGCCTTACCAAAGAAAAATGCGACGGAATATTGTCTATACCTATGTTCGGCAAGGTCAACTCGCTCAACGCGTCCGTTGCCTGCGGCGTAGTCGTTTACGAAGCGGTAAGGCAAAGAACGAGCAGATAAATTATTGCCTTTTGCAATATTCACGGTGAAAAAATGGAGATAAAAAGCCTTTCAGACGAAGAGCTTGCCGTTATGGCAAAAGCGGAAACCGCCCGTTCGGAAGCCGCGCTCGAAGAACTCTTGAAAAGATATAAAAGCGCGGTTAATTCTATCGCCCGCGGATATTTTCTGAGCGGCGGCGATACCGACGACCTTCTGCAGGAAGGAATGATAGGCGTTTTCAAAGCGATAGCTTCTTATAACGGCGCGGGCGCGTTTAAGCCTTACGCCTATAAATGTATAAAAACGGGTATTTTATCCGCTATAAAAAAATCCAACCGCGATAAAAACAAGCCTTTAAACAACTTTATTTCTTTATCGTCGGAAAGCGGCGACGACGCGGACAAGAACGAGCTTATGCGCGGCGAAGAAATAAATCCCGAAGAGGCTTATATCAATATGGAAGCCGAAAAAGAACTTATCGCGGAAATAGAATCCGCTTTGAGCGAACTCGAATACCGCGTTCTTTCGTTATATCTTCAGGGTTTTTCTTACGACGATATAGCAAAGCGCACGGGAAAAAACGTAAAATCGGTAGATAATACGGTTCAGAGAATCAGAAACAAGCTTAATCGCGTAAAGCACGCCGTCAAGGAGAAATAAATGTCTTATCTCGCGTTATACAGAAAATATCGCCCCGTTCGGTTCGAAGACCTTATCGGTCAGGAACACGTGGTAAAAACACTCGTCAATCAGATAGAAAGCGGCAGACTCGGCCACGCGTATCTCTTTACGGGAACGCGCGGAACGGGCAAAACCACCGCGGCAAAAATCTTTGCAAAGGCAATCAACTGCGAGCATCCGATAAACGGTTCGCCCTGCGGCAAATGCGCCACGTGCAAAGCTTTGTCCGATCCGTCTAATATAGACGTTTTAGAGATAGACGCGGCTTCTAATAACGGCGTAAACGAAATACGCGAACTGCGCGAAAACGTTCAGTTTCCGCCCGTTGCGGCAAAGTATAAAGTATATATAATAGACGAAGTGCATATGCTTTCGGGCGCGGCGTTCAACGCTCTTTTAAAAACGCTCGAAGAACCGCCTTCGCACGCGGTGTTTATTCTCGCCACGACGGAAGTGCATAAAATTCCCGCGACTATTCTGTCGAGATGTATGCGTTTCGATTTCAGGCTCGTTTCTACCGAGCGGATTGCGGAGCTGATAGCTAAAATATACGACGAACAAGGCAAAAAATACGAGAAAGAAGCGGTTACCGCCATAGCCAAGGCGGGCGAAGGCAGCGTGAGAGACGCGCTTTCCGTTGCGGACGTGGCTATTTCTTCCGGCGGGGAAGTCCTTACGTATCAAGACGTTACGGAAATTCTCGGCACGTCTAATTCGGAAGTCCTCGCGAGATTCGCGGACGAATTGTTGTCCGGCGACGCGGGCGGCGCGCTCGAAACGGTAGACGCGCTTGCTTCGCTCGGCAAGAGTATGGGCGTTCTGATGAAAGACGTTACTTCTCTTTTAAGAGACGTGCTTATAGTAAAAACCTGCGACGGCGCGGATAAAATTCTCTCGCTGCCGCAGTCTAAATACGACGCGCTTAAAACGCTTGCGGATAAAACCAACGAACACAGATTGTTGCGCGCGCTGGAAATTTTCGCCGACGCGGAAAACGCGCTCAGATTTTCCACCCGTCAGCGCGTTATATTCGAAACCGCCGCGATAAAAGCGGCTCGGCCCGATACGGATTACGATTTCGACGCGTTGCTTTCGAGAATCAAAACGCTCGAAGACAGAATGAACAACTTAAACGTTGCCGCAATCGCCGCAAAACCCGTCGCGCGCACGTGTAATGAAAATTCTGCTCCCGCACCCGTAAAAGAGAACGACGATTACGGCATATCGACCTTGCCGGATACGAGCGAAAGCCGCCCGGTGGAGACGGGCGATATTCCGGCTCTCGCGTTTTCCGATTTTTCGGATATGGAAATCAAGGGCAGGCTTTTGACGGGGTTAAGGAAAAAGGGCAGCGAAATGCTTTCTTTAATCGCGCAGAACATAGCCGTCGGAACGAGCGGAAAAACGCTTTATCTCATTCCGTCAAACGACGGAGATAAAGCCATTCTCGAAAAGCCCGCGAGCATAGAAGCGGTTAAAAACGCGCTTTCGGAATTCGGAACGTTCGAAGCGGTCGTAAAGGAATCCGAAGCGGCTCGCCGCGCGGAAGAAATAGACGAAGCGACCGATAACGTTAAAAAGATATTCGGAGAAGACATAGTGATAATAAAACCGTAACGAATTTCGGCGTCTACGGAATTACTGCGTTGCGGATTAAATAAAATATAATATAAAGGAGATATAAACAAATGGCATACAGAGGCGGATTCGGAGGCTTCGGCGGAGGCGGAATGGGCAATATGCAAAACCTTATGAAGCAGGCGCAGAAGATGCAGGAAGAAATGCAGAAAGCGCAGGCGGAGCTTGAAGAAACCGAAGTGGAAGGAACAAGCGGCGGCGGACTCATAAAGGTTACCGTTACAGCGAAAAAGGTGGTAAAGAACATTTCCATAGACAAAAACGCCGTCGATAACGACGACCTTACGATGTTAGAAGACCTTATCATCGCCGCGCTCAACGACGCTTACGATAAAGCGGATAAGGTGTGCAACGAAAAGCTCGGCGCTTACGCGGGGCTCGGTTTATAACGGTCGCGCGGGCGTTTTATGAAAGTTTTTATAGAGCCGATAGGTCGGCTTATCAACGAGTTTTCAAAACTGCCGGGCGTGGGCGCGAAAACCGCGCAGCGTTACGCGTATAAGATAATCAATATGACGGACGAAGAAGCCGAGAATTTTGCGGAAGCGATAAAATCCGCAAAAAAGAACGTTCATTACTGCAAAATCTGCGGCAATTTTTCCGAAGACGAGATTTGCGACGTGTGCAAAACGCGTTCTTCTTCCGTTATATGCGTGGTGAAAGAGCCTAAAGACGTTATCGCGATAGAAAAGCTTAACGAGTTTACGGGCGTTTATCACGTTCTGCACGGAACGATTTCGCCTATGGACGGCATAGGTCCGGACGATATAGATATAAAGGGTTTGCTTTCGAGAATAGCAAAGGGCGGCGTTGCGGAAGTTATTATGGCGACTAATCCGGACGTAGAAGGCGAAGCCACCGCTATGTATATTTCGGGACTGTTAAAGCCGCTCGGCATAAAAGTAACAAGACTTGCGCACGGCATTCCCATAGGCACGGATTTAGAGTACGCCGACGAAGTGAGCCTTGCCCGCGCGTTCGTCGATCGCAAAACGCTGTAAAAATACGCGATAAATAAGGAGAAAAGATGAATATTTCCGTTCTGGGTTGCGGGAGATGGGGTTCGTTTATCGGCTGGTATCTGTGCAATCACGGCAACGCCGTGGTACAATGGGGCAGAGAAAACAGCCCGTCTTATGAAAAACTTAAAAACGACGGTTGCAACGAATACGTAAAGCTCGACGAAAAAATCGAGCTTACGTCCGATCTGGAATACGCGGTAAACCGCGCGGAAACGATAGTGATATCGATAAGCGCGCAGGCTTTGCGTTCTTTTATGACAAGCGTTTCAAAGCTCGAAATAAAAGACAAAGTCTTCGTGCTGTGTATGAAAGGTATAGAGGTAGATACGGGCAAACGCCTTTCCGAAGTGATGGCGGAGAGCGGCGTTTCTCCCGATAAAGTCGCCGTATGGGTAGGTCCGGGGCATATACAGGCGTTCACAAAAGGTCAGCCTAACTGTATGGTTATCGATTCGGTAAACAAATCGCTCGTAAAAAAACTCGCGGACGCGTTTAAGAGCGATCTTATCCGGTTTTATTACGGAGACGATCTTATCGGCAGCGAGATAGGGGCGGCGGCAAAAAACGTTATGGGTATTGCCGCGGGTATGCTTGACGGAATAGGTCTGGTAACGCTCAAAGGTCCGCTTATGGCTCGCGGCGCGAGAGAGGTCGCAAGGCTTATAAAGGCGATGGGCGGCAACGAGTTTTCCGCTTACGGCTTGTGCCATCTGGGCGATTACGAAACTACGCTTTTTTCCGAGTTTTCCAACAACAGAAAGTTCGGGGAAGATTACGTAAAAGGCGTTGAGTTCCAAAAACTCGCAGAAGGCGTGGCAACCGCCAAAGCGATGAAAATGCTCGGCGAAAAATACGACGTGGATTTGCCCATAACCAACGCGATTTATTCCATCATTTACGAAAAACGAGATTATAAGAAGGTTCTTTTAGATCTTTTTGCAAGAGACACGAAAAAAGAATTCTGTTTGTAAAAACAAATTGAAAAGCGCTTAACGTATAGAAAAGCGTTTATTCATACAAGGTAAAAGCTTTTTATAAATCAAATCGAATATTTAATATTTTCGTTATTAAGCCCACACCCGCCGACCGGATATCCGGTCGGCG
>CAJLXC010000040.1 GCA_905210545.1 uncultured Eubacteriales bacterium | reverse complement strand
ATACTTTATTATAAATTCATATTTCTTAAAACGATTTTACAATGTTCGTACGTAAGCCCGCCTTGCAAATAAGCGATATACGGCGGTCTTATCGGCGCGTCCGCAGACAACTCAATTGAAGCACCCTGAACAAAACAACCGGCAGCCATAACAACGCGGTCTTCATATCCGGGCATTTCCCAAGGCTCAACCGTAACAAAACTATCTATAGGAGAATTAGACTGAACAGTCTGTATAAATCCTACAAGTTTATCTTTATCTCCGAATTTGATGGAAGTTATTATATCGTTCGGCCTTTCAAACCTATGCGGCAAAGTTTCATAACCTAATTCGGATAACACGCTTGAAAAAAGCATTGCGCCTTTCAATGCTTCTTTTACAACGTGAGGAGCGACAAATAAACCCTGATAAAAATATTGATAACCGTTATAATACGACCCGACTTCACCCGCAATAGCCGGAGCAATCAATCTGTTTCTGACTTGTTGTACATATTTTTTCAACCCCGCAACGTAACCGCCTGTCGGAGCGATTCCTCCGCCGGGATTTTTAATCATAGACCCCGCAACGATATCAGCGCCCGCTTCGGTCGGTTCTCTGACGTCGATAAATTCACCGTAACAGTTATCCACCATTATGCAATCAGAAAATTCGCAATCGTTCCTTAAAAAATTAACCACCGATTCTATCTCGCATAAAGACAGGGCGTTTCGCCAGTCGTAGCCGCGCGAACGCTGCAAATACACCATTTTATAGGTATTGTTTTTTAATCGTTCATAAATTTCTTTTAAGTCAAATTTACCGTCAACAAGCGGAATACTTTCGAATTTAATCCCGTAATCTTTCAATGAACCAACGTCCTGCCCGCCGATTATATCCGTAAGGGTATCGTAAGGCTCTCCTGTTATGCTTAAAAAAGTATCGCCGGGCTTTAAGATACCGTAAAGACACACAGCCAAAGCGTGCGTTCCCGAAACGATATTCGGAGAACAAATTGCGTCTTCGGTATTAAAGACAGAGGCGAAAAGAGAATTCAGCGCATCCCTCCCTTCGTCGCCATAGCCGTATCCCGTAGACCCGTAAAAGTGTCTTAAAGCGATTTTGTTTTTTTTGAAAGCGTTCAGCACCTTATTTTGATTATAAAGCGACGTTTTTTCAAGTTTCTCAAATTCCGGTTGCAATTTCTTTTCAACCTTTTCTATCAATTCAAAATCAATCATATTTCTCCTGTAATTTTTTCCGCTATTGTTTTAACGTTTCCCGGGACGAGATATTCTATTCCGGGAAGTTTTTTAAAAAACGTTATTTGTCTTTTTGCATAATGGCGCGTGTTGAGTTTAATTTTCTCAATCGCTTCGCTCAACGTATATTCGCCGTCCAGATATAAATATATCTCCTTATAACCGATTCCTTGCATACATTGATTGTTTAACGTTACGCCCTGATTCTTTAACCCGCGTACTTCTTCCGTAAGACCGTTTTTTATCATTTCGTCAACGCGGCGGTCGATTCTTTTATATAGCTCGTCTCTCGGAAAATCAAAAGAAACCGCCTTATAGTTTATTTTAGGAACAAAACTGTCCTTAATATCGGATTTTTTTGTTCCCGAAGAGTATATCTCCAACGCTCTTACAACCCTTTTAACGTCGTTGCAATGTATTTTACTCGCAGAATCCGGATCTAACGATTGCAAAATCGAATAAACGTATTCCGCTCCTTTTTCTTCGGCAAGCGACGTGTATTTTGTTCTGACTTCCATATTGCCGGAGCTGTTTCCGTATGAAAAATCATAAATTAAAGAATTTATATAAAACCCTGTTCCTCCGCAAATAATCGGAATTTTATTGTTTTTTATTAAATTTTTAACTATCGGCTCTGCCTTTTCTTTATAATCGCCGACCGAAAACTTTTCAAAAGGCGAAGCGACGTCTATTAAGTGATGAACGACTCCGTTTTTTTCCGCATCGTCAGGCTTTGCCGTGCCGACGTCAAGCCCTCTGTAAACATTCATAGAATCGGCGGAAATTACTTCGGTATCAAGAATTTTCGCACATTCCACAGCAAGAGCCGTTTTCCCGCTTGCGGTCGGTCCGCAAATAATGAGCAATTTATTTAAACTATTCTTTTGAACCATTTATCGATTTCCGTTCTCGTTATTTTTACAACCACGGGTCTTCCGTGCGGACACTTCAAACCCATATTCTTTTTAATTGCATCGGCAACAATAACAACCTCGTCATCGCTTACGGAATCTCCCGATTTTATAGCCGCTTTACAGGCTTTTTGCGCAATTTTTTCTCTTAAAATATCATCTATCGATAGAGATTTCAGACCGCGTAAATCGGACAAAACGTCAAATAAAAAACCCTTAACGTTCATATCGATAAAACAGGTAGGCAGAGTTGAAATCTTTATAGAATTTTTACCGAAATCGGAAATCTCTATTCCGAGTGCGTCGAACGCTTTAATGTTATCAAGCAAAAACGTATACTCTTCTTGATTCACGTTTTCGATATAAGGAATTAAAAGCGGCTGAACGTCTATTGTTCCCGACTTTATCTGATCCATAAACTTATCGAACAAAATTCTTTCGTGTGCGGCGTGCTGATCAACAAAATAAATATCGTTTCCGTCGTCAAAAACCAAGAACGTATTTAAAACCTGCCCGACAAATCTCAAATCCGTCTCGATTTCAACGACTTGTTGAACAGGCTTATTCAACAGTTCTTCCTTCTTCTTTTCAAGGCTTTCGAGATATGCTTTGTTTTCGGCAAAAATGTCGTCGGGTTTTGCGTTATTGTCGCTATCAACGTTCAAATTATCGATTTTACCGCTATCGCAAAACGACAACGTATTATACGAGTAATTCTCATAAGGTAAACTTTTCTCGTTTCCCTTAACGTTTATAGATTCTTTAACGATTGCCGAAGACTGATTTAATCCGTTATGTGTAACATAATCATTCGTGATATCGTTAGTATTTATACTGTTTTTCTCAATAACAATATTCAGCGCTTCGCCCGAACCGTCAAGGACTTTTGAAAGCACGGAATAAATTGCGCCGTAAACAATTCTGTTGTCGGAAAATCTTACGTCTGTTTTGTTAGGGTGAACGTTTACGTCAACGGTTTCGGGAGGCAGTTCAACGGATAGCACATAAAACGGATATTGCCTTTTCATCATATAAGAGGAATATGCGTTTGTTATGGCAGCGGATATCGTTTGGTTCACGACGTATCGACCGTTCATAAAAGACGATTGATAAGATCTGTTCGGTTTACTGAAATATTGCTTACCTATATACCCTTTAATTTTTATACCGTTTTTTTCGGAGTCGATATAGAAACAGTCTTTTATAATTCCGCTTCCGTATACGGAAATCATAGCGGATTCGAGACCGTCGCCAAAAGATTGTAAAACGACTTTGCCGTCCGCAACATATTTAAAAGACACGTTCGGATTGCCCAAAATAAACTTTGCCATTATAGCGGATATATCGCTTTCTTCACCGCGATCGGTTTTTAAAAACTTTTCTCTTGCGGGGGTATTATAAAACAAGTTTCTTACAACGATTTCAGTACCGTCGGGAGAAGCGTCGTCGATAATTTCCCCTATATTACCGCCCTCCGCAGAAATTCTTGCTCCCGATTGCTGATTCTCGGGTTTTGAAGTTATCGTGATTTTAGAAACGGAAGCGATACTCGCCAAAGCTTCCCCTCTGAACCCGAGAGTCGTTATATCGTCCAAATCGTCAAGCGTTGCAATCTTGCTTGTTGCGTGCGGCAATAAAGCCTTTTTCAGTTGATCCTTTTCGATTCCCGAGCCGTCGTCAAAAACTCTTATAACGGATTTTCCCCCGTCGGATATTTCAACGTTGATATTTTTCGACCCCGCGTCAATCGAATTTTCAACCAACTCTTTCACTACGGAAAACGGTCTTTCTACAACTTCCCCCGCGGCAATACGATTATAAATTTTACTGCTTAAAAGATTTATTTCGCTCATTCGACTAAATTCCCCCTTTAACTTTTTCTTGCAAATCGACAAGAATATTAAACGCTTGCATCGGTGACAGATTGTTAAGATCCACGTCTTTTACGATTCTTTCCACTTCGGACGATTTAACGGCGTCAGCACTCCCCGCCAAACCCGTTTTAGAAAACGAATCGTCTTCTTGCGCAACCGTAAAGTCCGATTTCTCTATTTTTCTTAAAATAACTTTAGCCCTTTCGGTAACTGCTTTATCCACACCGGCAAGCTCGGCGACTTCTATTCCGAAACTTTTGTTTGCGCCGCCTCGCATTATTTTTCTCAAAAAAATTATACTTCCCTGCAGTTCTTTAACGGAAACTTTATAATTTTTTACTCCGTCCATAATACCTTCGAGCTCGGTCAGCTCGTGATAATGCGTTGCAAAAAGCGTTTTTGCCTTAATTGTTTCCGTAACGTATTCAACAACCGCCCATGCAATAGACAGACCGTCGAAAGTACTTGTTCCCCTGCCTATCTCGTCGAGTATCAATAAGCTTTTATCCGTAGCGTTTTTAATGATATTCGCAACTTCGGACATTTCCACCATAAAAGTACTCTGATCGGAAATCAGGCTGTCGCTTGCACCTATTCTTGTAAATATCCTGTCCGTAAGCGGAATATCCGCTCTTCTCGCAGGAACAAACGAACCGATATGTGCCATAAGAGTAATTAAAGCGACTTGCCTCATATAAGTGCTTTTCCCCGCCATATTCGGTCCGGTAATAACCATCGTTCTGTTTTCCCCGCAATCGAGAATACAGTCGTTAGGAATAAACCTTTGCGAAGAAACGCACTCAACCACGGGATGTCTGCCGTCGACGATATCGAGCGGAACTTTGGAATCCACTATTTTCGGTCTGACGTAACCGTTATGCTTTGCAACGGTGGCAAACGAAACGTACATATCGAGATCCGCCAAAGACTCTGCAACGCGCTGAAGCGCGGGTACTTCGGCTATCAATCTCTTTTTTATCGCGTTAAACAGGTTGATTTCAAGCTCTAACGCTTTATCCTCCGAATTTAAGATTTTTTCTTCAAGAGTTTTAAGCTCTTCCGTAACAAAACGCTCGGCATTAGTAAGCGTTTGTCTGCGGACGTAATCGAACGGAACTTTATCTTTGAAGGAATTTGTTATCTCTATATAATAGCCGAATACGCGGTTATAACCTATTTTCAGAGTCTTGATACCGGTACGTTCTCTTTCACGGTACTCTATTTCGGCAATTTTGGATTTTGCATTGACGTATAGATCTCTCAACTCGTCAAGCTCCGAATTAAAGCCTTTTTTAATAAATCTATAATTTCCCTTTTTATTCGTTTCTCCTTCGGGAGAAGAATCTTCTATTGCGGATTTAAGCAATGAAACTATTTCCGAAAAATCACCGAGCCCCGATACAATCGACGTAATGCAGTCGCAATAAAAACCCGACAACTGAAACTTGATTGTCGGAATAATTTCAAGCGAACACGCAAGAGCGATACAGTCTCTCGGCGTAAGGTTTCCGTTTGAGATATTACCCGCAATTCTGCCAACGTCTTTGACCGTAGATAAAAGCTCCGAAATGCTTTGTCTGATTGTGTTTTCGTCAAAAAAACATTCAACGGCATCCAGTCTTGAATTTATTTTTTCTATATCGTTAAGCGGAGACAGAATAACGCTTTGCAAACGTCGTGCTCCCATGCTCGTTTTTGTTTTATCAAGCACCCAAAGCAAAGAACCGTATTTTTTTCCGTCCCTTAACGTTTTTACCAGCTCGAGATTGCGTACGGCATTAAAATCGAGCATCATAAATTCGTTGTTTCGCTCGAGTTTTAAATCGTTTATGTTTACGAGAATGTTTTTTTGCGTTTCTTTAAGATAAGAAACAAGTGCGCCCGCGGGACGTATGCACAAACTTCCGTCCTTTATACCGAAAGAGTCAAAATTAAGCACTCCGAGTTGTTTTTTCAGCGACGCGGCAGCATTGCCCGTTTCAAATTCACTGTCGGAATACAACGCAGGTTTAGGCAATAACGCCTGCCTTACTATCGGAGAATCTTTTAAAATCATCTCCGCTTCTCCGTTCACGATGATTTCCGCGGGAGAAATTTTTATAAGTTCGTTGAAAAGATCGGAAAAAGAATCTTTCCCGAAAAATTCTTTCGCATAAAATTCGCCCGTAGTAATATCCGCCCATGCGATCGCGGCGGAGTCTTTTTTCACGACAACGGAACAAATAAAGTTGTTGGATTTTTCATCGATAAGCTCGTTATTCGTTATCGTTCCCGCGGTAACCACTTTCACGACGTCCCTTTCAACGAGATTCTTTCCGTTAGGTTCTGTAAGCTGCTCGCAAACGGCAACCTTCTCCCCTGCGGCAACGAGTTTGGAAATATAGACGTCTGCCGCATGATAAGGCACTCCGCACATAGGCGCGCGTTCCGCCAGACCGCAATCCCGCCCCGTTAAAGTAAGATTAAGCAACTCCGAAGCCCTGACCGCGTCTTCGTTAAACATTTCGTAAAAATCGCCTAATCTGTAAAAGATTATGCAATCGCTGTATTTCCTTTTTATTTCTTCATAATGCTTCATCATCGGCGAAAGAGCCATACTCGCACCTGCCCTTAAAAACTTTTTATTTATAAAAACGCTTATGGTGAATTATAATATTACGCCGTAAAGAGATATTCCGCCCGTTTCAACGATTTTTACGTTGACAAACTTGCCGATATATCCGCTGTTACCGCCAAAATAAACCATTCTTCCGTAAGAATCTCTTCCCAGATATTTATCTTTCTTTTCGTCGTAGCCTTCGCATAAAATCTTTACGATTTTACCTTTATATTTTTCAGACTGTTCTCGGTTTATGCCGTTTTGCAAATCGATTAAAGTCATTATTCGTTTTTTAGAAATCTCCGGATCGATTTGCCCCGCCATTTTTGCCGCGGGAGTACCTTCTCTCGGAGAATAAATAAACGTGAACGCGCCCGCAAACCCGACTTTTTTAACTAAATCCACCGTATCGAGAAAATCTTCTTCCGTTTCCGTCGGAAATCCGACCATAATATCGGTAGTTATTGCGATATCGGGGATATATCTTCTTATTAACTCGATTTTTTCAAAATAATCTTCTCTCGTATATTTTCGGTTCATCAACTTAAGTATTCTGTTCGACCCCGCCTGAACAGGCAGATGGATAGACTTGCAGGTTTTAGAACTGTCCGCAAGGGCTTTTACAAGCTCTTCCGTCAGATCCTTCGGGTGATTTGTCATAAACCTCAACCAAAAATCACCGTCGATTTCCGAAACGGAAGAAATAAGGTCCGCAAAATCAACGTTTCCCAAGTCTTTGCCGTATGAATTAACGTTCTGCCCCAAAAGAGTTATTTCTTTATAACCTTCTTTAATAAGAGACTTACACTCTTTAAGAATTTCTTCGGGTTTGCGGCTTCTTTCCCTGCCTCTCACGTAAGGAACGATACAATAGGAGCAAAAATTATTACAACCGTAGGTGATATTTACCCACGCGTTAGGAAAACTCGTCCGCGTTTTGGGCGTACCTTCAATAACTTCGCCTTCGGTATCTTTTATCTCGATAACGGATTTTCCGCTTTCCGTTTTACGCAGCAACAGCTCTTTAAAAGATTCAAGGTTATGAGTACCGAAAATTATATCCACGAAAGGGAACATTTTATGCAGTTTTTCGGCGTAACTTTTTTGCTGAGTCATACAACCGCCAACCGCTATAATCAAATCTTTCTTTCTTTTTTTAAGTTGCTTTAATGCGCCGATATTCCCTTCGGCACGCTCTTCGGCGTTTTCTCTTATACAACACGTATTAAAAACGATTACGTCTGCATCGTTTTCGTTTTCACATTTTTCTAATCCCAACTCCGAAAGAATTCCCGCAAGTTTTTCGGATTCGTGTAAATTCATCTGACAACCGTACGTCGTTATCAGGTATTTTTTTCCGTTTAGCTTTTTCATAAATTATATAATAACTTATTTAAAAAATTTTGTCAATTTATAATAGCTTAAAAACAATAAATACGCGCCATAATACTTATTTTCCGTATAAACGTTATCGTAAAACAACATACTAAACCCGTATGAAAAAAACATTAAAGATTTTGGCTATAATCTCGGCTTCTTTACTATTTCTCGTCATAACGGCGCTGTCTTACTATCTGATCGTGACGTTCGGCTATAATTTAGACGAAAATAAGCTTGTCGACCTTGACAGAGGCATTATTTTTTATGATTCAGACGAAAAGATCATTGAAGAAGATTCGGGAGGAATTGCCGTGACCGATGCCGAAGAGCTTCCCGACTATTTATTAAAAGCGTTTATCGCAATAGAAGACAAACGTTTTTACAGCCATAGCGGAACAGACTTCAGAGCATTAACCCGCGCAACTCTTAATAACATAAAATCGCTATCTTTTAAAGAAGGCGCGTCCACGATAAGTCAGCAGCTCATAAAAAACACCCATCTTACCGCCGAGAAGACTTTTAAAAGAAAGCTTATCGAAATAAAGCTGGCGAAACAACTTGAAAAAAAGCATAACAAAAAAGATATTCTCGAAAAATATCTTAACACGATTTATTTCGGAAACGGAAACTACGGCATAACAAAAGCCGCAAAGGCTTATTTTGGTAAAAAACCTATAGACCTTTCAATAACCGAAGCAGCCGCGCTCGCAGGTTTGGTAAAAGCCCCTTCCGTCTATTCCCCCTTGTCTGACGAAGAAAAATGCAACGCGCGAAAAAATCTCGTTTTAAAAGAAATGCTTAAACAAAAATTTATAAGCGAAACGGATTACGAAAAGTGCAAATCGGAAAAAGTCGTTGCGACAAAACAAGAGAACGTCAGCTATGATTATCTGTATCAAACAAAAAAAGAATTGACGGAGTTCATTGACAAAGCGGCATATAAAGCGAAAAAGTTTAACGTTTATACATCGTTAAATCGCGACCTTCAGAATTATCTCGTAAAAACGATACAAAAACGCAACGACAGAAACGAAGCGGCAATAATCCTGAATAAAGACGGTCAGATAATAGCATACGCTTCTACAACGCGGGAATACCGCAGAAATTTAGGTTCTACGATAAAACCTCTGTTAGTATATGCTCCCGCGATAGAAGAAGGAACCGTTTATTCCTGCACAAAAATCATCGATGAAAAAATCGATTTCGGCGGATATAAACCCTCGAATTACAACGACAAATATTACGGTAAAACAACCGTAAAAGAATCGCTTGCCAAAAGCCTTAATTCCTGTGCGGTAAAAATACTGAACGAAACGGGAATAAAAAAATCTTTGGAATATCTTTCGGAAACAGGTATAAAAACAACGGAAAACGATAATTCCCTTGCCGTTGCGCTCGGTTGCACGGAAAAAGGCGCAACACTTAAAGAAATCGTCAACGCATATCAGACTTTTGTCGGCGAAGGAATAAGAAAAGAATCCTGCTACGTAAATAAAATAACCGACGAAAACGGAAAAGTATTATTAAAGAACGGCGACAAAGAGAAAAAAGTGTTTGACGCGGGAACTGCCAACGTTATAAACGACGCTTTGAATTACTGTACCCAAAAAGGAACAGCCAAAAAACTTTCGTTTACAAAAATACCTTTATGTGCAAAAACCGGAACAGTAGGCAACGAAAAAGGAAATTCCGACGCATACTCGATATCGTACAACAACGAATTTATCGTCGGCGTGTGGTTTGGCAGTAAAGAAAACGAATTGATGCCAAACGAAATCAGCGGAGGAACAGCTCCGACCGAATATGCCTGCTCGGTCTGGAAAAAAATATACGAAAAAGGTGTTATACCCGAACTGAACTTTATAAAAGGTACTCGGAAAATACCGATAGACGCAATAAACTACGATAAAAACGACAGAATCCTTATCGCGGACGAAAATGCGCCGAAACGGTATGTAAAAGAAGAAGTTTTTTCCGAAAAACAACTACCAAACGAAAAATCCACGATATTTACATGCCCTACTGTTGAAAAGCCGATTTTATCAGTAATCAACAATGAAATAACGATAGAATTATGTCAGACAGAATATCTTGAAACCCGAATAATAAAGCAAGAAACAACAAATAACGCCGCATCGATTATTATTTACGATTCGTATTTAAATAAGAAAAATAAAACCGTAAAAGACATAGTCGATTACGGCAAAACTTATTCTTATTATGCGATTCCCTACTTTAAGAACGGAGAAAAAGAAATATACGGTAAAGAAATTTTTATAGATACTGTTAAAACACCCGAAAAACAGAATGAAAATAACACAAACTGGTGGAATGACGAATTTGATTAAATCATAATAAGATTCGCTCTATATTATCGAGCGCTTCCGCTGTCAATTCTTCTACGTTTAATCTGCTCTCGGCTTGAATTACTTTTTCAAGATTAGGCTTAATTGCGGGGAACTTCGGTAAAAATACCGTACAACAATCCTCATAAGGTAAAACAGAGATATCATACGTATCGATTTTTTTAGAAATTTCGATTATGTCGAGTTTATCAAACATTATCAAAGGACGCAATACGGGCAAATTTTCAACAACAGAATTTGACGAAGTTATACTTTCAATCGTCTGACTTGCAACCTGGCCGAGACTTTCGCCCGTTATAATAGCCTGATCTCCGAGTCTTTTGGCGAGCCTTTCCGCGATACGCATCATAAACCGCCTCATAAGCGTTATCATAAATTCTTCCGGACAATTTTTATGTATAGCCTCTTGAATGTGCGTAAACGACACGATATATAAATTTATTCCGCCGTTAAAATCGCCTATTCGTTTAGTCAAATCGATAACTTTTTGTTTTGCGGCTTCTCCCGTATAAGGAAAACTGTGAAAATGAAGACAATCGACTTTCATTCCTCGCTTGCAGGTTAAATCCCCCGCCACGGGACTGTCTATTCCGCCGGATATAAGCAATAATCCTCTGCCCGCCGAACCTACAGGCATTCCGCTCAAACAACGAATTATTTCGTTATAAACAAACGTTTTTCCGTCCTCCCGTATATCCACATTAACTACGAAAGACGGATTTTTCACGTCAACTTTAAGATTAGGAAAATTTTCAAGAATATCACCACCGAGATTACGCGAAACTGACATTGAATCGAGCGGAAAAGTTTTGTCTGCCCTGTTTGTTTCAACCTTAAAAGTTCCCGACCTGTCTTTACAAAGTTCAAAGGCAACTTCTTTAATCGCCCCGTAGTCGCTGTCAACGACCATAGCGGGACTTATCGTATGAACGCCCGCCACCTTTTTGAGCTTTTCTACGATAAGATTATATTCGTCTTCATTATAGTTTTCTATAAGATAGCGGCTATGCATAACCTTAAGCTTATGAGAAATTCCGCTTAAAGCGTTTTGAATATTTGTCTGCAGAAGTTTTTCAAAATATCCGCGATTTTTTCCCTTTAAATGGATTTCGCAATATCTGACTATAATATATTTTTCCATAATCACATTATCCCTTTTAGCGTTAAAGCCGCTTCGTTTGCCGAAAAAACAAAATCCTTTGCTTCTTCGATTGTATTTTCAGCCGAAAAACTTAGTCTTAAAACTCCGTCTAACACGTCGTTTTTATATCCGCACGACTCTATAACCCGACTGAATCTGTTTTTAGAAGAACAAGCCGAACCGTTACCGGTTATAAATCCTTTTTCTTCTAAAATATGCATCAGAACTTCACCCCTTAACCCGACGGCGGAAACCGATAATATATACGGCGAAGAATCCGTTCCGGAAATAATTCTGAATAATTTTTTATCAAGATTTTCTTTTATATAATTTTTTATCGCGTTGACTTTTTCGTAATTTTCGTTTAATCTCGAATAATGCTCTTCCGCTGCGTACTGAAAAACTTTAATGCCGAAAACGTTTTCCGTTCCGCTTCTTAATCCGTTTTCCTGACCTCCGCCGAAAATAAGCGGCGAAACGTTTAATTTCTTCCTTTTTATCAACGCGCCTACACCTTTTAATCCGTTGATTTTATGTGCGCTGACGGAATACATATCAATATTTTCCGATAGCGAAAACGGGATTTTCCCGTAAGCCTGAACACCGTCGGAATGAAAAATAATATTCGGATTTATTTTTTTTATTTCTGCCGAAAGCCTGTTTACGTCGTTTATTGCACCGGTTTCGTTGTTTACATGCATAACAGACACAAAGCCTGCATTAACTTTATTCACTAAAGACAACAATTCGTCTTCGTTGACCTTTCCGTTTTTATCTATACCGCAAAAACAAACGGTACGACCTTGGTTTTTTAATTCGTTAAAACATTTTATTACCGCCGAATGTTCGCCGTAATCGGTAATAAAAGTTCCGCGCTTCGTCGCGCAAAATATTGCCGTATTATCGCTTTCCGTTCCGCAAGAGGTAAATATTACTTCATATTTATTTTCGGAAACGCCTAAAGTTTTCAGTATAGAGTTTTTTGCTTCTTTAATCGCGTTTGCGCAATGTAATCCGTACCTATATAACGCCGAAGGGTTATAAAAAAAATCTTCGTTAAAAACCTTGGCTTTATTCAGAGCCGTTAAAGAAGGCTTCGTTGTCGCAGCATTATCAAAATAAATCATTTGTTACTCTTTAGTTGTTTTTGTTCTTTTTCTTGTTTAATATTTCCTGATCCAAAACTGTTCTGTTAGTAAATTTCAGAATATTAACTATAAATAATTCAGAACATTCCACTATAAAAACGTATTTGTCCCCGCCGACGTTTGCTACTATATAATAGAAATCTTTCCCTTCGGACGGCGTTGAATTAGAAGTCAGAATTTTAGTTTTAATATCAGGCATTTTCGAATATTTTTCATATAATTCCGAGATGATTATTGACGATTTAAATTTAAAAATAAACGATA
>CAJLXC010000039.1 GCA_905210545.1 uncultured Eubacteriales bacterium | reverse complement strand
GCTATAAAATTTAAAAACTATTTTATCTCGGTTTTATAAAGGGAACAGCGTGTTTTTAATTCCGTCTTCGTTCAGGTTAAAAGAGAGATTGCCACGGTGCAATAAATCATAAGCGACAGCGCGTCTACGATGGTCGTTATGAAAGGACTTGCGACGACGGCGGGGTCGAGCTTAATCTTTTTGGCGATTATGGGCAGCACGCATCCGACGAGTTTTGCCATTACCACGGTGGCGAAAAGAGATAAAGATACCACAAGGCAGCGCATAGGCGTATAGCCCGTGTAACCGAACGCCATATTGTCTAAAAGCATAAGTTTTGCAAAGCAGACGGCGGCAAGCGTGATTGCGAGAAGGAAAGAAACGCGAAGTTCTTTCCACAACACCTTGAACACGTCTTTACTTTCAAGCTCGCCCAGCGCGAGCGAGCGTATGACGGTAACGGAAGCCTGACTGCCCGCGTTTCCGCCCGTATCCATAAGCATAGGTATGCACGCGAAAAGCACGGGGCTTATCGCGTTGAGCTGCCCCTCGTAAGTGTTGATGATGATACCCGTAAACGTTGCGGAAACCATAAGCACCAGAAGCCACGGTATACGTATGCTCCATATTTTCCAGACGGATTGCTTGAGGTACGGCTTTTCGTTAGGAACGATAGCCGCCATTTTCTGAATATCTTCGGTGGCTTCTTCTTTCAAAACGTCTACCGCGTCGTCTACGGTAACTATACCGACGATACAGCCCTCTTTATCCACGACGGGGAGGGCGAGAAAGTCGTAATCGGAAAATTTCATCGCGACCTGCTCTTTGTCTTCGAGCGTTTCCACGGCGATAACGTTAGTGTCCATAATATCGGAAATCACGTCGTTTTTATCGGAAAGCAAAAGCTTTTTTACGGTGATTACGCCGATAAGATGTTTTTTGCCGTCGGTAACGTAGCAGGTATAAACCGTTTCTTTGTTAAGACCTGTTTTCCTTATTTTGTCGAACGCCTGATCCACCGTCATATTCGCGGAAAGCGACACGTATTCGGTGGTCATGAGAGAGCCGGCGGAATCGTCCGGATATTCTAAAAGCTCGTTTATCTGTTTGCGGTTTTCCGGATCGGAGTTTTTAAGAATTCTCTTCACGACGTTCGCGGGCATTTCGTCGATAATGTCAACGGTATCGTCTAAAAACATATCGTCGATAACGGCTTTAAGCTCTTTATCGGTGAATTTTTTTATCAGTTCTTCCTGCGTGTCGGAATCGATTTCTACGAAAACGTCGGAAGCGAGTTCTTTCGGCAGCAGTCTGAAGAACATAAGCTGATCCGTTTCGTCGAGATTTTCTTCCATAAAATCCGCGATGTCTACAGGCTCCATATCGAGAAGCGTCATACGCAGATCCGCGAACTTTCGGGATTTATAATACTCCTTGATAAGTTCGAATTTTTCTTGCGGTTCGGTAACCATAACGCCTCCTTTCGGGTATAAAAAAACCCGCGTATTCGGCGGGCAAGGCGAAAACATACCGCCGCTTTTTAAAAAGCGGAAGAACGACCATTCTGGCTTTAACTCCGTAGGGCTGTGTAATTGCGTTAAATTACGCCTTGGTTTCGACGAAATCTCTTGACCTTCTCATAGTGTCTCCACTATTTCGCGGTAGCAATCCGTATCCCTATGGTAGCCTTACCTACCGGATATTTAATACGTAATGTTTTTTTTCGAAAAAGCGGGGCTTTCGGATTCGCTCCGGATACAAGCTGCGCTTTTCGTTTACTTTATAATTTTAATCCCGTTTGAAAATATTGTCAACATATTTTACGCGGAAAGACAAAATTTTGTTAATGCCGCCGCTCTTTTGAATTTTTACGCGCGGCTTGCGGCGCAAAGAGGCGGGTTGCCGTAAAAGGGGATTGCCGCCGCTCGCTCAAACGGTGCGGGCGAAACCCGACGGTTAAATTTCTTCGTTTTCTGCAATCTCGTAAATTACTTCCGGATTGCGTTCTTTTATCGCGGCGACGAAGTTTTCGTATTCCGCGGGGGAGATAACTATTCTCGTGACCATATTATTCGTCGAAATCATAAAAAGACGGTTTTTCTCGCGGAAGAACAACAGTTTATACACGGCTTTGACGTCCGAGCGGAAACGCAAAGGTCCGACTTTTAAAACGACGCGGTTTTCGTCTATAACGTATTTCGCGTCGAAGACGAACCATAACGGAATAATTACCAGAGAAAGGTTGATTGCCGCGACTACGTAATACAGCGCGCCCGCGCCGCCCGTAACGCCGCTGTTTATCGCGCTTTTAACGTTCCACGCGATACCGCCTGCGGAAGCCGCGGAAACCGCGCATAAAATGATTATAGCGATAACGGGGTATCTGTATCTGAATTTTTTCATATAAAAATTATACTATATAACGGGATAAATTGCAAGAGAATATCGCAATTGCTTAAGCTCCCGTTATAACACTTGATTTTTCGCAAGGTTTTTGATAAAATAATGATAAGTTCGCGCAAAGGAGACAGATATGATAAAACTCAAAAAATACGGCGTAATTTACAAGGACGGCAAACTCGTTAAAGCCGCCGCGCCCGATAAGGAAGCAAAGAAAAAAACTCTCGCTTATAAAATTCTTGCCGCGCACAACGTGTCCGGCAACGACGAAAAGCTTAACGTAAGATTCGACGAGATAACCTCTCACGACATAACTTACGTGGGCATCGTGCAGACGGCAAAGGCTTCCGGTTTGCGGAAATTCCCCATACCTTATACTCTTACCAACTGCCACAACTCGCTTTGCGCCGTCGGCGGAACGATTAACGAAGACGATCACGTTTTCGGCTTGTCTGCGGCGAAAAAATACGGCGGAGCGTTCGTGCCGCCGCATATCGCCGTTATTCATCAATATATGCGCGAAATGCGCGCGTTCGGCGGCGGAATGATTCTCGGCAGCGACTCGCACACGCGTTACGGCGCGCTCGGAACAATGGCGATAGGCGAGGGCGGACCCGAGCTTGTCAAGCAGCTTTTAGAAAAGACTTACGACGTGGATATGCCCGAAATCGTCGCGGTATATCTTAAAGGCAGACTCAAAAAGGGCGTCGGCCCGCAGGACGTCGCGCTCGCGCTCATTAAAGCAACGTTCAAAAACGGATTCGTAAAAAACCGCGTGCTGGAATTTATAGGCGGCGGCGTTAAAAATCTTACGGCGGAAGAGAGAATCGGCGTGGACGTTATGACGACGGAAACCACCTGCCTTTCTTCCGTGTGGGAAACTGACGAAAAAATAAGGGAATACTATAAAATCCACGGCAGAGAAGGCGCGTATAAAGAAATGAAGGCGGAAGACGGCGCGTATTACGACAGAGCGGTCGTTATAAACCTTTCGGAAATAGAACCGATGATAGCGCTCCCGTTCCACCCGTCAAACGCGTATACGATAAAGGACTTTTTGTCACGTCCGTACGAGCTTCTCCGCGAATGCGAGGAAGCCGGCGCAAAGCTTCTCCCCGCGGGTAAAGGCAAATTCTGCCTTACCGATAAGATAAAAGACGGCAAGGTTTACGCAACGCAGGGCGTTATCGCGGGCTGCGCGGGCGGTACTTACGAGAATATCGCGGAAGCTTCGGATATTCTCGGCGATACCGCGATTAAAGACAACGATTTCACTCTGGACGTGTATCCGTCGAGCCAACCCGTGTATAAAGGACTTGTGGATAACGGTTACGTCGGCAAGCTTATGGATAACGGCGCGGTGATAAAAACCGCGTTCTGCGGGCCGTGCTTCGGCGCGGGCGACGTGCCGCAGAATAACGGGCTTTCCGTTCGTCACACCACGCGTAACTTTGAAAGCAGAGAAGGCAGCAAGCCAAAAGAAGGTCAGCTTGCGGCTGTGTTCCTTATGGACGCGAGAAGCATTGCGGCAACCGCAAAGAACGGCGGCGCGATAACCCCCGCTACCGATCTCGATTATAACGATAAAATAAAGAAATATAAATTCGACGGCAAAATATATCGGGCGCGCGTATTTGACGGCGTGGGAAAAGAAAACGCGAACGCAGAACTCGTTTACGGACCTAATATCGCGGACTGGCCGGAGATGCCGCCCCTTAAAGACAATCTTTTGTTGAGAGTGGCAAGCTCGCTCCACGACGCGGTAACCACTACCGACGAGCTTATTCCGTCCGGCGAAACGTCCTCATACAGGAGCAACCCGTTAAGACTTGCCGAATTTGCGTTATCGAGAAAAGACCCCGAATACGTGGCAAGGGCAAAAGCCGTCAAGGCGGAAGGCTTTCCCGAAAACTGCGGTTATGATAAAGAAACCACTTCTTACGGCAGCGTGGTATGCTCCGTTAAGCCCGGCGACGGCTCTGCGAGAGAACAAGCCGCTTCCTGTCAGCGAGTGCTCGGCGGCGCGGCAAATATCGCCGTCGAATATGCGACCAAACGTTATAGAAGCAATCTCATCAACTGGGGTATGATTCCGTTCGTTTGCGATAAAAACGACTTTAACGTAGGAGATCTGATTTATATAGAAAACGTTGCCGACGGAATAAAGAAGGGCAAAACAGAGTTTATCGCGAAAGTAACGGGCGAAAAGAACCGCACGGTAAAGCTCGGACTCGGCACGCTTACCGATGCGGAAAAAGAAATCATTCTGAAAGGTTGTCTTATCAATTATTATAAAAAACCGTTATTATAAAAAATCGTCTGCGCGTCTTTCCTCGGAATGACAGTATGTGGCGAACGATAACGCCTGCTCCTCGGAATGATAGTAAGGGGGGGACGGCGGTGATTTATGTCATTGCGGACGCCTTTGACGGACAGTCCCGACGGGCTTAGTCCTTCGTGGCGTCAGCGGAGAAGCGCGAAGCGCGGCAATTTCAACAGTCAATCTCGTTTTATTCTCGCCGAAAAACAAAAAAAACTCGTTCTTAAAAAGAACGAGTACAGACAAGCTCCGTTATTAAATTTGCGAGATCTAACCGAACCAAAAAACAAATCCTATATTTTTCAGACCGACAGAGCATAAATCTGTCACTATTACGATCTGAAAATCGGCGCATTTTATGCGTCTTAAATATAAAATTTGTATTTTTTCAGTTTTTGGATTTCGCAAGAATTATTTTAGCACTATACAAAGTTAATGTCAACGGATTTAAAATATAAAGTTTGTCGTTTTTTGTCGAAATTTTGTTTTAAGATCCGCATTTATATTATCCGGCAAGATTGCGACCCGAAAAATTTCGTTTGCGGACGAGTTTAAAGCCGCGCGTAAATATGTTTTAGGCTTCCGCGTTCGGCGCGCTAAAAAAAACGCTGTCATTTTACGATAAAAACCCGCATACTATTTTATATATGGGATTTATGGAGAACATAGCGGAAAGTCTCGGTCTTAAAGATATAGGCGCGGAGCGGTGTTTTCGCGCCGTGCTTATCGGCGAAGAAAGCTGTTATCTCGAGAACGTGGCTTCGGTTAAAAGCTATTCGCCCGATAAAATAGAACTGTATCTTAAAAAGGGCGGGCTGAAAATCACGGGTGAAAATCTGTTCATAAAAAAATTTTGCGCGGGGGATCTTGCCGTGTGCGGAAAAATAAAAGCGATAGAAAAAACCTGAAAACGGGCGCGGAGCTTTATACTCTTTACGAAGTGCGCGGCATGAATACGGACGGGCTGGTAAATTCATTGCAAAAAAAAGGAGTCGGCGTGTATCGCGCGCGAAAAATCGACGCGAAGAGGCTCAGAATAGGCATAAAATTTTGCGACGACGAAAAATTTTTTGCAATTTGCAAGGATTTATGGTATACTGATATAAAAAAAGTGAAAGAATACGGAAGGGCTTATCCTTTTTTGTTTCTGCTCCGCAACTTCGGTCTTGTTCTCGGCGCGGCGTTTTTCTTTTTCTCGGCGGCGTTTGCGGACGATTTTATTTTCGGCTTTTCTTATAAAGGCACGGGCGCGGTTTGCAGAAGGGAAGTTTCCGATTATCTTTCTTCTCGGGGAATAACGGTTTTTTCCCGTTTTTCCGACGTGGACGTAAGGGCTTTGTCGGCGGATATTCTCGCGGATAATCCGCGGCTTACTTTCGCGAGGTGCAGGAAAGAGGGCAATCGCCTTATAATCGACCTTGCTCTCAAAGAGAACGGAGAAGGCGTTATTTCGCCCGTTCCGTTGCCGCTCGTATCCGACGCGGACGGCATAATAAAAGAACTCAGAATTTATCGCGGCACGGCGGCGAAGTCCGTCGGCGAAGAGATTAAGGCGGGAGACGTTCTCGTTTGTCCTTACGCGGAGATAAAAGACGTTAAAACGGAAGTATCCGTTCTCGCGTATGCGGTGATAGAGTCGCGCTTTATATACGAATACGTTTCGGATAAAGACGGCGAAGAAGCCGCCGCGGAGATTTTTGCGGAAAACGCGCTCGGAGAACGCGTCGCGTCGTCTTTGGTGGAAAAAACTGAAGAGTCGGGTAAATTTATTTATAAGGTTACTTTAAGTTACGAAAGGGTTTTGTATTCCGGAAATCCGAAGGAATAATTTTTATGGATAACAAAGGATCGTTAAAACTGCTACCCTGGAGCAGAAAAAACGTGGCGGGGGTTGCGGCGGTATACGTCGTAAATTTCTTTATCATCGCGGGACTGTTTATCGCCGCGATATATTTCAACGCTCGTCGGGGCGGCGTGCCGTTCGACGAGTTCTTCGGCTCGCTTAATTCGTTGTTTTCGTTTCTCGTGGTTTTAATCCTGCTTATCGGCGTCATCGCGCTGTATTTTCTGTTTGAAAGCAGAGATTTTCTTCGTTCGCCCTCTAACTCGCAAATGATTTTTCTTATTCTCGAAATAGGGCTTTTCATCAATTTTACGAGCGGGAATTATTTTAATTCCTACGTTCGTCCGTTCGCTTTCGCGGCGGTTACCACGTTGTTTCTGGTAAACAGCCGCACGGCTATTTTCGTAAACTTCGTGTTTTGTATTCTGTCGTTTTTGTTCGACGCGTTTTCCGGCTCGCTTACCTGGCTTAACGGATACTCGGTCGTGTTCTTTCTCGTTATGGGCACGGCTTCCGGCGTTATCGCCGTATACGTGCTTGCGGACGTGTATTCGAGAGGAAAACTTCTCGCGCTTTCTTTTCCCGTATCGATTCCGGTGCTTATCTGCATCGCTCTGCCGATGATAGACTTCGGGGGCGACGATATAGCGATGTCGCTTATCTCGGGATTCTTTTCCGGTCCGTTCGCCGTTGCCTGCTTTATAATTTTATTGCCGCTTTTCGAATCGGCGTTCAAAAAAGTTACCTGCTTTAAATATGCGGAACTTACAGACCATAAAGCCAAGTATATCAGAAAAATGATAGAACAAGCCCCCGGTACGTTCAATCACGCGATAGTCGTTTCTAATATTGCGGAAGCTTGCGCTACCGCGATAGGCGAAGACGCTTTGCTCGCCAGAACCTGCGCATATTATCACGACGTGGGCAAGCTGCGTCGTCCGGAATTTTTCAAAGAAAATCAAGCCGACGGCGAAAACCCGCACGACGACCTTACTCCCGAGCTTTCCGCAAACATAATAAAGGCGCACACCCGCGACGGATATACTCTCGCCAAAAAGGCAAGACTTCCCGACGAAATCGCAGACGTGTGTTTAGAGCATCACGGCACGCTGCCCATCTGGTATTTTTACGCCAAGGCGAAAAAGTTTACCGACGGAGAAGTGCCTATTCGTCAGTTTTGTTATTCCGGACCGAAACCTCAAACCAAAATCTCCGCGATTATAATGATTGCCGACGGGTGCGAAGCCGCCGCGCGTTCGCTTAAAGACCGTTCGAGAGAAAAGGTGAGCGAAGCCGTTAAAAAAATCGTCAGCGACAGAATGCAGCTGGGGCAGTTCGACGAATGCGAGCTGACGATAAAAGAAATAAACATAATCATCAATACCGTCGTAAACAGACTTACGGGCGTGTATCATAAACGCATAGAATACCCCACGGTAAGCTTAGAAGGTATAGACGTAAAGAAAGAAGAAGCCGATCTTCAGAACGACGAACAGGAATAACGAAGGATTTTTATTCGATTATGGGTAAACTTAAAATAGAATGTCTGCAGAGAAAACTAAAGGTTAAAAAGCTCGCCGCCGCCGTGTATCAGGTACTCGGTCAGAAAGCGAAATTAAAAGCGGAAGTCGTGTTCGAGTCGGGCAAAGAAATGACCGACCTTAACAGAACCGCACGCGGCGTGGATTCCGTGACGGACGTGCTGTCCTTTCCGAGTTTAGAGGGCATTAAAGGCGAAATTTTAGAACGCGATAAATGTAACACGGAATTAGACGGAAAGTATATTTTTATCGGATCTATCGTTTTGTGCGACGAAAAAATCCGCGCGCAGGCGCAGGAGCTGGGGCATAGCGAAGAAGAAGAGAGAAATTATCTCATCATTCACGGACTTATGCACCTTATGGGTTACGACCACATGACGGAAGAGGATAAAAAAGAAATGCGAGAAAAAGAGAAAGCTGCGGTGGAGCTTCTCGCGCAAAAGTCCGGACGAAAAGGCAAGAAAAAATCCTGCGAAGCAGAAAAAGAAACCGCCGAAGAAAAGCTTGCCGAATCCGAAGACGCCGTTTGCGGCGAAGAAAAGACAGAGGTTTCCGAATGAAAGCGGGTTACGTTGCGGTTATCGGCAGAGCCAACGCGGGTAAATCCACGCTCGTGAACGTACTTGTCGGAGAAAAAGTGGCGATAGTTTCGCCAAAACCGCAGACCACCCGCGACAGAATATGCGGCGTATATAACGGCGAGGATTGTCAGATCGTGTTCGTGGACACGCCGGGGCTTTATAAAGCCGACAATATGCTGAATTCCGTTATGCAAAAAACCGTCGAGGACTGCGCCGAAGACGTTGACCTGATTCTTTTCGTTACCGACGCGCACGACGGACTTACGGAAAAAGACGTTTCTCTTATCAAAAAATACGCGTCGCTCGGTATTCCCGCGGTGGCGGTGCTTACCAAAACGGACATTATGCCGGAAAGTCTGCTTTTGTCGGAACTTAAACAACTCGGCGACGTTGATGCCGAGGTCGTGCCGGTTTCCGCGCGGCGCGGCAGAAACATAAAAGAATTGTTAAAGGTCATCAAAGACAAACTTCCGGAAAGCGAAAAGATTTTCGACGATGACGTTATTTCCGACCGTTCGGAGAAATTTATGATCTCCGAAATAATGCGGGAAAAAATTCTGCTTAAATTCGACAAGGAGATTCCGCACGGCGTGGCGGTCATAGTCAACCGTTTTGAAAAAAGAGCGGGCGGCGGCATATACGATATCGATCTCGATATAATTTGCGAAAGGCAGAATCACAAGGCGATTTTAATCGGCAAGGGCGGCAAGGCTCTCAAAGAGGTTTCTTCTTTCGCGCGCGCCGATATGGAAAAATTTCTGGGCGAAAAGGTTTTTCTGACCACCTACGTAAAAGTAGAAGAAGACTGGCGCAACAGCGCAAAGCTTATTAAAGCGCACGGCTATAACGAAGACGCATAAAAGCCGTTCCGTTTCTCATACTACCTATATAAGGGGGCGCGTATGAAAAACGATAACGGAAAAGGAATCGGCGAGCCGGCGGATTCCGCGTGGGCTATGTTTGAAAAAACGGGCAATCCGTCTTATTATATGCTGTATAAAAAACTTACGAGAAAATAATCTGTATGGAAGAAAAGTTGAACGGAATAGTTTTATCGGGCGTGTCGGTCGGAGAGAACGACAAGATTCTCAATATCTTCACGCTGGAAAAAGGCACCGTTTCCGCCAAAATAAAAGGAGTAAAAAAGGCAGGAGCAAAGCTGAAATTTGCTTCCGAGCCTTTTTGTTTTGCCGAATTTTTGTTTTCTTCGCGCGGGGATAAAAGAACCGTCGTCGGCGCGAGCCTTACGGACAGTTTTTATCCGTTGCGAAACGACGTGTACCGCTTTTACTGCGGCGGCGCGGTGCTGGAATTCATAAGGCGTTTCGCGAAAGAAGAAATGGTTTCCGCGGAGCTTTTTCTGCTCGCGGTAGACAGCCTTAAACGTCTCGCTTACGGCGAAGAACAGCCGCAGAGCGCGCTCGTAAGGTTTCTCATATCCGCGCTTAAAATATCCGGTTACGCGCTCGACTTTTCCGCCTGTACGGAATGCGGCAATCCGCCCGAAAACCGTTGCTTTTTCGACTGGACGCGCGGCGGGTTCCTGTGCGAAAACTGCTTTTGCGGGACGGGCAGAGAGATAAAGGTTTCTACGTTTCACGCGCTTAAAAAAGCGGAGGGCGGAGAAGCCGTCTCCGCAAGCGAATCGGTCGCCGCGCTTAAGCTTCTGGATTTCTACCTGGCGGTAAGACCGGAAGAAAAACTTAATTCTTTGAAAGAATTATTAAAAATTTCAAATTAAATCGTAAAACCGCTCTATAACGGTTGAAAAATATCGCGATTTATTGTACAATATATCAGCCGAGCGAAGCGTTCGGCACACTAAACCGAAAAAAACTATATTTTCACGAAATTTTTTGGAGGATGAAAATGAAATACGTTTACTTATTCACCGAAGGCAACGCTAAAATGCGCGAACTTCTCGGCGGCAAAGGCGCAAACCTTGCCGAAATGACCAACATCGGTCTTCCCGTTCCGCAGGGTTTTACCGTTTCTACGGAAGCCTGCACGCAGTATTACGAGGACGGCAGACAGATTAACGACGGCATCAGAAACGAAATTATGGAAAACGTCGCCAAGCTCGAAAAAATCACGGGCAAAAAATTCGGCGACAAAGAAAATCCGTTGCTCGTTTCGGTACGTTCCGGCGCGAGAGCGAGTATGCCCGGTATGATGGATACCATTCTTAACCTCGGATTAAACGAAGAGGTCGTAGAAGTTCTTTCTAAAAAATCCGGCAATCCCCGCTGGGCGTGGGACTGCTACAGAAGATTTATTCAGATGTTCTCCGACGTCGTTATGGAGGTTTCCAAAAAGGAATTCGAAAGCCTTATAGACGCGATGAAAGAAAAGAAAGGCGTTAAGTTCGACGTGGATCTCACCGCCGACGACCTTAAAGAACTTGCCGAAGAATTCAAAGCCAAATATAAACAGGCTCTCGGCAAAGACTTCCCGTCCGATCCGAAAGTTCAGCTTTTCGAAGCGATAAAAGCCGTTTTCCGTTCCTGGGACAACCCCAGAGCAAACGTTTACAGAATGGATCACGATATCCCGTACAGCTGGGGTACTGCGGTAAACGTTCAGATGATGGCGTTCGGCAATATGGGCGACGATTGCGGAACAGGCGTTGCGTTCACGCGTAACCCCGCTACCGGCGAAAAAGGTCTTATGGGCGAATTCCTTATGAACGCGCAGGGCGAAGACGTCGTTGCCGGCGTAAGAACCCCGATGCCCATTTCCAAAATGGCGGAAGTTCTTCCCGACGTGTATAAACAATTCCTCGACGTCTGCAAAACTCTCGAAGATCATTACAGAGATATGCAGGATATGGAATTCACCATAGAAAAAGGCAAGCTTTATATGTTGCAGACCAGAAACGGCAAGAGAACCGCCGCCGCCGCAATCAGAATCGCTTGCGACCTTATCGACGAGGGTATGATTTCCGAACAGGAAGCCCTTATGCAGATAGACGCGAAATCTCTCGATATGCTTTTGCACCCCACCTTCGATACCGCCGCTCTCAAAGCCGCGGATAAGAAAAACGTCGTGGGCAAGGGCATTGCCGCTTCTCCCGGCGCGGCTGCGGGTACTATCGTTTTCACTCCCGAAGACGCCGTAAAAGAAGGCAAAGCGGGCAAAAAAGTTATTCTCGTTCGTCTCGAAACTTCTCCCGAAGATATCGAGGGCATGAAATTCGCGCAGGGTATTCTTACCGTCCGCGGCGGTCAGACTTCTCACGCGGCGGTCGTTGCGAGAGGTATGGGTACGTGCTGCGTTTCCGGTTGCGAAGCAATCAAAATGCACGAAGACGAAAAATACTTCGAACTCGGCGGAAAGGTTTTCCACGAAGGCGACGAACTCTCTCTCGACGGTTCTACCGGCAAGATTTACGACGGTATAATCAAAACCGTTCCCGTCGATCCCAACAGCGGTTATTTCGGACGCATTATGCAGCTTTCCGATAAATATAAAAAACTCGGCGTGAGAACGAACGCGGATACCCCCGCAGACGCGCAACGCGCGGCGGATCTCGGCGCGCAGGGTATCGGTCTTTGCCGTACCGAGCATATGTTCTTCGGCCCCGGCAGAATCGATAAGTTCCGCGAAATGATTTGTTCCGAAACCGTAGAAGAAAGAAGAAAAGCTCTCGACAAGATCGAACCGATGCAGCAAGCGGATTTCGAAGGACTTATGGAAGCGCTTAAAGGTCAGCCCGTTACGATAAGATTCCTCGACCCCCCGCTGCACGAATTCGTTCCGACCGAAGATGCCGATATAGAAGCTCTCGCGCTCGCTCAGGGCAAGAGCGTTAAAGAAATCAAAGAAATCTGCAACGCCCTCCACGAGTTCAACCCGATGATGGGACACAGAGGTTGCCGCCTTGCGGTTACTTATCCCGAAATCGCGGAAATGCAGACCAAAGCCGTTATCAAAGCGGCTATCGCGGTCAAAAAGCGTCATCCCGAATGGAACGTCGTTCCCGAAATTATGATTCCGCTTGTCGGCGAAGTTAAAGAACTCGCTTATTGCAAAAAGACCGTTGTCGCTACCGCAGACGCGATAATCAAGGCAGCCGGAGCGGATATTAAATACGAAGTCGGCACTATGATAGAGATTCCGAGAGCGGCTCTCACCGCCGACGAAATCGCGAAAGAAGCGGAGTTCTTCTGCTTCGGCACCAACGACTTAACGCAGATGACGTTCGGTTTCTCCCGCGACGACGCAGGCAAGTTCCTTCCCGCATATTACGGCGCGAAGATTTACGAATCCGATCCGTTCGTCAGACTCGATACCGTCGGCGTAGGCAAGCTTATGAAGATGGCTGTCGAGATGGGCAGAGCAACGAGAAAATCCTTGCACTGCGGCATTTGCGGAGAACACGGCGGCGATCCCTCGTCAATAGAGTTCTGTCACGAAATCGGTCTCGATTACGTGTCCTGTTCGCCCTTCCGTGTGCCTATCGCTCGTCTTGCCGCCGCCCAGGCGAATATCCGTAATCCGAGGGCGACCAAATAAGGTCAAAAACGGCTTAAAA
>CAJLXC010000038.1 GCA_905210545.1 uncultured Eubacteriales bacterium | reverse complement strand
AAGCGGAAAACGCGTATTTTTACGCGTTTTCCGCTTGTTTTTTACATAAATTACATTTAATGAATTAAAATCCGAAAAAACACGCATAATAAATAAAAAAATTTTGTCCATATATGTTTAGTTTTTTGTATTGAACAAATATCGTGTTTTGGTGCATAATAAAAGAAAAAAATCAGAGGTATAGTAATGAAAAAAATAACAAAAGCACTTAACCTGATTCTGGCTTGCGTGGTCGGACTTGGCGCGCTCTCGTTTGTCGGTTGCGGCGACGAAAAAGATAAAGATATCGATCCTACTAAAACTCAGCTCGAGATAAATCATTATCTCGGCGGCGTAGGCAACGCTTGGCTTTACGACGTAAAAACGAGATTCGAGGCGGCTTATTCCGATTATCAGGGCGTAAACGGTAAGGTCGGGGTAGAAGTGAGAATAAACGATCAGAAAAAAGACGGAGAAGCGTTGTTTACCGAATTAGGCACGACTTCGGACGAGATTTTTTTCACCGATAAATCCAAACTATACGATATGGTATTGTCGGATTACGTTCTTGACATTTCTTCCGTTGTGACGGAACAAAATGCAGACGGCAAGACGATAGAGAGTAAGCTTACGGATCAGCAGAAATCCTATTTTAAAATGGACGGTAAATATTATGCTCTTCCGCATTACGAAAGTTTCGGCGGGCTTACTTATAACGTAAATATTTTCAACGATTACGAATTGTTTTTCGCAAAAGGCGGTTGCCCGAGCGAATTCTGTGTGTTTACGCAGAGCAACAACGCTGACAAGGCGGAGGGCAGTTTTACGGGATATAAGTATACCGGCGAGAACGGCGTTAGATCCGCAGGTCCTGACGGAAAATACGGCAATTATGACGACGGTCTTCCCGCGACTTACGACGAATTTTTCGTTCTTTGCGACAAGATGAAGTCCGACGTAACGCCGTTTATATGGTCCGGTCAGTTCGGTAAAGCTTATATGGGCTATTTGCTCAGCGCATTATATGCGGACTACGAAGGAAGCGAGGTTAAAACCGCTTTCGATTTTAACGGAACTTTAACGCATATCGTTAAACAGGTAAACGGCGACGTCGTGGAATTTGAACCTGCGACCGAAATAAACAACGAAAACGGATATCTTGCTTTTAAATCCGCGGGATATTATTATTCTCTTAAATTCGTAGAGAGAATGCTTTCCGATACGGATTATTACAGCGCGAACTTAAATTCCAACGCACATTCTCACACTCAGGCGCAAATCGACTACGTTCTGAGCGAATTCGATCAGAAATTCAATCAGAACGGCAAACCGATAGCGATGCTCGTAGAGGGCACCTACTGGGAAAACGAAGCTAAGGATTACGGCGTTTTCGACAGAGTGAAAAAATACGGAAAGAGTGCGGCGGATTGCAGATATGCGTATATGCCCGTTCCTAAAGTAAGCGAAGAACTTGTCGGTACAAAATGCACCACGGTCGAAGAACTCGGTAATATCGCGTTTATCAGTTCGAAAATCGCTTCCGAAAAGGTAGACCTCGCCAAGAAGTTTTTAATGTTCTGCTATACGGATGAAAGCCTTGATAAGTTTACGCAGATATCCGGCGTAAGAAGAGCTATCAAATACGACGTTTCCGCAACGGATTCTCTGTCTAATTATGCAAAATCCATAGTAGACCTGAAAGAATCCGAAAACACCGACGTGGTTTATATGGTTTCGGATAATCCTTTGTATTTGCAGAATCAATCGTATTTTTCGTATAGATATTCTTCCGAGTACGATACTTATGCGCTCGTTCCGTTAAAAGACGGCAAAACCGCTCTGCAGGTTTTCAATAAGATTTGCGAAAAGAGAAGTCCGTCTGCGTGGAAAGCGCAATTCAATAAATATTTTTCCTGATGACAGGAAAACCTTACTTACGGAGTGCTAAAGAGTGACGATGGAAACGAATACCGAAAAAATCGAACCAAAAAAAGTAATGTCCAGAAGCAGAAAAAAGCTAATCTTTTACATTCTGGTAATGGCGTACCCTATAATTCAGTTTTCTATTTTTTATATCGGCGTAAACATAAATTCTATTTTGCTTGCGTTCAAGGAATACGACTTTGAAGGAAAAGGGTATGCCTGGATAGGCTTTAAACAGTTTTCCGATTGTATAACGCTGATTAAAACGGATGCCGTGTTCAGATACGCGTTTAAAAATTCTTTTATCACGTATCTGGTAAGCGCGGTCGTTTCGTCGCTTCTCGCTTTGTTCTTTTCGTTTTATATTTACAAAAAGAAAGCCGGCAGCACGTTTTTCAGAATTATGCTGTTCGTTCCTTCGATTATTTCTCCGCTCGTTCTCGCCATAATGTTCAACAATATGGCGGAGGACGCGTTGCCGAGATACGTATTATCGGTTTTCGGCGCGGAAATTCAGCCTCTTCTTTCCGGGAAAAGCGCGTTTGCGGTTCTCAATTTTTACAGAATATGGGTGGGTTTCGGCACGTCTATTCTTATTTACAACGGAAGTATGGCAGCGATAGACGTTTCCGTTACGGAAGCCGCCAAGCTTGACGGCGCGACGGGACTCAGGGAATTTATTTATATTATCTTCCCGTTGATATATTCCACGTTCGTAACGTTTTTTATCGTAGGACTCGCCGCGTTGTTTACCGAGCAGATGAACTTGTACAGCTTTTACGGAACGCAGGCAAACATAAGCCTTTATACGATAGGTTATTATCTGTACGAAAAAACGGCGAGCGCAAGTATTACGGAATACCCGTTGCTTTCCGCTTTCGGGTTAATGCTGACGCTTGTTACCGTTCCCGTCGTGTTTGCGGTTAAATGGCTTATGAGAAAAATAGGACCGAGCGTTAATTGAGGTGCAAGATGAAAAAATTTCTTAAAAACAACTGGGTTTTCATTATTATATTTATTTTTCTTGCCGTTTACTTTTTGTCTATGGCGTTTATGATAAGCTGGGGGCTTATGACTTCCGTAAAAGATCCGTTCGAGTACTCTTACAACAAAACGGGCTTTCCGGAAGAAGGCTGGTATTTTTCCAACTACGTAAAAGCGTTCAAATCTATAAAAGTCGGCGTTTATAAAAACACACAGACGGTGAAGATTCCCGAAATGTATCTTAACACGATTTTATACGCGGGCGGTTGCGCGTTTTTAAGCACTCTCGTTTCCTGCGTGGTTGCTTATATGTGCGCCAAGTTCAGATACACTTTAAGCGCGGTGGTCGTAACCGTGGTTCTGGTTACCATGTCGCTCCCCATAGTCGGCAGCACTCCTGCGTCGTTGCAGCTGGCTTCCTCGCTCGGAATTTACGATACCATATGGGGTATGTGGATAATGTCCGCGCATTTCCAGACGGGAATTCATTTTCTCGTTTTCTACGATGCGTTCTGCGGAATCCCCGACGCGTATATGGAAGCCGCCGAGATAGACGGAGCTTCGGAGTTTTCGGTAATGTCAAGAATAATGATACCTCTTGCGAAAAACATATTCGCGACGGTTTTTCTTTTAAGACTTATCGGTCTCTGGAACGATTATCAGACTCCGCTTTTGTATATACCCGATAAACCGACTATCGCATACGGGTTGTTTTATTTCACAAAAATTAATACGAGCAACGACACGTTTTCCGTACCGATGCAGCTCACGGGTGCATTTTTGGTTTTGTTGCCTGTTTTAATTGTTTTCTGCTTTTTCCAGAGCAGAATTATGACTAATTTATCTGTAGGAGGAATTAAAGGATGATAACTAAGAAAAGATTTTTACCGCGCAAAGCGTTAATGATTTTTTTGAATCTTGTTTTGTGCGCGCTGTGCGTAGGCTCGTCGCTCGCATTCGCTTTGCACGACGCTTCTGATGGCGTCGGCGCGGCGGAACGCCCGCTTTATTACGTCAGCGGCGCGGGTTCTGCGGAATACGGCACGGCAAAGGCTTATAACGAATATCTTTCCGATATTAAAAACGGTTTGGTTAAAGACGTAACGCTTGACGATTACGAAGTTGATTTCAACTATTCGGCAGAGGAAGGCGGCGTTTACGAAGACGTGACCGGTCTTCTCGTTTCGCTTAAGCCCAACGATTCGCTTATCTTTAACAAAGTGGTGAATCTCGCAAAGCTTACCAAAAACAATCCGCTTATCACTATGTCCTGCCTGCCGACTACCGTCGGTCAGCTGGATATGAAGAGAATAAACGTTAAATTGACCGACGTATACGATAAAGATAAATATCTTATCTTAAAACTCAAAAATCACGAAATCGGCGACGGCGATTATATTTCTTATACGATGGTAAGCGTTTGCAGCGAAACCAACGAATGCATGTATTCGCAAAAATACGCAAGCATTACTTACGGAAAAGACGCGCATTTCTCGTTCTGGGGCAGACCCGGTTTGTCGGCAAAGGGTAAAGTCGTTTATGAAAACGAGCTTTCAAGAGCGAAAGAAGCGTTCAGCTTTTATTACGACAACGATTACGGCGTGGTGTATCAGTCGGACGCGTTTCAGGAATATACCCTGACGTGCGACACGAAAGCCGCTGCGCAGTTCGAGGGATTTACCACGGGCGAAGTAATCGTAGAAGTTTATGCAGACAGATACGTAGGCTCTTCCGCAAACTTTATAATAAAGGGATTCGCCGGCACGGATTTAAGCAAAAACGTCACCGACGATATAGGCGCGCTGATTGCCGTCGATTATGACGAGAACGACGTTCCCGTCGGCAAAGTCGGTTACAAATATCCGCTTTTCGACGCGAAGGCTTACGATAAGGCAAACGGCGAAGTAAGCGTAAACGCAATAGTCTATAAAAATTATTATTCGGATAACAGATCCGTGGTAGAAGTAAAAGACAACGCGTTTGTTCCGAAAACGGAAGGAACTTATACCATTTGTTATTTTGCAACCGATTCTTACGGAGACGTGTCTGAAAAACCCGTCGACGTGACCGTTGTAAAAGAGGGGCGAAACCTGGAACTCGGCCTGGAAGGTAAAACGGAAAACGCCGTTCAGGGTGAAAAGGTTACGCTTGCAAAGGCAATTCCTTCCGGCGGAACGGGTAAAATCTCCGTAACCGCTTCCGTCACGTATAACAACGGCGAAAAATGCGAAGTAAAAGACAATGCGTTTACGCCGCTTAAAACGGGAACGTACGTTGTGGAAATAACGGCTGAGGATTTTATCGGACAGAAAGCGACGCAAAAATATAACGTAACGGTGACGGAAAACGGTAATCCCGTCGTTACGGAAGATCTCGATAAGATTGTTCATAAAAACTTTATTTTAAGCGACGGTTCTAAAAAATATTCGTATCGGTTGACTTCCGTCGGCGCGTATTCTTTCGGAAACGGCGGTTATAAAATCGTAGACACGCAGGTGTCCGCAGACAACGGTACTATAACGAACGGCGTTTATACGCCGGAAAGAGAAGGCGAAGTTACTTTTTCGTATAAACACGACGGAAAGCTTGCGGGCAGCATAACGCGCAAGGTTTATAAAATCACCCGTACCGTCGGCACGGGAGAAGTTATCGATATAAACAAGCTGTTTATCCCCACGGGCGACGTTGTAGTCGGATATTCGGAGAATTCGGGTTCGCGTTATCTTATCGATAACGACGAATCGTATATAGAATTCATAAACTCTCTTGTTGCGGAAGACCTTTCTTTCGACTTTCTCACGGAAAAGGGCTTTAACGCGATAGGCAAAGTCAACTTTTATCTCACCGATACGGAAAACGACAAAGAAACCGTTAAACTTTCGTTTATAAAGAACGCAAACAAAGCATACTTTGCCGTAAACGACGGTTCTATGAACGAACTTGTCGCGGCGTTTTCGGGTAATTCCAACGACGTGTTCAAGTTCTCGCTTCGTCCGAGTACTCAGGTCATTACGGTAGACGGAAAACAGTTCAGCATAGCGAACTATCTGTCGGGCGGAGCGTTCAAGGGATTTTCTTCCGGCAAAGTCGGAGTAAAAGTTACTTTTGAAAGTGTCGGCGCGAGCGGGTTTGCGTTCGTTGTTAAAAACGTGTGCGCGCAGTCGTTTGCCGAAAGCGTTACCAAAGATACCACCAAGCCTATAATCAAATGTCTCGGCGAAAACGGCGGACTTAAAAACAAAGGCGAAAAATTCACGTTGCCCGAAACAATCGCGTTTGACGTAATCTCGCCGGAATTAAAGAACTTTACCGTAACCGTGACAAACGCGGGCAACACCGTGAAAGATACGAGCGGCAAAGAAATATACAACGCGGAAGTCGCGCCTTACGAAATTTCTCTCGATAACTACGGCGAATATATGATAGCGTATACCGCCACGGATTATTCGGGCAGGAGCCAGACTCTCGTGTGCGTCGTTTACGTTTACGATCTCGAAGCTCCTTCGGTAACGATAAAAGAAGACACCAAAAAGACTTCCGGCAAGGTCGGAGAAAAGATAACCGTAGCAGAAATAGATTACAGCGACAACACGTGTTCTAAAGAAGAAATAACGGTTTGCGTTTTCGTGAAAGGACCGAATTTTGCCGCAAAGAAAATAACCGACGGAACCTTTACTCCCGAAACCGCGGGAACGTATACGATATATTATTACGTAGCGGACGCGGTTGACAACGAAGTTAAATACAGTCAGGGCAGCGTAACCGTCGTGAGTTATACCGTAGAAATAAAATAAGGAGAGAAAGTATGAAAAAGCCATATAAGATACTGATATTTCTGTTAGCTTTAGTGTTTACCGTTTCGGCTTTTGCCTGCAATTGCGATTCATCGGAAAAAAACCCCGATGATAACGGCGGCGGCTCGGTCAACCCGCCCGTAGTTTATACGGATAAAGAACTCGTAAAGAACGGCGCGTCTGAATATAAAATCGTAATACCCGCGGCGGCTTCTAATAAAGAAGAGCTTGCGGCAAGCGAGTTCAACGATATATTCGCTTTGTCCACGGGTTTTGAACTTCCCGTGATAAACGACGCAGGACTGACTTATAGCAAAAACGATAAATATATTCTTATCGGTCTTAATTCGCTTAGCGAAAGTCTCGGAATAAAACCCGAACGCTCCGAGCTCGGCGAGCAGGGGTATATCGTGAAAACGATAGACTCGTCCGTCGTGATAACGGGTGCGACCAAAAACGGTTTCGGCACACTGTACGGCGTTTACGAGTTTATGTCGTATCAGGTAAATTTCGAGTGTTATGCAGAAGACGAAACGTTTGTCGAGCAGTACAGAGATTGCAAACTCGTTTCGGTGGACATAAAAGACAAACCCGATATAGAAAACGTTATCGTCAGCGGCGACGCGTACGTATCGAATATGCAGTTCCAGTACAGAAACAGATTCGTGAGTTTAACCAACGACTTGTTTGTAGGCAGAACCACTCCTTATCACAGCTCGTTCTTCTATCTGCCTAAAGAAACTTATGCGAAAACTCATCCCAAGTGGTACAGCGACGCGCAAGATCAGATTTGTTATTACGCTCACGGCGACGAAGAAGAGTATAACGCGCTTGTAAACACGCTGTTTGATATTCTCGTGGACGTTGTTAAAGAAAACGAAAACATTCAGCATATAGCGTTCAACATAGAAGACACGGTTACGTTCTGTACGTGTGCTACCTGCAAGGCTAAGAAGCAGCAGTATAACGGAGCGAACTCCGCGGGCTGTCTTATATTGATGAATAACATAAGCAAGCGTTTCGAAGAGGCGAGAAAAACCGACGACGCGCTTAAAGACAGAATTCTCGATTTCTGCTTCTTCGCGTATAAAGAAACTTTCCTTGCGCCCGCGAGATACGACGAAGCGAACAAGAAATACGTTCCCGTTGCGGACGAAGTAGTATGTCGCGACGACGTATATCCGTTTGTCTGCACGTTCAACGCGAACCGTGCCGAAACTCTTACTTCATCTAAAAACGTTTCCACCAAGGCGACCATAGACGGCTGGGGCGCGCTTTCTAAACACATAGCGTTCTGGACGTATACCGAAAACTACAACGATTATCTCGCGCCGAGAGATTGCATCACAATGATGCAGGAAAACTACAAGTACATTTCTTCGCTCAATCCTATCTTTTATAAAGAAGAGTCTCAGGGCATAAATTACAACGGTACGGGTTTCGAGTGTATGAAATACTGGTTGCAGTATAAAACGGCGTGGAACGTGAACGTAAACACGGACGCGCTCATAGACGAATATTTCGACCATTATTTTCAGGACGCGAAAGAGCCTATGATGAAGTTTTACAACAGTTATACGACGCATTTAAGAAGACTTGCCGAAGAGCAGAATTATAGTCAGTTCGATAATCTCAACATATTGAAACCGGAAAGATTTTCTTACGGACTGCTTAACGGCTGGCTTGAATATATCAATGAAGCATATGCGAAAATAGACTATTTAAAGACCGAAAATCCTGCGCAGTATCAGAAACTCAAAAAGAGAATCGCGATAGAAAGCGTGACCGTGAATTATTCTTTAATATCGCTTTACGGCAACACCTTCTCCACTGCCGAATTAAGAAGTCGGGTAGAAAGTTTTAAGGAAGACGTTACGCTTGCGCGAATCAACTACTGGGACGATAACAGCAAGCGACTCGTTCAGGATTTTATAGACAAGAAAATGGGGTGACGGTATGAAAAAAAGATGGATAGTATTTGTTTTAGCAATGATAATGCTTGCGGCGTTTGCCGTGGGCTGCAACTGTAACGGCAACAAAGACGACTCGTTTGACTTTAAGCTTTTATCCTCGTCCGTAATAATCAAAAAGGGCGAAAGCACAAGAATAAAGACCAACTATTCGGGCGAAGAACCCGTGATATACGTTTCGGGCGACGAAACGGTCGTGACCGTGACGGAAGACGGCAAAGCTCTCGGCAAAAAAGAGGGCAGCACGACGGTTACCGTAACGATAAAGGGCGTTTCTAAAACGTGTAACGTTTCTGTGCAGGACGACGGAACGCTCCCCGAACTTCGTTTTGAAACGATAAAAGACAAAACGGGCGAAAACATAGTCGTCGACGATTCTTATACGATTCGCGTTAAAACGTTTTATAAAGGCGCGGAAGTCGAAGGCGCGACTTATGTCTTTACTACGAGCAACGACAAAGTTCTCGGCGTAGAAGACGGCGTGATAAAGGGCAAATCCGTCGGCAAAGCTACGATTTCGGTAAAAGCGAGCTGGCAGGAGTTCACGGTAGAAGACGAAGCGGTTTTCAACGTGATAGAAAACGTGGAAATAGACTGCGGGATAAGCAAAATAATACTCGATACCGTTTCCGCTTCTTCGTATAAGTTAGAAGGCGTAAAGGTTAAAAAAGACGGAATTATGCTTACCGGCATAACGATTAAATACGAAACGCTCGACTCGTCCGTCGCGACCGTAGACGAAAGCGGCGTGATTTCCGCCATAGCTCACGGCGAAACGAAAATCCGCGTTTCCTGCGAAATAAACGGCGCGACCTATAACGTTTACGTACCGGTAACGGTAAAAGCCAAAACGCTCGCCACGCCCGCAAATATGCGCGTTGTGAACGAACTCGGCGAAGAGGGCGATTACGAAGACGAAAAGTTTTTGGTTTGGGACGAAGTAGCAGACGCGGATTATTACGAAGTAACCGTAGAAAGAAAAACCTACACGATAAGAGCGGGAGAAGACCGCGTTATCGATATAACCGAATGCTTCGGTTATACGTATATGACGGTTACTGCTTATTCCGATTACGAGGGCGTAGAGCCGAGCGAACCCGCCACGCTTAACGTGTATTACAAAACCGCGAGTTTTGAGAAAAAAGCGATTGCGAAAGAATATTATCTTGACGCGAAGACGATAACAAAACAGGACTTTGACGGTGCAAACGTGTATTATGCGGAATGCGTGACTAAAGATTACAGCGTGCTCGATTACGCGTTTATGAAGATATATTATACCAAAAACGCGCAATCCTTCACGAGTCTCTGGTGGCTTAACGGTTCTCTTATAGATTATACGGACGATATTGTTAAGTACGACGACAGAGTAATTTCTATGTGGGTGTATGCTAACGAAGCGTTTACCATAAGCAGTATGAAATATATTCCCGATACGCGCACCCGTATAACGAATTACGAAGTACCTGCCGAACAGTGGACGAAAGTGTCTTTCCCCGTAAAAAGATCCGATTGCAGATTCGTTGTCAGCATAATAACTTCCGCAAGCTTCTATTATACAGACCTTCGTATTTCCGACGCGGATTATACGGGCAGGAATTACGCGGATTGCAACTTCTTCCCCGGCAGCGGCATAGAAGAAGAATTGAACGCGATAGAAGCCAAATACGGCTCTAACGTGGCAACGGTAGACGAAACGGCTTTTGCAAAAATTCACAGAGTAGATGAGTTATACGCCTCGCTTTCGGATATCAGAAAGCAAGCCATTTCCGCAAAAGCAAGCTATGAAACGTATTTAAAGGTCAAAAAAGCATTCAACGATAAATACGTAGTGATAGACGATATGACCGACGTGAACGAAGTTCTGACTTACAACAATACGACCGCAAACGGGTACAGAGTAAATACAGACTATTCACACCCGGATATGCTCTCGCTCTCTATGAACCACAGAGATTCCGAATACGGCTATTATCTCAACCTCAACGTTCATCAGCTGGACGGCATAAAAAGGGACCATTCCGTTATCAATTATAACCTGAAAGAAGCTCCGAATCTTCTTGCGGATTGTAACTACGTGACGTTCTTTATTTATAACGGTTACGGCAAAGATAAAAGGATTGTTGCCAACTTCGGCGGCAGTGTTACCGACAGATACGGCGATATATTGCTGAAAGCGGGCGAGTGGACGAAAGTAACCGTTCCTAAAGCAGACTTTTTGAAAGGTAATTATTTGGGTATAGCCTGGCCTTGCGAAGGCGATGGCAGCTACGACTTTAAGATAAGCACGATATTCGGCGTTAAGTTCGGCAACGTAGACGGCTACGGCAAAGATATCTTTTAATAAGAAAAAATTTTTTTAAGGCGCGATATGCGCCGAAAGGAGGATAAATGAAAAAGAAGAACTACGTATCCCCCGAAATACAGAGATACAACACCGCAGACGTAATCTGCACAAGCACTATCGATTCGTTCGGAAAAGACGAATTCACACCTTATAAAGGAGGAGAATTTTAATGAAAAGGAAAGGCTTTAAATTATTAGCTCTTGCAGTCATAACGGCTTGCTGCTTCGGTATATCCGCGGCTTCCGCATTTGCCGCAGACGGCGAAACCAAAACCGCAATGAACGGCGCGAGCATAAGAACCATCGAACCCACCGGCTTGAGATTCGAAGCCGTTGTAGACAAAACAACTTATGAAAGCGTTACCGCCGAAAACAGCGGCAAAAGCTTTGGCGCGTTTATTCTGCCCAAAGATTACCTTACCGCGGCTACCGAGATAACCAACCATAAAAATCAGTTTACCGCGGTAGAAAAATATCTCGAAAAAGAAGATGTCGCAGGCGAAATGAAAGGCTCAGACTACGTTCTCAAATATTCTATCGCAGATTTGCATTATTACAACTATAACAGAGATTTTGTCGGAATGTTCTTTATCAAAACCGTCGGAGCGGATAACGCCGTATCCTATCAATATTTCACCGTGAACGCAAAGAACAACGAAAGAAGCGTTGCTTTCGTTGCAAAAGCCGCTATAGAAAACGCCTCTGAAGTACCGGACGCCGCTTATAACTTTGCAATCGCGGCAAAATATCTCGAAGCTAACCCCTGTAATTCTGCCGAAGAAGAACCTACGAAGAAAAAGGAAGCAGAAACGTTTGTTACTGCCAACAAAGAAGGCTTTAAAACCGCTTATACCGCTATAAAAGCCGCTGCGGATATAGAAAACATAAATATTTTGGACGCAACGCAAAAACCGAATATACAAGCGGCAAGAAACGCTTATGACGAGGCAGATGCCGTAATTAAGGATTTGCTTGATGATTTCGATATCTACAATAAATTCGTTGCCAACGAAACCGCGTATCAGGCAGCGGAAGCCGCGGATCTGATAGAAACGGTGAATAATGCGATAGCCGCATTGCCCGAATATAACGTGTCTACCGTACCCGTCGTTTATAACAAAAATTATAAAACCACAAAAACCGCTTATGATAAATTGACCGACGAACAGAAACAGCAGATAACAAACCCCGATAAACTCCAAAAATACGTAGATGCCGCAAATAAAGCAGCGCTTGTCTACGAAGACGGTGAAAATTCGATACGCGATAATACGACTACGACTTATACAATCAAAATCACAAACATACCCGAAAAGATTAAAGATTACGGAAACATTTCTCGTGTATATAGCGACGGCGCGCGCGAAAACGTAAGACTTGAATTTAATAGTCTTGGCGATTTAAGCACATACGACGTAGTAAGATTCCCGATGTATCTCGATCCCGAAGAAGTAGGTTCTTCTACCTGGCCGCTCGTATATAAATTTAAGGATCAAGATGCCCTCAAGGGCGGCGAGTACAGAATGCTCAAAGCGGGCTGGAATATCGTTACCGTGCCTGTGAGCAAAGTTGCAGACGGCATAGAAATCGGCGCAAATGTATTTGCTGCGAAAACAAACCTTTATTACGCAATACCTTATGCAGAGAAACTTGAAAGCGGCGACGCAATCGCTTCTTATAAATACGAAACGTTCGTATCGAAGGCTGCTGCAGATGATACATTTACCGCCTCTTACGTCGCCAACATTGCTGTCGAAACCATTGCGGATAACGTAAACGGTACGGTAGCAAAAGTTACCGCAACCACTAATTCGGGAAATGCAGGTGCCGGTAGTAACTATGCATTCAAAGTAGTCAACGTGGCCGAAATGCAGAAGATTGCAAGCGCATTAAATGCAACGTCAGTTAAGTTTAAAATTAAAGCAGACAGCGAAAATAACACTTTGTATATGACTGAAGCAGGTAGTGCACACGACACGGGAATAATAACACTCTCTATCTCGAAAGAATGGGTAGAAGTTTCGCTTACTGCCGAAGAATTTGCTAAGTGGAACGGATATTTCCGTAAAACATGGGGAACGAATATAGAGTTACAACTCACCGACTTTACTATCGTTAAATAATCGTTTTATAAAAAACGGTTAATGCATAATCCGGGACGTTTGTCCGCCCCGCGGAAAACTCGCGGGGCGCGGCAAACGTTACACTTTGCGCTGTTATTCCGAGAGAGATTGCCACGGGGTTAATAACCCCTCGCAATGACACAATTGAGTATCGCACTCCGCGCTGTCATTCCGAGGAAAGGGGCAAAGCCCCTTGACGTGGGAATC